>NZ_JBFRFQ010000043.1:0-63548 GCF_052114905.1 Nocardia sp. 2TAF39
GCAAACCATATCGCCCAAGGTATTTTCGTTTTCGCCGACGGCACCGGACACGCGTTCACCATCCGACCCGATACCACCCACGGCATCGTGGCCCACCACCTCATCGAACACGACGGGCAATACCGGCAACAGACCATCGAAGGCTACGAGAACATCCAACGGTGGGCCGCATCCTATACCGAAGACACCGTGCAGGTACTGGCCGCGGAATTCTCCAACGGCATACCAGAGATCCCACTCCGACCACACGGCCCCAACAACATCCCCGAGAAACTCGAGAAGATCCAACTGTTCGGCAACCCACGGAACTGGATCTACGAGGCTAAAAGGCGGGCGGCGGCGTTGCGGAAACTCGGGCCTGCGCGGGAGCAGCGCGACGATACCCGGACCGCCGATGGGCTGGAGATTCCAGTCGGTTTGCGCCCCGTCTATCGCGCTTGGCGTGCCGAAGTTCGGGATGCGGCCCGGCAGGTGGCGGAGAGGCTCGAGGCTTTGCCGCCGGAAATCATTGCTGCGCTCACCGTCGACTACGGGCAGCTGTATGAGGACTTGATCGGGAGCGACTACGAGCAAGCCCTGGGAATACTGACGAGTGAGGTTCGCGGTGCAGTGTCGCGTGAAACCACAGCAGATCAGGACGTCGCCAGAGGTATCCGCTTGACCGGTACCTCGTTGGATGGTGCCCCCGTGACCTTCCAGTCCAGCCAAGTGAAACACCAGCCACTCGTCAGTGGTGATGGGACTGTGTTCGGAACGTTGCTCAGCGATCTCCCTGCAGCTGACGGGTATCCCGGCGATGCGGAATCATTCACGGAGTGGGCTGGCGGAGAAAGATACAGCGACTGGGTGCTACTCCCGCGCCACGTCCCACCAGATGACGAACGCGGTCATCCACAAGAATTCCGCGGGTCGGAGGAAGCGCCTTGGGCTGACGCAGTCGCAGAAGCGGAAGGACAGCCGCCAGCCGTCGCCGTTACACACGGTGTGGACGACGGAGACATCTTCGCGATCGATGTCGATACCGGTTCGGACGAGCAGCCCCAGTGGACGATGGTGCTACTCGATGGAGAGTCATTCGGGCGGCTACTCGAGTCCATCGACTACTTCGTACGTGCCGCGCAACAAGCTCCGGCGACGCTCTTTGTCTCGTGCAAAACAGCGATGCCCGGGGCGTCGGCGGCGCGAGAAGCTGCCGAGTACCTGCACAACAACGACGTAGTCCGAACTAACATCTATGCACCCACTGACCTGGTCTCACTGGTTAAGCGCGAGCAGGGGAAGCCCTACACCGACCTCGGTGTCGTTGCGAACTACGATTCGAACGGCAACCTGTTGCCACAGTTTGCCACTTTCCCCGCCCCCGAGAACCGAGCCACTCCGCGGCTCAACGAAACCCAATCCCCCACTGTGAGTCCGCGCTGGCGCAACGAAGTGGAAGACGTGGTCAGAGCCACCCGGCGGTGGCAACTGGCCGTGGCGCAAGTTCGGGATCTGGAGCAGCGCCTGGCATCCCACATCCCCTGGGTGGATTCCGAACGCGCCCAGCCGGAACCGGCGCTGCAGCCAGACGAGGGGCCCGGATCTCTCGACGAGCAGAACCAGGCTCGGGACCGAATGCGCGCCATCCAACAGGAATCCCGGACTCCGGCCGATTTTGAGCGAGCCTGGGAATGGAGCGGCCCGGTCCTGCAGGGGTTGATGATCGCCGCTATCCCCGATGCGGTCGCTCGCACTGAAGGCTTCCCCCTGGCGGCGCGGGACGCGGCCCGGCGGGTTTTCCTGCGTCGGGAAATCGATCGGCTCGAGGGGCTCAACCAGTTGGGTGTGCGCACCGAGCAGCAGCAAACGCAGCTGGCGGAGCTGCCAGAGCTGGCCGCCCAGGCGGAACTGCTTACTGCGGTGCAGCGTTGGGTCGCGCAGGTTCCGGGGAATCTGGATGTGCGGTTGCTCGATGCCGCGGGCGATATGTTGGTGATCGGGGATCCGGATGCGGTGCAGGAAATCGCTATCCATGCGGTGAACTCGGAATCCACTCAGGTGCCTTGGTATCGGCACGAAGCTGCCGCCAATGCCGTCGCCGATGTGGCGGCAGGCCGAGGCGAGGGCCGCAGCATCGCTGCTCGGGTCTGGGTCGGCAATAGCCAGGACCTGGCCGAGGCGATAGCCCGCCAGCAGGCGGCCCGCGAACGCGCGGGATTGCCCCCGCAGCGGGTGCGATTGATCGGTCACCCGGACGTCCCCGCGACCAGGAGGGATCCGCGGGTAGGACCGCGCCTGCTGGAGCAGGTCCTGGAGCACAGCTCATTGGTGCAGTACCGGGAACAGGGACGGCTCCTGATCGAGAGCCCAGGCAATGGCAGTGTGAATCGACAGATTTCACACCGGCTGGACGGCCTCACCTACAACTGTTTTCCGGAAGCGGCCCGGATCGCGCTGGACCGAGCCTTGGACGCTCGGTTGCGGGCGTTGCGGGTAGCGGGCGTGAACCCCGACACCGACTCGGTGGTTGCCGACCTGCGTCAGCGGATCGAGATGCTGAAGTTGATGTCCGCTCCGCATAACGGGGTATCCGGCGATTTCGGCGCTGTGCTGGTGGGCGCGGACTGGAATCCGGAGGGCTACGCGAACTTCGCCGAGCTGGCCGAAGACGTGCCCGACGGCGGCGTGATGATCGCGTCGGTGGCGTTCGACGGCTTCCAACGCGAAGGCGTGGTCGGTGCGCACGCGGTGGCGATCTACCGGCGCGGCGACCGGGTCATGGTGCACGACGGGGCCCGGCCGCCGGTCGAGTTCGAGTCGTGGCGCCAGGGGTTGTCCGGTGTGGTCGGCTTGCACGGCATCGTCTTCAACGCCGATGGGCAAGCAGCGATCCCACTTGCCCCCGGCGAACGGCCGCGGGGGGCGGGCAAGGCGTTCGCGATCGCGAACATGGGTGCGCGGGTGGACCACGCCGATCCGTCCGACGCCGCACCGCGTGGGCTCGAGCAGCTGCGGCATGGCGACCGCGACCGGGCACAAGTGTTGTTCTGGGGCCTGTACACCATTTTCACGCGTTTCGACGGCAATGTGGACGGCGACGGCAATGTGGACGGCGTTGGTCGCGTGGAGATGCTGCTTCAGCAGGATTCTTCGATGCGGGCCGCCTTTGTCGGCGATCTTGCCGCGGCTCGTGACCGGCTGGCGCGGGAAGCCGGAATTCCGCCCGAGATGTTGGCCGATGCGGTGTTGGCCGAGCAGGAGTTGGCCGATCTGAAAGAGCGGACCGACAGGTTCGAGGTGTCGGCCGAAACCGTGCGGCAGTTCGAGTGGCGACACGGTGCCATGCGCTTGCTTCAGGAACTCGACCGGATCGATCTTCGTGACCTGCTGATAACGCAATTGCCGGATGTGGTCAGAGAATCCTTGGCCCACGCACCAGAGGGCACGGATGCGTACAAACGGATAGTCGGTGACCTCCGCGCGCTCCATGATCTCGCCCGTGATCTGGAGCAGCTGGAGCCGATGGGGATACCGGAGCCGCCGCAGGTCCGCGGCGAAGACATCGTGGCCAAGTACCAGCTGAACCCGGACAGGACCCAGCAGAGCAGGGCCGCCCTCCAGAACCTGGACGAGGGGTATCGCCAGGCACGGCTGCTGTTGAGCAGCTTCCTGCTGACCGACACCGATCCGGCGGAGCTGTCCACGGACCAACTCGACGCGGAGATCGCGCGCATCGAAGACAGCCCTGTTGTCGACCGCGAGGCCGTGCGGAAACTGGCACGGGAGGTGGAGGAACGACGCGCGTTGCTGGACTGGGCCCACGCGGTCGAGGCGCACGCCGTGACGGAGCGGATGCTCAGCGACCTGTTGCACAGCAGGCTGGCCGATTTCGTCAAAGCCCCCGGGCGGCGTACCCCGGCCCGGCAGGGAGTGTTGAGCGCCGACCTGGTCCGAGCCCGCCACGATGCGATGGCGAAGTGGGCGTCGCAGGCCGTGACCCACCCGCCGATGACCGTGGACACGGCCTCGCTGACACCGGACGAGGCGGTGACGGCATGGCGGACGCGGCGCGAGCAGCTGGCCGCGGGGCTGCACAGGCGGTACGTCGGCCTGTCGTCGCTGACGGCCGAGCAGTTGCGCGACGAGTTCGAGCTCGCCATGGCGCTGGAGGAGTTGCAGGCGCGCGGGGCGAGTGTGGACGAACTTCGGCAGGTCCGAGAGCTGCACTCGCTCGACGACGCCATCGCGCAGATGGAGGGGCACCGGGCCCGGATCCGGGCGTTCGGCACGCTGTCGGGCGCGCTGCGTCGGGCGCACACCGAAAAATTCGGGGCGAGAATGCGGTTCGTCAACCTGCGCAATGCCCTGACGCCTCGCTTGTCGGCTGTCGACGCCGAGTTACTGGCGAGCCCGGCGACGGCGGGGGAGTCGTGGTTCACGCAGGTGGAAGAGCTTCGGCGGCGCAGTGAGCCGGGGCTGTCCGCTGCGTTGCGCGAGCTGATCGAAGCGGCCCGGGCACAACAGCATTGGGTGCGGGCAGTAGGTGAAATCGAACGGCACGCATATCAGCTCGAACGGTCGGCCCGGGAGCTGCTTTCCACCCAGCAATTGCTGGCCGCGTCACGCGGACTGCTCGAGGTGGTGATCGCCAAAGACGATGTCACGTTGGGCGACTGGGGGCCGGTTGAGCGGTGGCCCGCAAAGGCGGCCGAGCTGGCCGAGCGGCAGGCGCGGAAGGTGCTGACCGCGCTCAGACCGGACGGACGTGACCAGCTTCGGGTGTGGACGCCGGAGCAGTTGACCCCCGAGGTCGTGGAACGGGTGCTGCAGGACCCTTCGTATTCAGCGCAGCACTCGGCTGCGCGACGATTGCGGCAGCTCACCTTCGCGGTCCTGCAAGCGACATCGGCCGTCGACTCGGCGGTATCGGCGCCGCAACTCGAGCAATCCCTGACCAAGCGCCTGACCTCGGTCGAGATTCTTGTCACCCGGTTGCTCGACGATCCCGCGGGTCAGGGTCCGGCGGCGACCGGGCCGACCGACGGGGTGCGGCAAGATCCGGGCGTCCTGCCGGTCGGGCCGCCGGCCGGCGTCGCCGACGGCTCGACACCACCCCAGCACCCGACCGCACCCCAGGTGTTGCACCTGCTCGACGACACTCCGCAGCTGTGCGCGGGCGAGGGGCTGTGGTTCGGCGCGAGAATCCTCGGCCTGCCGATAGATCCGCCGTCCCTGCACGATCTGAAGCTGCGTGCCGAAGGCATGAGCCCGCAGGCGGTGGCGCGGGCAGCGGGTGCGAAATGGCAGCCGGGCGGGTTCGAGTCACTCGACGAGATGTACGTGCTCGCCCAGCAGGGTGAGGTGGTGCTGGGGGCGGTGGACTTCGGGGACGCCGGCGCGCACATGTTCGTGGTGTACCGGGGTTCCGACGGCGAAGTGTGGGTGCACGAACGCGTCGGCCACAAGGTCCACGACGTGCGGTTCGACGAATGGGACAAACCCGAAGGCCCGCTGTACGGCATCGTTTTCGACAAGCACCGCAAGCCGGTGCACCCACTGCAGCCGGGCGAACAGCCGCAGGACAACCCCGGGGTGGACCATCCGGAACGCAACCTGGGCCGCCGGTTCAACGACAGCGGTGCCGACCCACCGGAACAACCGGAGCCCGACGATCCAAGCGCGTCGGACCCCACGCCGACGCTGGGCGCCGGCTCGGACCACCCGTCGCTGGCGTGGCTGGACTCCAAAAACGTCCGCATCGGCAGGCATCCTGTCGACGGGACGGGGGCGCTCTGGCTCACCGATGTTGCGGACATCCCGGAATCGTTCACACCCGACGGGGTCCTGCAGATGCGTGGCGTGAATGCCGACGAGGTGTTCCCCATGGAAGCCTTCCGCTTCCTGCTGCGTGTCGGGGGTATCGAGACCATGCCGACCGGCGTGGCAGTTGCCCTGACCCTGGATGTCGGTGGTGGGGCGACAGCGCGGATCGTGCTGGAACTGCACCGTGAGGACGGGCGGGTCGTCGCGCGTTACCGGCAGGTCGAGCTGGGCGCCGACGCGCGTATCGTCCCGGCGGTGGGACGGCTGCACGACCGGCTCACCGAGTGGCTGACCGGATCGGATGCGGTCTGGGCCGCGGACAGCGAAACGGCACCTACCGATCGGCCGGGCCCGGATGACTCGGCGGCGTGGAAATCCAGGCCGAGGCATTCGGTGATGGTGACCAATTCCGCCTACGACCTCGGGGCCGGGCGCAGTCCGGTGTGGAACATGCTGGCCGGGTCGTTGCTCGGCTGGTCACCGTGGAATGCCACCGACGTCATCGGCGAAATCGACGAGACCTTCGCCGCTATGCGGCATTCCGGCAGTGGCGATGTCGTGGTGCAGGTGCATGCGGTCGCCGACCGGCTGCGGGTGACCTTGTCGGACCGCGGCAGTGCGCTCATCGGTACCGCGGAACAACCGCAGGAGCGGCGGCAGTGGTTCCGTTCCGGGATGGAGCGGACCGAATCGGGGCGGGAGGTCTGGTTCGAGATCGACACCGATTCGCCGGAACTCGTTCCGCTGGTGCGCGACGCTCTGCAACGGGCGGGCAAACAGTCCATGGAACAGCTGCTGGATCCGATCGGGAAGGGGCAGCTGGATGTCGCCTCGGCCCGCAGCCTCGGCCAGGTGGTCACGCAGTTGTGGCAGACGGCGGAAGCCGCCGGGCTGCAGGCGGAACTGCTGCGCCGGTATCCGGAGCTACGGCAGGCGATCGCGGTTGTGCCCCCTGACGTCCTGGACCCGCAGGTGCAGGACGAGTTGCGGGCGGTCGACGAGGAGCTGGTGTCGACGATCCCGGACACCTTGCGTGATGCGGTCCCCGGCGAGCAGGTGCGCCTGTTGTCGATCGAGCACCTGCGGGATGTGGGTGACCGGGGCGAGGAGGTAGCGGTCGGTGGGCGTCGGCGGGTCCGGATGGGTGTCGGTGACATCGCGGATGCCGACACCCTGCTCTGGTTCCAGGCCGGCGCGGTGTCCGATCAGCACGGAATCGACCGGGCCATGATCGAGGCCGCCGGAATGCTGCGCAGCCGGCAGAGATCCGGCAACGGCACGGTGGCGATGATCGTGACCGTCGACTACGACTTCGCCACTGGTGCAGCCGCACACAGCGAGTGGGACGAGCGCACCAGCTGGCAAGAAGTGCTGGACGCTCGTGACAAACGGGATGCAGAGCAGCTGGTGCAGCACGTCGCGATGGCGAACGCGGCCTACGAGACTCGCCACGAGGGGCAGCGGCGGCCGACCGTGGTGCTGTACGGCCGCCGCGGCGGCAGCGATGTGGTCGAGATCGCCGCGCGGAGCCTGGCAGGCGAGTACCAGTCGAGGCATGTCGACGACCCGTGGGATCCGAAGCAGGTGCTGCAGCAGATCGCGCTGGATCCCACGATCGACGCCGAAACACTGGATCAGGCACGCGAGTTGGCCCGAGAGCTGCGCGACGGACTGGGGACGAAGCCCACCGCGTGGGAGCTCATGGAGGTGCTGCGTTGGCGCAGGCGTGGCCCGCAGGTGCTGAAACTCGTCGCCATGGTCGCTTCCGATCTGGTTGCGGGGTTGCCGGGCGCGCCGATTTCAGCTCGCAACATCGCCGCCATACTGCGCCACGCAGAACACCTGCAATGGGCGTCCGACCTCGATGAGCAACCCGACAGCACGGCCGAAGATTGGCGGGAACAGGCCCGGCTGGAGGGTTTCGACAAGTTGTTGCGGTTGTTCATCCGCTCGGTCGACCGGCTGCCAGGTTCCCCCGAGGTGTCGGTGCTGGAATCGGCGGGCTTGACGCTCGCCATCGGCGATACCGATAACGCCACAACTCTTTTCGTGTCGACGTTCATCGGGACCGAGTGGTATGACGCGGTGCAACAGACCGTGCGAGGGCACCAGCGGCGCATGACGCAAGACCCGAAGATGGTGACGCTGCTGAGCGCGGGCGACAATGTGCAGGAGCTGCTCGACGAGGTAACGCCGGTCTTCGAAGCCAAGGCCTTGGCGGCCGTCCTGTCGGGCAAGTCGCTCCCGGATATCTCGGTGGGGCCGCTGCGCGGGTCTGGTGCGCGTGAATCGGAAAAGCTGGCCACCACGGCGATTCTGGCCTCGGCACGGCGCACCACCGCGGTTGCCGAGCTGATCGGCGCGGCCGCAGCGGTCGGAATGAACTGGGCGGAACTGGTGGAACCGGGCGCCGGACGCGGCGACCTGAACACCCGGATGGCCGCCGAGCGTGCCGAGTTCGCCGACGTACTGGCCAGGCGCCGGCTCGGCGAGAATGCTCCGCCGCAGCTGATTGCCGAGGAGCGGAAACAGCTGGCGGCGATGCTGGCCGACCCGCTGCTGGCCGAGCAGGAGTTGGACGACCCGGCCTGGCTGCTGGCGAACTCGGAACAGACCGAGGCGCAGGCGAAATTCCGGCGCTGGCACCGGCTGGCGACCCTGGTCGCGGACATCGACCGCTACGGCACTCGGATGCGCCGGCTCTCCCGGCTGGACGCGGCATTGCGAGAGATGGAGCCGGGCGCGATGAAGTTGTCCGAGCGGGGGGACACCGAGAACGACTGGGAGCGGTTCACCCAGCAGGCCACGGAGCTGTCCGCGCTGGCGATGGAACTGAACGAGGCCGAAGAGAGGCAGCCGGAGGCAGGGGAACCGGAAGGCCGGTCCCGGATCGCCGTGCGCCTGTTGCGTGATCTGTTCGACAACCGGTTGGATCAGATCACCCAGCAGCTGGAGGAACGCCCCGTCACGGAGCCGATCCGGTTCGGCGATCACCTGAACACGCTGTACCATGAGGCCGCGGACCGGGCGTGGCAGCTGCGGGAACCCCATCCGTCACAGCCGCACCTGGATCCACGCGAGCTGACCGCGGACGATCTGGCACCACAGCACCGCCGCCGGGATGCGCTCGCCGCGCAGATCGCCAATTGGCTGGGAATCTCCCCGGAATCGTTGTCCCGGCATCGGGTGGCTGCCATGTCGGCCACGGAACTACCTGCGCAGCTGCAGGATCTCGCGCACGACGAGGCCGATGTAGCGGTGGCCCGGGAGCTGTTGCAGCTCAATGCCTTCCTTACCCATGTCGAGGAATTCCGGACGGCGAACCGCCGGTCCGAGCAGATGGCCGACCTGGAGCGCAGGCTGCTGGGCACCAAGGACCAAATGCTCACGGCCAAACGGCAGTTCTACCGAGAACTGAGACAACTCGTCGAGGATTTCCCGGCCGATTCCGAATACCTGCACTGGGGACCGGACGCCCGGCAGCAGCTCACCGATCGGCTGGCGGTCGAGATCGAGTCTCCGCTCGGGACATCCCGGCGAACCGACCGGCTGAACATCATGCTCGAGTTCGCCGAGACTCACGCTCGGCTGGAACAACAGCTCGAGGTGCTGGTCGCGGAGACCCGGCAACTGGAAGCACTGGCGGGTGACCGTGCCGTCGCCGTTGTCGCTGGACAGCCCGACCTTGTCGCCGACCTCGATGGGCAGATCGACATCGCACTCGAGCGGGTCACCACGACACCGCTCGAAGTACAGGTCGCGCTGCGCACGCAGGCGCCGCCCGCCCCTACTGACGGAATGACGGACAAGCCCACCGCGTCGCCCACCGATCTGCTGGCTGCGGCGCTGCTGTCGGATGTTTTCGACGGTGCCGAGGTTGCCGACGGCGCCGCGGAATGGTCCGGGTTCCCCAGTGACGCGCAGACAGAGCACTTGGACGGGGTACCGAAGCTCTGCGCTGCCGACGCGATGTGGTTCGTCACGGAGGTTTTCGGTGTCGAAGGCATCGACCTGCCGTCGATGTTCGACACCGCGATCCATGCCGACGGCATGCGGCCTTCCGACATCGCCCGGCGGATGGGCGCCAAGTGGCATGAGAACGGTTTCGAGAACATCGAGCAGATGCGCGAGCTGGCCGCGAGCGGCGAGATCGTGCTGGGCACCGTCACCCACGGCCGCACCGGTGCGCACATGTTCGTGCTCTACCGGGGCAAGGACGGCCGGGTGTGGGTGCACGAGCGCAAGGGACACGAGGTCGTCGATGTCCCATTCGCGAAGTGGGACAAGCCGAGCTGGAAGCTGCACGCCATCCGGCTGGTCCAGGACCAGGACGGCAACTGGGGGCCGCAGCGCCCGATGGGCGAGGGGGAGCCCGCCGGTCGCCCGTTCCACGACATGCCCGGCGTGGTGGACGAGCAGGGCGAGTTGGTTCAGGTGCCGGTGGCCGGGGATCCGGAGCCGGACACGGCCCGCCGGTTGCAGCTAGCGGCCGCGTTGGCCGAGGCAGGGTTGACGGTCGACGACCTGGTCCACGACGGGGCAACCCGGATCGATGTAGCCGCGGCGCGCGAGACGGCGCACAAGGCGACAAATTTCTGGGACAACTCGACCGAAACGACGCGCGTCGATCTGGGAGAAATATTTCCGGAGATTAACGACACCACCGAGGTCCGGCCCAGCAGTGACCACCGTGACGGCAACCTCGATCGACTGAATGAGGAATACAACGAACTAGCCTCCCGCAGGAGCAGACTCGACGCCACCGAGCATGCCCGGCTGATGGAGCTGGATGCCATGCAGCAGGCGCTGAAAGAGGTCCACAAGCGGGCCGAGGACATGGGCCTGCCGATGCATCTGGTGTCCTACCCGGCGGCCGGGGACGCTGCGAAGGCGTTGGTGGTCGAGCTCGGTGACCGGAAAGCCGCCGCAGGTCACCAGGTGTGGTTCGTTTCGCGGGACGCAGCGGATTATGGTGCGCTGAATGCGCTGAACGGAATCGTCGACGAGTTCACCGATCTCGCCGAGGCCGAGAACGTGCCTGGCCGGTCCACCTCGATCATCGGGGTGCTGCGCTACGGTGGCGCCGCGGGTGTGGATGTCGCGGCCAGTACGGAGTCGGTGGCCGAGGGGCTGGTGCACCGGATCACCTTCTCCCAGGTCGCGCACGAACAGCGGGCGCCCTACCAGTCGCCGCCGACCGTCGAGATCGTGCACCAGGGCGACGGATCCGCGGTGTGGGCGGCAGTGGCCGACCGGCTGCCCGCCATGGGTGTCGATCCCGACCAGGTGCTGGCCAGGGCCGAGCGGTGGGTGCGGGCGCTGCCCGGCGCACCGGAACTGCAGGTACGCTCCCGCCAGCCCGAGCTGGTCGCCGCGGTCGGCGACCCGAGTACCGCCGACCACGTGGTGGTGTTGCTCGACGCGCAGAACATGGCGGAGTCACTGCGCACTGGCCTGCGTGATGCGGTTGGACGGTATGCGACCGAGCACCAGGCGCATCCGGACGAGACGACCGCAGTGGTGGTGGTGCAGGGCGGCGACCCGGGCCGAGTGGCCGGCGTGCTCGCCGGCTTGGCCGAGCAGCGGGCCACAGCTGGCCGGATCAGGTTGCACGGCGAACGTGGCTTGCTGAAAACCGTGTTGGCCGACGAACGGTTGACCCAGCACCGCGACGCGTTCACCCGTGAGCCGGGCAAGGTCCGGCAGTTCATCGACACGGCGCGGAAACTGGTGCAGGAGCGGTCTTCCCGCCCTGGTATGCAACCGGTCACCACGTTGGTCACGCCGGGGACGTTCCTGGACTTGGTGCGTCGCACCGACGTCGATCCCCAACGCGGGCGGCGTATCGAGATGCTGGAATCGATGCTGCACCAGGGGTGGGCGCGGGTTGAGCTGCGCATGCTCGCCTTTGAGGAATACCAGCAGCTCTCGAGCCTGATGCCTCGGCTGGACGCCACTGCCGAGTTGGCCAACAACTGGCGGATGAATTTGCACGACGCCCGAGACATCGCCGCCGAAGTGAAAGCGGACCGGAAACTACAAGAGACCAACGCGAAGTTGGACGAGCTGCTGGAGGAGGCGTTGCTGACCGCGGGCCAGTTGGGGCTGCGCGCCGACCCGCACCAGTTCTCGACCGTGCCGCGCGACGGTGCACTCACACAGGCGATGAAAAACAGCGCGCGAGAGCGCCGCGATTTGTACGTACTGTCCGGGCAGCGCGAACAGCCGCTCGGTACCCCAACAGATCTTGCCCGTGAACGGCGGTTCCTGGCCGACATGCTGGCGCCGATCGGTGTGAAGGTCGATCAGTTGACTCCGATCAGGGTCGCGCAGCTGGTCGACCTGTGGGAGAAACAAAACCAACGTGAAAATGTCAAGCTGGCCAAGGAAATCCAGGTACTGGACGCACGGATAGTCCTTTCGACGCAGTACTCCGCGGCGGTGCAACAGCTCGACGGCATCGGCCGGTTGCAGGCAGCCCTGCGCCAGGCCCAGGCACACGTGGCGGAAGCGGACACCCGCCTCGATGATCTGTGCAACGCCTACCGGCGGCACCCCGAATACGACATTTTCCCGCTTCCCGACGGACCACTGTCAACCACGCAACTGGCCGAAGTCGCCGCCGCCATGCGCGAGTACTCCACTACGCAACACCAGTTCGCCAGATTTGCTGAGCGGCTCGGCGACCTGAAGCAGATGCTCGAGGTCGCCGGGCACCGAGACAAGTGGTTGGCCAAGGCGTCGGCGTTGCAACAGCTGGTCGGCCGGATGGAAATCCTGGCCGGGGAGCAGTTGCGCGTGCAGTCGGCCCTGGTGCCGGCCGAATCGGCGATCAGGACATCGCGCCTCACCTATGAGATGGGCGAATTCTATTGGCTGACACAGCGATCCGGGCGCACCGACCTGCTGAAGGCGCTGGTGATGGACCCGGTCAACGCCATGCGGCTGGAGTTGCGCGAGCTGCTGGAGAACTCGATCACCGTCGACACTGCGGCCGCACAGCTCGCCCGCATCGACGCGGCCATGGCGGAGGGCTTCGGGGCGAAGCTCGACGCTGTGCTCGTCGAAGACCGCCCCCCAGCGGATGTCTTCGGTCATGAGCCCCCGGATTCCGACACCAGCCGGCATCTGCGGGGCGACGAGCTGACCTGCCTGTTGGATGCCACCGACGCCGCCAACGCCAAAGTCGGCAAACCGCCGTTGTCGGCGGAGCAACGGCTCCGGCTCCGGTCCGGCCTGCCCGGGACCGATGCCAGGGCGGCGCCGGAGATCGTCGGATCCGACTGGGAAGAGCACGGTTTCGAATCGTTCGAGGCGCTGCACGACCGCGTGCTGTCCACCGGGGATGTGGTGGTCGCGGTGCTCGGCTACCGCGGTTTCGACAATCCGAACGAGGTCGGCTCGCACGCGGTGACCGTGTACCGAGACGGCGACACCGTGATGGTGATCGACAACGGCCAGGAGGCCGAGTTCCGGGCGTGGAAGTCCCGCCAGAGCGGCGTGGACAGCCTGGCAGGCATGGCGCTGAAGGCCGGCGGGAGGGCGTCCCGGCCGCTCGGCCCGGACGGCAAGTCGCAGGCGGTCGCGGGGCTGGACTTCAAGAACGTCCGCATCGGCGCCCAGCTGGTCGGGCCGCGCCTCGAACCACACCCGGCACTGCCGACCGTCGATCGCGGCTACACCGATGCGGACCGGGAAGCCGCGGGCGCGGCGTGGCGGGGTCTGCTGCGGTTGGTGGACAGGACGGTTGCCGCCGCCGAGGCCGACGGCCGGTTCGACGAGCTGCCGGCCGTAGCGCGGGCCGCGGCGCGTCGCCGGCTGCGGCTGCGGCAGATCGAAGATCGTTGGAACTCCGGTAAATTCGCCGGAAACCGAGAAGCAGTCTTGCAGACAATGGCCGACGAGCTGGCCGGTCAGGACCTTCCGGACGCGCTGCGCGACGCGGTGAACCGGATGCGGCTGGCGCAGGAACGCGAACTGTTGCATGGTGCGGAACGCACCGAGGCGAACGCGGCGCGGCTGGCGGAACTGGACGCGTGGGCGGACCGGCTGTTCGTCGCTACTCGGTGGGCCGCGGACCTGCCCGGCCAGGTGCCGGTGCTGCTGTTGGAATTCCCGGGATCCGGTGAGCCGGGGACTCCGATACTCGTGGTCGGTGACGTGCGCACGGCTGAGAAACTGTTTGTGCAGGTAGCCGACGGCCCGGTCCTGCCGCGGCCCGTCGCCGACGAAGACGGCTTCCCGGTCGCGGATCCAGACCTGGCTGCGGTGATGAGCGAGATGACACCGGTGTATCCCGGTGATTCGTCAGCGGCGGTGCTGTCCTACCCGGCGGATGCCGCCACGCTGTTCGCTCAGGTCACCGAGCTCATGGAGACCCGGGCCGATGCCGCACCGACACCGCATTCCATCCTCCTCATGCACACCAGCGAACAGGCCAAGGCTCTCGCATTCGGTGCGGCCCGGATGTCCGGGCCCAACTGGCAGTTGATGTCGGTACCGCTGCTGGTCAGCCCCTTCGATCCCGTCGGCAGGGTACGAGTGCCACCGCACCACTCGCACACCTCGCCGGTGGAGCTGGAGGGTGAACAGGAGTACGCACCGAAAGACCCGAACGAGGTAGTGCTCACTGCCGTGGCCTGGGCCGGAATGCGCAGGATCCAGGACATGCTGGTGCGACCCGGCAGCGATCTCGACGCGGTGCGGCGGCGGGCGGTGGCCAATGATCGGGCCTGGCGTACTTGGCCGCCGTATGTGCACCGGATTTTGTTGGAACTCCATCCGGATGTCTTGGCCGAAGCCCCCGGATTGCCCGCCGCGGTAGGCAACCTGGCCGGGCAACGTGTCCTGGACGCCGAGCGGTTCGGCGACCGAGCAGAGCGGGACCAGCGGTGGGCCGCCGGACGTCAGGCGATCGACGATGTGCTGCAGTTCATGTCCGAACTCGAAGCGCCGGTACAGCGACTGTCGCACCGGGTGGACGGTGACGAGCAGCAGCTGACCGTGGCGATCGGCAAGAACCCGGACACCGCGAAGCGGGTGTATTGGGCTGTGTTCGACGAGCCCGAGCTGCCGAGTGCTCTGGCCGCGGCCGCCGAATTGTTCGCCGAGGCGGGTGACGACGACACCGTGGTGATCGCGGTACTGCGTGGGCAGGGCCGCAGCCCTGTCACCTCGGCCGAAGACCGGGCCGCCGCAGACGCGACCGAGCTGACACGTCAGCTTGTGGCCTACAACGCCATGCGCCGCGCACGCGACCCGTACGGGCGCAGACCGGAAAACCGGATCACCGGCACCCCGGGCGGTTCCGAGGCGGTCTTCCACCTGTCGCCGGACCAGGGCATGACGGCCGAGGTCGATGCGGTACCGACCCGAGCGGAATGGGAGATCCGCGGCAGGCTCGTGGCCGCGCGCGCCGACTACCAGCAGGCTGCCGACAGCATCGCCGATCTGGTCGGTCAGCTGCAAGGGCTCCCGGTCGAGGTCGCTGCGGCCGAACTGACACCGGACCTGGTCTTCGAGACGATCGACCGATTGTCGACCCAGGCGACCGGCTCGGCCAACGAGGCGACACTGTCCGGCCTGTTCCAGGACGCGCTCCGGCTGTTGTCGGCGGACGCGGAAGTACGCCGGTTCGCCGAACATCTGGCCGCCGAGCACGGCCTCGATCACTGGGGGACGCCCGAGGCGGCACGGCAGCTGACCGCACTACAGGCTCGGCGTCTGGTGCGAGGCGTCCAGGTTGTGGATGCCATCCGGGGGCTGGCCCGTGACATGGCGATCGATGAGTTCGACGAGCTGAGCCTGGACGACCTGTCGCCGCAGCGGATGCGTGAGACCCTCACCGTCCTGCTGGGGCGGTCTGTGGACGACAGCGACCGGGTGCGGATCGCCGAATTCGTCGAAGCGATTCCGGATTTCGTGGTCCTGGATACCGAGATTCGGCACCTGCAAAGCCGGGCGCAGGTCGTGGGTGTCGACACCCTGCTCAACCAGATGCGCGAGGCGTACGCGTCCCGTGCATCCGCCCGCCGAGACCTGGCCGGGCTGGGGCGGGTGCCCGAGCTCACCGACCCGACGGCGTTGCGTGCGGCTCGTGCCGAGCGGGCCGCGTTGCACCGGGAGTTGGTCGCACGCCTGTCGCTGTCGTCGGCACAGTTGACCGAGGCGGAACTGCAACGGCAACTGGGTGCTTTGGGCAGCACTCCAGGGGCGTTCGTCACCCGGCAGTTGGCCACGAAGTATCGAACTCAGCGTGCTCGGGTCGAGGCGGTCGAGGCGTACCTGGCGGTCGACCGCCGCTTCACCTGGTTGCTGCACCGGGCTCGGCTGCTCGATGGGCTCTCGCGCAGCCGTGGCGGCGCGGAAGTCGTCGACCTCGACACCGCGGTGGCCCCGGCCGGCTCCGATACCGCCACCCGGCTCGCCCGAATCGACGAGCAGATCCAGGACATCCTGGCCGAGATCACCGAACAGTTCGAACCGTGGGTTCCGACCACCGATGCGCCGCAGCATCCCTTGCACACGGGTGTGCCGGACTGCGCACGGGTGGCAGTGGACCGGCTTGTGAAATTCCGGCAGCGTCACCGCAAGCTGCCGCAGGATTGGTCCACGGCGGTGATGGTCGAGCACCAGGGCCTGGCCGGGGTGCCTGAATGGGCGGCCGCCGAGGCCGCGGACACGGACTGGCAACACTTCTCGTCACTGCGTGCGCTCATCAACCATGTGAGCGAGCACGGCGGTGCGGCCGCGGGCGCCATGGTGTTCCGGCACGGGGGCCGCGCGGGCGGGCACATGTTCGAGGTGGAGCTCGACGACGACGGTCACTTGGTTGTGCACGAGTGGGTCGGCAACGAGGAGCGAATCTTCCGCGACGGCGAAGTGCGCCAGTGGCTGCGCGAGCGTGAGCGGCTGGGCATCCTGAGGGTGAAAGCCCTCGTCGCCGACGCCGAAGGCGACGCCGCTGTCCCGTTCGTGAAAGGCGACCGGCTGGCCGGCGCTGACGACCGGCTCGACGTCATGCTGGCCGGGCTTCCGCAGGACCAGGACCCGTCGCGTTCCGCCGAACGCGACCGGGAAAACCGGGGCGCGTTGCGGGAGCAGCGCAATCAGCTTGCCAATCAACAGGTTTCGTCGTACGGGCGAGAGCTCGGGGCGGTGGATATCCTGTCGATGGAGGTCGACGAGGTTGTCGAGCGCAAAGGTCTCGGGCCGGCCCGGCTGCTGGAGTACAACCGGCACGATCGAGACGGCGATCGAGGCCGGGTCCTCTTCCAGTACGGCGACCCGACAACCGCGGACACCGTGCTCGCCGTCGTGGCCGACACCGCCACCTCTATCGAAGAGCTGTTGAGGTATCCGGACGAGGTCGCTGAGCAGATCGAGTGGTCCGCGAGCGGTTCGGTGGCGGTGTATGTGCTGTACCGCCACGACGACGATGACGCCGCCCACGGACGGGCACCCTATGACACCGATCTGGACACCGCCGACGCGACGGTGTTGGTCCGTGAGCTGGAACAGATGCACGGGGCACGCCCGTCGAACCGCAAGCCGTCGATCGAACTCGTCAGTATGGGCGAGGACGGTCCCGCCGTGACAGAAGCTGCGCGGGAGCAGTTGGCGGCCAAGGGGATCGGCGCGGTCGTCGGGGAGCCGCCCGCCAGGGTGATGGCCGTCGCCCCTCCGGCGCATCTCAGCCTTTTCCGACCGGACCGGGGCCCGGAGTTGGCCCTGGAACTGCAGTTCCTCGACAACCCGGCCGAGGCGCTGCAGTGGCTGAACAGTCTTACGCCTGAAGAGTTGAAGATGCTCGCCGAGGCGGCGCCCGAGCTGCTGGCCGACCGCGACGGCGTGGTAGGCACCGAGCGCTCCGACGCGGTGCGGTCGCAGCTGCGGGCGAGACTCGAAGACCGGCGCGCACACGGCGACACCGCGGAAACCCGGCGGCTGCATGCCATCGCTGCGGACCTGCGCCGCGCCGCCTGGCGGGCCCGCCGGGCGTTCACGAATTCCGACCAGGACGAGAGCCGTGATCTCAGGGCCCCCATCGTCCGGCCGTTGGCGTTGCCGCTGCAGGAAGCACCTGACAGCCGCTCGTTCGCGCTGATCGACGGTGGGCCCGACACCGAAGCGATCACCGTGTTCGTCACCGCCGGGCCTGCGAACCCGGACATGCTGCGGGTCGGGCTGTACCAGGCGCACGAACATTTCGTCGCTCGACAGGCACAGGGGATGCACCATCGGGCGCACACCGCGGTGGTGTGGCAGGGCATCGACGCCGCCCGGCTGGCCCGCGACCTGGCCACCGTGGCCGCCGGACATCCCGGCGCACCGATCAGCTTCGTCGTCGACGGAGCGGCCAGTGCCGCGCTGGTGGACGAGGCATTGGCCGACGAGCGGATGACCGTGCGCCGCAAACAGTTCGAAACCGACGCCACCGGCGCTGTCGAAATGGTCCGTCGACCCCCGCCGCTTTCCCCGGCCCAAGAGGCGTTCCTGGCTGCTGCTGCTGCTGCCCAGCTCGGCGAGCTGGCAGCGCCGGATGAGTCGGGTGAGCTGGCTGCCATGCGGGCGCAGGTGCAGCGCGTCCCTTCGGTCGGCGAACAGGCGGTGTTGCCGCAGCTGCCTGAGGACCTGGTTACGGTGCAAGTACGCGCGAATGCGTTGTTGTACCGGTTGTTCGGCGGCGAAGTGGTGGTCGACGCCGACGAGTTCGAGGCGAAGTGGCGGACGCTGAGTCTGGACGAGCGCTGGGTGCTGGTGGAAGGGGCGCCCGAAGAACTCGCCGAGCGGCCGGGGGTTCCGGCGCGGTGGCGCAACCGCGCCAACCGGATGCTGCTCGCTCAGCGACTCGAATTCCTGCGGGGTGAGCAAGCGGCGGGCAATATCGACCGGATCCCCAACGGCACAGCAGAACTAGCGCTGCTGGAAGACCGGGTATTGGCGTTGGAAGCCGCCGAACGCCGCGCCGCGACCTTGCCCGGCCATCCCCCGGTGCACGTGTTGTCGCTGGGTGTTGATCTACCGGCGCTGGGCTTGGTGGACAACAGCCGTCCCAAGCGGCTGATCGCCGCGTTCGGCGATGTGGACACGGCGAGCCGGATCACAATGACCGTGGCGGGTCGCCTGGGGTCGGTGTCACTGGCGGAGGCGATGGACGCTGCCGCGGACGCTTTCGACCCGAGTGGGACACAGGCATCGGTCGTGTATATCGGTGCCCACGGGCTGGCGTCGATGGCAGGCCTGGAGTTGGCTCGCGACCTGGAAAACATGATGGGAGTGCAGCGCCACTACCGGCGTCCGGGACTCGGCTGGAGCATGGCGGAGCTCGAGGTGGATGCGTTGCCCGTCGGCCAGGACATCCTCGACTCCGCGCGGACCTACGCGGCATTGCTGCCGTCCGGCATCGACCTCGAGGGACGCCCTCCCGGCCTGGAATCCGGTGACGGTGCGGCCGGGCACCGGTCGCCGGACACCGACGACCTCACGCAGTTGGACCAGCTACTCGAGGGTGTTTCGGCCAACTGCACCTCTTACGTCGTCCGTTCCCAACGCGAAACCTGGCCGGATTTGGAACTGCCCGAGGTGCCGGACGCCGGTATCCACGGCCGCTCGGACGCCGAACTCGCCGACCTGCTGCAGGCCGGTTGGCACGACGAGGTTTTCCACAACGACACGGACGGGCCCGCCGCGCACGACAAGATCGACGCGATCCTGCGCGACCTGGGTCCGGGCGCCACCGCTGTGGTGGTCGATGAATACGCCCACTTCGACCCGAATAAACCGGAGAAGGTCGGCTCACACGTCCACGAGCGGTACGTCGCCGCCGACGGCGTGACGGTGCTGGTCCGCAACTGGAAGCACACTCCGGCCGACCCCCGCGCCATCGGGCGGCCCACCGCTACTCCCGACACCGAGGCGCCTCCTACAGAAGGTGTGCGGGAAAGCACCGTTATCTTCCGCCGTGGCGATGGTGCCGCGACGGTGGAATACGGCCCGGATACCGCCCACGCTCCCGGTGCCACGCCGCGGACCCGGATCGGGCAGGAACCGGAGATGGGTGGTGCCGACGTGGCGGCGCTGTTGGCCGCGGCGCGGGATGAGGGCAACACCGCGGCACGGGAGGGGTTGCGGAATGAGTTCGGGCGTGATGTTTTTCGGCATGTTCGTGGTCGGCTGGGGGAGCCGCCTGCGCGGCAGGGGATCCAGCAGCGGTTGACGGGGTCGGCACAGGAGATCCAGCAGCGGCTGCGGGAGCTGGCACAGGGGATCAACCGTGAGGTGTTCGCGGAAGCCGATCGCCGCGGGTGGGACGTCCCCGAGGGGCAGAATGTCGGCACATGGCTGCGCGGGGTCGCCACGGATGTCATCGACCGCATCCGGTACGAACGAATTCGTACACAAGCCTTGGAAGTGATGCGGGCGCAAGGGATACCCGAGTCGGCTCCGGTGTTCCGGGCCGTGGCGGAGGCGAGCCAGGAACAGTTCTACGGCGGCCTGCGGCAGCTGTCCGATCTCCACCGGCAATGGCTGATGCGGAGATTCTGGTTGGGTCTCACGCCGTCCCAGGCCGCGGTAGTGCCACAGTTCGCACAGTACGGCTCGGTCGCGCTCGGCAACCTGGAAGACGTCGCTGTCAACCGGTTGGCGCGGGAGGTTGCGATCGAAGCCGAAGCGGACATGTCCGACCTGGATACCGCTCAGCTCCCGTCGCAGGGTTCGCCGGAGTACGACCAGCTGCTGCGGCGGCTGCCCGCGAAAATCCGCCGCATGCTTGTCGACGGTCTCGAGCCGCTGCTGGCGGCCCTCGACGAGCTGCCCACCGACGCCCAGCAGGAATTCGCCAGGGCGCTATACCTGCAGGGACAATCCGCGGCCGAGATCGGCGCGGCGATGGACCTGCATCCCAACACCGTTACCCGCCTGGAAAAGCGAGTTCCCGAACTTCTGGTCGGGTTGATGACCCGTGGTCCGGTGTTCCGGTTGGGGGTGGATGAGCTTCCGCCGGAAGGTTCTTCGGGGTACGACACGCTGTGGGCGGCCGTGCAGCGTCGGCTTCCAGCCGAGATCCGTGCGGTGGCTGCTGATCTCGGGAAGTTGCTGGCGGCCATCGAGCTGCTTGCCACGGAGAACCAGCGGAAGTTTGCCGAGCAGGAATACCTGCATGGGTTGGGCATCCTGTCTCACGTGGAGCTGGCCGAATGGCTAGGTGATGTCACTGCCAGCGGCGTCGGGGAAATGCGCGGCGTTGTCCCGCGCCACCTGGTCGGACTGTTGTCCCGCCCGGCGTTCCGGTTGGGGGTGGACGAGCTTCCGTCGAAGGAATCGCCGGAGTACAACATCCTGTGCGTGGCGGTGGACCGCAGGCTGCCGGCCGAGGTCCGGGATGCGATGGATGGCGATCTCGCCGCGCTGATCACGTCGATCGAGGAACTGCCCCCACAGCAACGGGACTTCGCCGAAGGTCGGTACCTGCATGGGCGGTCTGACCCCGAGCTGACCCGGGCCATGGGCGACGAAGCGGATTCGCTCCCCGAACTGGACAGAACCGTCCCGCGCATTCTGCTCAGAATCCTGGCCACTGGTCCGGTGTTCCGGTTGGGGGTGGATGAGCTTCCGCCGGAAGGTTCTTCGGAGTACGACACGCTGTGGGCGGCGGTGCGGCGTCGGCTTCCGGTCGACGTCCGGGATCTGGTGGCAGGTGACCTCGGGAAGTTGCTGGCGGCCATGGAGGACTTGCCTAGGAACAATGAGCGGAAGCTGGCCGAGCTGGAGTACCTGCACGGGTTGCGCGGGCTGACACCGGCCGAGATGGCCGAGGCAGCAGGCATGTCGGCACACGATGCCTCGAACCTGCATCTCCGGGTTCCGCGCGTCCTCGTCGAGTTGTTGACGCGGGGTCCGGTGTTCCGGTTGGGGGTGGATGAGCTTCCGCCGGAGGGTTCTTCGGAGTACGACGCGTTGTGGGCGGCGGTGCGGCGGCGACTTCCGGCCGAAATTCGTGTGGTGGCCGGTGGTCTCGCGGCGGTGGTGGAGGCTGTCGCAGACCTGCCCACGAACAACCAGCGGAAGCTGGCCGAACTGGAGTACCTGCACGGGTTGCGCGGACTGACCGCGACCGAGATGGCCGAAGCCATCGGCGTCGATGGGAGCACCGTGTCAAACCTGCGCGAGAAGGTCCCGGGCAGCCTGGTCGAGTTGTTGACGCGGGGTCCGGTGTTCCGGTTGGGGGTGGATGAGCTTCCGCCGGAGGGTTCGCCAGAGCACGACGCGCTGTTGGCTGCCGTGCGGCGCCGGGTTCCGGCGATGGTTCGGGGCACGATGGGCGGCGATCTCGCGGCATTGTTGCTGGCAATTGGGGAGTTGCGCACCGAGAACCAACGAGTATTCGCCGAGCTTCGCTATCTGCACGGGCTGACCGGCCCGCAATTGACCAGGGCCATGGGCGACAAGGCAGATTTGCTTCCCGAGCTGCGCGAAAGTGTCCCGGAGAGCTTGTCGCAGCTCTTGTCTCGCGGGCCGGCGTTACGGCTGGATGTGGATGAACTTCCCCTGCCCGGGTCACAGAAGCGCCAGTTGCTGCGGGGAACATTGCGGAAGAGGCTTCCCGCTGCGGTGTGGGATGCGATGGGCGGCGATCTGCAGGCCTTGCTCCGTGCGATCCACAAGCTGCCGGACAACCAACGCCGGTACTGCGATCTGGTCTATCTGCAGGGGTTGCGCCCGATCGAAGCGGCCAGGGTCATGGGTGACGCGGCTGTGTCGTCGACGGCCGTGGCGCGGAATCTCGTGGCAGACCTGCAGGCAGGCGCCGTCGCGGACCCGCACTCGAGGCGGTCACCGTTGCCGTCGATGCGCGCCGACCTCGCCGCGCGACTCGGGGTGAACCTCGAGGAATTGTGTGTCACCGACTCCCCCGCGCTGGCCCGGCTGCGCGACATGCGGGATCAGCGGCGTGCCCGGCTGGCCGAGCTGTTGGGGGTGGATGCGCAGTTGCTGCGTCCGGGGTGGGTGCGGCAGGCGGTGGGGATTGTGCAGGAGCAGCTGCTGCTGTTGGACGAGGATGCGCGGTCGGTGGTGGCGGGGCGGTTGCCCGAGCTCGGTCTGTGGATCGGGCGTCGCGTGGTGCTGGAGCAGGACGTTGAGCGTGCGACGGTCGCGGCGATCGACGCCGGGCGGGTGGATGCCGACACGGAGCGTGAGCTGCGTGTTCGCGCAGACGACCTGGACGGGGAACTGGCCAGGCTGCTCGCGGTGCCGAAGCTGGGGCCGGTGACGGAGCGCGTGCCGACCGAGGATCGGCTTGCGGAGCTGAACCAACTCGGCGAGCTGGCAACACCGGGTGCCCGCCGATTGGTCGCGGCCGTCGAAAGCGTTCTGGACCCGCGCTTCCTTGACGTGGACGCCATGATCGCTTTCGTCGAAAGGGACAATCAGACACCAACCCATGTCTTCCGACTGCCACTAGAAGCGGCTCGAGGCGGTGCTGAAACACCGTCGACACCAGTTGATCTGGAGATCGATGAGGAAGCGGCCCCGAGGCCGCGTAGGCCACTGGACATCGAACAGCTGCGGGTGTTGTTCATGGAACTGGCCGAGCAGTTGGGAGTGGATGCGCAGTTGGTCCGTCCGGGGTGGCTGCGGCAGGCAACGGCGATTGTGCAGGAGCAGCTGCTGCTGTTGGACGAGGATGCGCGGTCGGTGGTGGCGGGGCGGTTGCCCGAGCTCGGTCTGTGGATCGGGCGTCGCGTGGCGTTGGAGCGGGATGTTGCGGCGACGACGGTCGCAGCCCTCGAGGCCGAAGGGGTGGATGACGACGCCGAGCGTGCGCTGCGTGTTCGCGAAGACGAGCTGAATGGTGAACTGGCCGAGTTGCTCGGTGTGTCGGAGCTGGGCCGGACCTGGGTGGACGCCACACCCGGCGATCCGCTCGCGGCATTGCGCAGGCTCGCGAACGCGGCCAGCTCGCCGGAGGCCCGTCGACTGGTCGCGGCCCTCGAACACCTCTGGGCGCTCGGACAATTCGAGGTGGAGCAGCAACCCACGCGAACCGACGTGGCACTACTGGCCGGAGTCTATGGACGGACCGTTGACAAAGTGCTCGACGCGAACAGCCCGGAACACACCGAAATCGAGCAGCGCGTGTTGGTGGCGGCCAGGTGGTTGGGGTACCCGGTGCCGGCTGCTCTGGAGGATGTCATCGATCCGGCCTTCGTCGCGGATCGGTTTGTGCCGGGAAGGTTTGTCGAGGGTCGGTTCATGCCCGGCTGGTTCAGGGTGCAGCCCACCCAAGCGGTGGTGGCAGAGCAAGCACACGTGGACCCGGGGACGGTCAGTCGGGTGCTCGACGGCGAGATTCTCGCCGATACGGATGTGGCGCAGCAGGTCTTCGAAGCGGCGGATCGGGTCGGGTATTGGTATCCGCGGCCGCGTGCGGTGGATGTGGAGCAGGTGCGGGCATTGCTTCTGCAGTTGGCCGACGCGATGGGGGTGGATGTCGGGCAGGTGAACCGAGAGTCGGTGGCGGCCGAGCGGGATCGGGTCGGAGCGGAGACCGAGTTCGGGCAATTGGCCGAGCTTTTTCTCCGGCTCGGAACGCGGGAGTTGGCGCACGAACCCACCCGAAACGAAGTGGCGCTGCTGGCCGGAGTCCATTGGCGGACCGTCAACAATATGCTCGGCCGAGATGCACCCGCGCACACGGAAGAAGAGCAGCGGGTGTTGGCGGCAGCCCAGTGGTTGGGGTTCCGGATGCCGTCGGTGTGGGAGGGCGTGCTCGATCCGGCGTTCGTCCAAGCGAGGTTCGTCCCAGGGAGGTTTGTCGAGGGTCGGTTCGTGCCCGGCCGGTTCCAGGAGCAGCCCAAACAGGAGACGGTGGCCGAGGAAGCCGGAGGCGAGGAAGCCGGAGTGAGTCGGGTGACGGTCAGCCACGTGTTCAGTGGCCGGATCGCCCCCGATACGGATGTGGCGCAGCGGGTGTTCCAGGCCGCGGATCGGGTCGGGTATTGGTATCCGCGGCCGCGTGCGGTGGATGTGGAGCAGGTGCGGGCATTGCTTCTGCAGTTGGCCGACGCGATGGGGGTGGATGTCGGGCAGGTCGATCGGGAGCGGTTGCAGGCCGAATTGCACTGGGCCGGTGATAATCCCGAACTTGTGCGGCTGGCCGAACGCTTTGGCGAATTCCGCGCCTGGGAGTTGGCGCAGAACCCCACCCAGGTCGACGTGGCCCGTCTGGCCCGCGTAGACCGCGCCACGGTCATCACCGTGCTCGGCCGGGACAGCCCGGTGTACACCGAGGTCGAGCAGCGGGTGTTGGCGGCGGCCCGGTGGTTGGGGTATCAGGTTCCGTCCGTCCTGGCAGATGTGCTCGATTCGACCTTCATCGAGGCGAGGTTCGTCCCCGGGAGGTTCGTCGAGGACCGTTTCGTGCCAGGGTATTTCACCACGCCACCCACACAGCTCCAGGTGGCCGAGGCAGCGGGGATGTCCAAGGCGACGGTCAGCCGGGTGTTCGCGGGACGGATCGCCCCCGATACCGAACAGGCGCAACGGGTCTTCGAGGCCGCCAGACGCATCGGCTACCGACACCTCAGGGCACGTATGGGCGGCCCGTTCGGCCCGGCAGCATTGACGACACCCGCGGAACCTCTGGCGGCCGTTCCGCCGGTTCGGCATTCGTCGACGTCGCAGACGGCACCGGGAGAATTGGCGATGTATCAGCGGCCGGAATCGTCGCGGCCGAACGGGGCCGACTTTGCCGGACATGCACCCGACGCCGAGCTGAATTGCGTGCCGGAGGCGCGGCGGGATATGTGGGCGGCGCTGGGGCAGGAGCCGCCTGCGGGGTTGGCCGAGGCGGGTCTGGGTGGGGTGTTGTTGAAGGATGTCGCGGGAGTGGTGGGGGCGGGTTGGGATCCGGCGGTCACCGAGTTGGAGCAGGTGCGTGCTCGGGTGGCGGCTACGGGGAAGCCGATGGTTGCGGTGCTGGTGTACGAGGGTGTGGATGGGCGTGCGCCGCAGTGGGGTCATGCGGTGAATGTGAAGTTGGTCGACGGTGTCGTGGTGGTGCACGAGTTCGGGGTGGATGTCCCGTTCGAGGAGTGGTCGCCGCCTGCTGGTGTGGTTGCGGTGTTGGGGATGCGGGTTGCGGAAGGTCCCGAGGATCAGGTTATTTCGGAACTTCCGGAGCATGCCCGGGATTTCGAGAACGTGCGGGTCGGTGTTCGGTTCGACGAAGGCGATCACCGCGAACCACCGCCGCAACCGTCGAATGCGCAACAGCGTGCGGCAGGCGTGCCAGGTGAGTCCACGCCCGGAATCCGGGAACGCCTGGCTCGGTTGTTGCGTGGGAAGTTCGGGGCCACACCCGCGGTGTCGCTCGAGCTGTTGGAGGGGGTGGCTGAGCTGCGCCGCCGCGACGACCGGCGGCTCGCCGAGCTACACCAGGAACTGCGGGCCCAGTTCGCGCGCCCCGGCCGCAGCGTGACCGAGTTGCTGAACCCGAACTCGGGGACGCGGCGCGTGTTCGAAGAAGAACTCGGCGGTTACCGTCGGGAGCTGGCCGAGCTGCTGGAAATCCCGGAGCAGGATTTGACCGTCGATCGGCGGGTGCAGGAGGAATTCGCCGATCTGCGACAGAGCCGCCCCGGGGTGACGGCTGGGGCGAAGTTCCAGACTGCCTTGGACCGGTTCCGGCGGCACTACGAGGTGATGCGGAACGTCGGCGACATCGCGCGGTACACCAGCCGGGCGCGTCGTATCGAGGCGTTGGAAGACGCACTCTATGACGCGTATTCGCGCTACGAGCTGGGACTGGATTCGGCAGGCCCGGTCCATGCGCTGGCCAGACAGATCGCGAGCCTGGAAGAGCTGGCACGCCAGCTCCAGGACACCGAAGACACGATGCCAAAGATGTTGCCGCTGCGTGAATTACGTAACAGTGAATCCATCAAGGCCTACTCCAAAACCCCGAGCCTGCGAGTGGGGCCGCAGACCTTGAAAGAGGTGGAGAGTGGCTACCGCGAGACCCGGGAGTGGCTGAAGCTGTTGCTGGGCATCGATCCGGCAGACCTAGATCCACACGTATTGCAGGCGTATACGCCGCCACCCGGGCCCTCCACGGAGGCGGAAGACCCATGGGTGCAGGCGAAATACGACCAGGCCGTGGCGTTCGAAGAGTACCGGCAGGTGCTCGCCCTGGACAAGGCGGTCAAGCAGCGCGACGCGCGACTGCAGGTGCTCACCAGTGAATTCGATCGGCAGATGGAGGTCGTGCTCGGACCCGCCGCAGCGAACCCGGTCTCCCGGGTCGTGGTGAGCCTTGATCTGGACAGGCTCGTCGATGTCGATGTGGCCGAACGGGACAGGCTGGTCAAGAGCCTGCGCAATGCCAGCAGGAAGTTGGACCTCGACCCGGCGACTCTGGATGGCGATGTGCTGGAGCGGCTGC
The DNA here is from genome assembly GCF_052114905.1 of Nocardia sp. 2TAF39. Taxonomy (NCBI): domain Bacteria; kingdom Bacillati; phylum Actinomycetota; class Actinomycetes; order Mycobacteriales; family Nocardiaceae; genus Nocardia; species Nocardia sp. 2TAF39. The sequence goes on from NZ_JBFRFQ010000043.1 coordinate 27,251, forward strand.
GCCGCGAACGGGAGTTCCTGGAAGGACTACGGGAGTGCCTGGAAGGAGCACCGCATGAGCCGGTGACGCCGTCCACGATCCGCGCTCAGGAGTCGTTTCGGACTCTGGGTAGGAACTGGGCAGAGACCGAGGTCCGGAGGTGGCCTGCGCTCAACGAGGTGATCGCGGACGCAACGCGACTGCTGGACGCCGATGCCCGGATTCGGGGTATCGCCGCGCTGCGGGCAGCGCAGCGCCAGGCGCATTCCCGGACCGCGGTGGCAGCAAAGGAATTCGAGGCGCGTCGGGCCGAGCACGTGAGTAGGTACCCGCAAGACGAAGTCGAGTTGTCCGGGGCGCTGGAAGGTTCGTCCCCGCTACGCGCCAAGTGGGCGTCCGCGGGCGGACGGCGGCGCCGCTCACTGCGGGCGTTGCTCGAACTGGCCGACGACCACCGGCGTCGCGGTGAACAGGCCGTTTTGCTGGACCAGCGGGTGAACAACCTCGCGGACCTGACCCGCCGCCGCCACGAAGCGGTCAGCCGCCGCGATCGCGCCTGGGGTGTGCTGCAGCAGTCGGCCGCCAAGGAGTTCTGGAGCACCTCGGCTGTCGAACTGCCCGCGGTACTGCGCGCGAAACGTCTCGCGCTTCAGCAGGAACTCACCCACACGCTGCACACGAAAATGGCTCGTGAGGTGGTCTTTCCGGAGCCGGAGGCCGCTGAGGACGAGCCGCTGTCGGTTGCCTTGATCGAGCAGATGGTGACCCAGCCCGACGGGGTGAGTCCCCTGACCGATTCCACGACCGGCAAGCGGGATGGCGATCTGGACGCCAAGGCCAGGGCGGTGTTGGCGATGGACAGTGTGGTCGACGCCGCGGTCGACTATGCCACGGCGATCGTGGAAGTCGAGCGGCTCGACGCGGCGTTGCGCACCGGACTGGCCGCCCAGGACGCGCAGGCCGCGACCACCGCGGCTGCCGATGCGACGGCCGAATACCGGCGTCCGCAGGGCGGCGTGGAGCACCTGCTGGCCGAGGGGCCGAAGATCTGCGTGCCGGAGGCGGGGCGGGATATGTGGGCGGCGTTGGGGCAGGAGCCGCCTGCGGGGTTGGCCGAGGCGGATCTGGCCGGCGTGCTGTTGACGGATGTCGCGGGTGTGGTGGGGGCCGGGTGGGATCCGGCGGTCACCGAGTTGGAGCAGGTGCGTTCTCGGGTGGCGGCTACCGGGAAGCCGATGGTCGCGGTGCTGGTGTACGAGGGTGTGGATGGGCGTGCGCCGCAATGGGGTCATGCGGTGAATGTGAAGTTGGTCGACGGTGTCGTGATGGTGCACGAGTTCGGGGAGGATCGCCCGTTCGGGGAGTGGTCGCCGCCTGCTGGTGTGGTTGCGGTGTTGGGGATGCGGGTTGCGGAAGGTCCGCAGGATCGGGTCAGTACGGAGCTGCCGGAGCATGCCCGGGATTTCGAGAACGTCCTGGTCGGGGTTCGGTTCGACGGAGAAGAATCTTCGGAATCCGTGGATCCGGAACTTCCTCTCGCCGAGCGGCTTCAACAGGTCGTGCAGCGGGCAGAGGAGTTGTCTCGCCATCTGCACTTGCCCCCTGGTGTGTACGGCGAGTGGACCGAGGAACAGTGGCGCCACGCCTTCGCGACTGCGACGGAGAGCGTGGCTGCCGACCGGGCTGGGGTGACCGCCGATCTGGCCCGGCTGGGACTGGCCGAGCATGCCAGGCTGCCGCTTCAGTTGGCGTACTTCCGCAGGTTGGATGATCGTAAGGCCGACATCTCGAGTCGTGAAGCGGCCTTGGTCGAATTGCCTGTGGTGCTGCGGCGCTATCGAGACCTGATGGCGGATGTGGTGCGGTACAACGAATCCGCCGACACGCGTGCGTGCGCACCGGCCATCGAGGAGGTGCTGCGGCGGGGCGGGGAGAAGCTCGAGGGTCACGACATCGTCTGGTTCCGGGACGGGACGTTGGTTGTGGTTGCCGTGGACGGCGGGCAGCAGCGGGCGTTGGACCGATTGCGGTCGCAGTGGCGGGAATTCGAGTACTTGTTGGAGGAGGAGCCGGCCCGGATCGAGGACAGGTTCCACGTCGAGTATGTGACCGTTCCGGTCCCGGACGAGCGGATCGAGGCGTCTCCCGCGCCGCGCACTCCCTTCGGGCATGACCGTATCGAGGACCTTGCGGCTGCTTCCTGGCGCCTTCGCGATGTGACCGCGCAGTGCACCGCGTTGATAGACAAACTGGGTACCTCATTGGAGTACTGGAGCAACAACGCGGCGATGCAAAGGCAAATAGCGGACCTCCACTCGATGGTCATAGTGGAGTGGACCGGGTTAGCCGAGCGACTGCGGCTGGAGCCGGCGGACCTCGGCGATGTCGCGTTGGATGTTTCCGGGCCCCCGAGCACGTCGGACCCCTCCGGCCTTTTCGCGCTCCTGAGTCGCGCCGCTCAACACCGGACGGAACTGCTGCGCCGGGACGACGACATCGCCCGACTCTCCGAGCTGCTCGCCGAGCGGTTTCAGGCGTACGCCGCAATCGACGACGAAGTGACCAACCGCCGCATCGACGCAGAGCTGGCAAAGCATCCCGACGGTATCCGGGTCAGCACCCACGTGATCCACATCCCGGATCCCGAGGGTGGCCCCGGCCGGTTGGTCGTGGTGTCGATGCCGGACCGCCTGGAGGCGGCACTGAACGATCTGGCCTACCACCGACCGGAATTCGCAGATGTGCTGCTTCCGGGACATGGCTACCAGATCTCTCACGTGTCGGTGTCGATGTGGGCGCATCAGGACGGTTCGCTGAATTTCCACTCGCTCAGCCAATTGCCGGACAATCTGCAGCCTCCGGACCAGCAAGAGATCGTCACCGCGTTTTTGACGGCGTATCTGAGGGGGCGCGCCAGCGGCTCGGTGAGTGTGAGTTGGCGCAAGTGGCTGAAACCGCTACTCGGTCGGATCAGCCCGCTGAAGAAGTTTTCGGCGATGCTCCCGGACAGAAATCCTGCTGGAATTCGTCTTCATGATGGAGTTCAGCTGGATGAGGAAAACTCCCCCGTGCTGCGTGTCGGGAAAGAGCTGGCCGATTCCGGGGAGGTGGTCGATCCGTTCGGCCCCTTGGAGATCGCGCGCAAGCTGCACACCCTGGAGATCAACCGAGACGACACCTCGTATCCGGAGCCGGGCCAGTCCGAGCCTTACACGTCGCGTTACGACTTCACCCTCGAGGGCCTACGCGATCCCGTGCGCCTCCCGATGTACGAGGACGAACAGGGGCAGTGGCGGCTGGGTGGTCGCCTACACGAGTACGAAGGGCCCGCATATGTGTTGCGGGAGCGGTTCGCGCACCTTCGGGCCGACAGCCCAGCCAAGCTGATCGAGGCGGTGGAGAAGGCGTTGCGGGATCCGAAGGTCCCCATCGCCGTGGACGTCGCGCCCGTGGACGGTGCGCTCGCTATCGACGACGGCTGGCAGCAACGGTTCGACCGGGAGATCGCCGCCGTGCCCGCCTGGCAGAGTTGGCGGCTGGATCCGGGGACTCCGGCGGGTGAAGTGCGCGGCAGCGTACGCGGAAAGATAGCGGCCGCGGCCCGCCGCGAGCATGATCTGCATGCCGACGTTGTCCGGTGGTGCACGGAATTGGGACTGGCACCGGACGCGGCCGAGGTGACCTCCGAAGAGGTCGAACAGGCGCTGCAGCAGCGGATAGCGGAGGCGCATGGTTCCGAATACGAGGAACTCGCGCGAATCAATGCTCTGGCGGGCCGGATCCGAGCAGGCCTGTCCTACCTCGAGTCCGCTCGCCGGCGTCTGGCGGATCTGCGCGAGGCGGCGGCGGTATTGGCCGCGCGTGATGTGCTCGCCGCCGAGCATGCCGCCCCGATCGCCGAGGGTGTCGGGGTCGTCGTCGGCCCGGACGCCCGGCCGCGGATCGTCGTCGCCGCGCCAGCGACGGAACTGCCTGTGTTGCTGCAGCGGATAGGTTTGTCGCCCGATGAGTTGGCGGCACAGGACATCGACGTCAGCTACCGCGAGGTCCGAGTCGACCACCGCGGGCATGTGCAGGTCACCGAGAGGGCGAGCGATCGCCAAGGCGAGTCGGCTCCGGATGAGCGGCCCGCCGATGGACCTGCCTGCCGGGATTTCTATGTCGATTCCGCCCGGCGCGACTGGATGAACACCCTTGCCGATGAGCGTCCGTTCGACCAGGTGGTGGCGGAGGCCGTCGACTCTGGCGAGGTCTCTCGCGAGCCGCTGCCTGCCGACGAGTCGGATCCTGTCGATGTAGTGACTTTTGTCGACGGAACTGTCTTGACACACACCCGAGTCGACGACGAGCGGCAGGTCAGGGTAGCGAAGGCGGCGTCCCTGCTCGCCGCGGCATGTGGCGTCGAACCGTCTGAGCTGCACGCCGATCCGGCCACCGGTTTCTACCAGCGGTACCGCAAGGGAACGCCGGAGAGCGACCTGCGCGAAAGTCGGCAGGATCTCGGCGAGTGGGACGCGTGGTACCACTCCACGATCGCCAAACGGCACGGCCTGCTCGAAGCGCTGCTGCGGCTGCCGGGGCGCTCCCCCGCCTGGATGCTGGACGAAGATCTGGCATTGATCGGCCTCGGCCACCACCTCGCGTTCGCCGCACACGCGACACACCACCCGGATGTTGGATCCCGGACGCCGCCGCTGTCGGAGCGCTATGTCCGCCGCGAGGCCGACGGCACCTACACCTGGCTCGACCACGACGTCCCGAAAGCGGTGGTGCGGGCGATCCGGCAGCGCGTTCATGCGGTAGAGGCGGAATTCGACCAGCTCGGTCTCGCCGAGGAATTCGCCATTGTCCTGGAAGCTTTGGACGAGCTCGAACGACACGCCCCCGAAGACGGCGGGCGATCGGAAGGTCCGAAGCGGTCCGGCGGCGGGGGGGCCGATGCGACGGCCGAATACCGGCGTCCGCAAAGCGGTGTGGAGCACCTGCTGGCCGAGGGGCCGAAGATCTGCGTGCCGGAGGCGGGGCGGGATATGTGGGCGGCGTTGGGGCAGGAGCCGCCTGCGGGGTTGGCCGAGGCGGATCTGGCCGGCGTGTTGTTGACGGATGTCGCGCGTGTGGTGGGGGCGGGGTGGGATCCGGCAATCACCGAGTTGGAGCAGGTGCGCGCTCGGGTGGCGGCTACGGGGAAGCCGATGGTCGCGGTGCTGGTGTATGAGGGTGCGGACGGGCAGCCGCCGCGGTGGGGTCATGCGGTGAATGTGAAGTTGGTCGATGGTGTCGTGGTGGTGCACGAGTTCGGGGTGGATGTCCCGTTCGAGGAGTGGTCGCCGCCTGCTGGTGTGGTTGCGGTGTTGGGGATGCGGGTTGCGGAAGGTCCCGAGGATCAGGTTGTTTCGGAACTTCCGGAGCATGCCCGGGATTTCGAGAACGTGCGGGTCGGGGTTCGGTTCGACGAAGGCGATCACCGCGAACCCGTCCCCGAGCTTGTTCCGGTGGTGCAGGACATCCTGGATCGGGCCGGAGTGTCCCGGCTGGAGGATGTGCTGTCGGTGCGGGGGGAGCCCGACGAGGCCGTCGCGGTGTCCGAGGGACGTGGCCGGATCGCGGCTGAACTGCGTGCCAAGGCACGAGAGTTGGGGATACCACCGGCTGCGCTGATTCGGGGTTACCCGCTGCTGCGGGACGTGGTCGGCGCGTTCCCCGCAGCGGACCTCGACGTCGAGGCGGGGGCGGACCTGCAGGCGCAGATTGCGCAGTTGCAGCGCTACGGCCTGAGTGACGAGGCGCAGCAGTTGCAACAGGAGGCCGCGAGGCTCGAGATGGTGGGAGACCAGGCCGCGGAGCACGGGTTGCGGGCCCAGCTGCTGTCGACCCGGTATCTACCGGACCTGGGGCCGAACGGTGCCGAGCTGGCGACCGGTGGACGGGTCCAACAACTTGTGGCCGTCGGGGACACCGAGGGTGACACTGTCGACCTCCTGGACACCGCGGACACGGTGATCTGGTATCTGCCCGGGCCGGCGTCGGAGCAGCTCGACGACATCGAGGGCCAGATGGCCGAAGCGGCGCACTACCTTGCGGCGCAAAAACAGCACCCATCCGAGCGGGTGGTGTTGATGATGCTGCTCGACAACGACCGGAGCGCCTCGGCCGACAGCGAGCAACCGGAAGGCTCGGCGCAACCCGACATCGCGACGCAGCAGGCCCGCACCATGGCGGACGCCCGGAACCTGGTGGATCAGGTGGCGTCGATGAACGCGGCCAGGGAAGAGCTGACCGGCAACCGGCCGCGAACGCTGCTTTTCGGTAACGGCACCGGAGCGGACGTCGTGCGCGCCGCGATCGAAACACCAGGGATGCGAACCCAGTTCGACGGTGATCCGGTTCTCGAGGACACGTGGCTGTATTACTTCGACCCGCAGCTGGAGCAGCTCGAGCGTGAGGTGCCGTCGGAACCGGGCGAGTTGCGAGAGCAACGCCGACGGGAGTTGCAACAGCTGCGGGTTGTGCTGCGACGGTTCTCCAGCGAGGTGGGAGGATGGCCGGAGCCGACTGCGCTGTCGCTGGGGTGGGGTGGCAGCGCGGAGGTGGTGCTCGGTGACATCGAGACCGCGCAGCGGATAGAACTCCATGCGACCGTGGGACGCACGAACCCGATTTCGCTGGAAGAGAGTCTGGCACGCAGCATCGATCCGCGTAACGCGTCGTTTGCGGAGGATGACGAGGATGCGACAGCGACGCTGGTGTGGCGAGGGCCGGATCTCGCGGCGTTTGTCGAGCGTGTCACCGAGTTGCTGGAGTCGCAGTATCGGTCGGGGCGGCAGCCGCACGTCGGACTCTCCATGCACGACGCCGACAACCCACGGGAACGGGAGCCCGACCTCGGAAGGTCGTTGGTGGCGGTGGCTTTCCAGGAAATCGAGCGCCGTGCCCAGGCGAAGGCCGCGCTGCGGGATTTGACCAAGGCGAACAACACCAGCCTGGATGAGTTGCTCGCACCGAACTCGCCGATGCGCGAGCAATGGCTACAGGAATACCGCGAGCTGTTGCCGGAGGTCGCTGAGCGGCATGGCTTGTCCGTGGACCTGTTGGCCGACCCGATGACGGCCCGGCAAGTCTGGCGGGATTTGAGATCTGGGCTGGATTCGCTGCCTGACGATACGTCGCGGTGGACCGATGGTGACCGTGCTGACCTCTTCTTCCTGAATTTGCACGAGGCAGTGGAGGCATTCGACATCATCCGGCGTGCAGATACTCGACTCGAGCGACTGGTCGGCGCGGAACAGGTGCTGCGCGCTGCCGTGACGCGCATGCACGAGCGGACCGACACCCGGGATGCCTTCTTGCACTTCGCTTCAGCGGCCGCAACACTCAACGAGGTTGCGAGCCGGCTGCTTGGGGCGAACCTTGGCATTCTTTTGTCTCCTACCAACGAAGCGAACCTCGTCGAGCACCGTCTGCTGCACGGCCTGTTCGACAATTTGCTGGCGGACTTCGCGCGAGCCGCGGACGACCTGCCGCAAACACCCCGGATCCAGCTCGGCGACACGCTGTCGCGGCTGCGTGCCGAGGGGGAGTGGGTCGCGCAGATCGACGCGCTGGAAGAAGGCCTGGGCAACATTCACCGCCAGCGGTTGGCCGCCAAGCGCCGTTACCTCACGATGCGCAACGGCATCATCGAGGACTTCCCCGCCGAGCTGGAGTATCTGGGCACCGTCACGGAGCCGATCGATCCGGCACGGGTGGCTGCCCGCATCGCCGAGGTTGTCGGGGAAGGAGAGGACTGGCGCTGGCGCGTGCACCAGTTGAACCGGCTGCGTGCGGTCGCTGAGCAGCACGTCGCCTGGGAAGATCGGTTCGCCCGGTGGCGGGCGACGGCGGACCGGCTCGAAACGGTGGCTGTGAGGCGGGCGCTCGCCGCGATCATGGCCTACACCGATGCGGAAGTCGGGTACAACCAGCAACTGGTCCAGGCCTTTGCCGCAGCCGCCCAGCTAGCGGCGGAGCCGGAACCCGACTTCGGCGTACGCCCGGCAGCTGGCCCGGGTCAGCAGAGCGCGCGCAGGGCGTCGACCGAGGCGCCGATCCCGTGGGTCGGTGATGGTGCGGTGGAGCCGAGTCAGGCGCAGCTGTCGCACCGGCTCGATGACGTCCCGAAGATCTGCGCGGTCGAGATCCTGCACTTCGCGAAGTTGCTCGGTTTCGAGTTGGCCGGCGATATCCCGTCGCTGCTCAACGAGCAGATCCGGCTGGAAGGCTTGAGCCCGGTCGAATTCGCGAAGCTGCTGGGGGCCGACTGGGCGGAAGAGCCTTTCGATTCTCTGGAGCAGATGCGGGCGTTGGCCGCCGACGGCAAGTCAGTCATGGGAGCCGTCACGCACGAGCCGGTCGGTGCGCACGCGTTCATGCTGTACCTGGGTTCGGACGGCCGGGTGTGGGTGCACGAACGCAAAGGCCACCAGGTCATCGATGTGCCGTTCAGCAAGTGGGGGCAGCCGAAGGGGACGCTGCACGGCATCGTGTTCGACGAGGACAGGCGGCCGCTGCGCCCGCTGGCCCGTGGTCAGGAGCCGTCCGGGAGTTACCCGCTCGCGAACCTCGCGGGCGACCACACGGATAGTTCGGTACCCGATAGCGGCGACCAAGGAGGGAAGCCGGATTCCAACCGCCTGCTGCCGGACGTTCGGGGCAGCCGATCCCGGCGGGATCAGTTCGGCTGGCTGCAGGAGACCGCAGGCTCGGTGGTCGCCGCGGTACTGGACGGCGGTACGGAGCAGCGGGAGTCGGTGGACGATGCCGGTGACCGCGTGGTCGAGGTGGTCGAAACCGACAGCGGGTGGCCGCGGCTGCGCGTGACGGTGTCCGAAGGGCAGCAGCCGCAGTCGACGATGGTGCTGCGGCTGCGGCGGGAGGACCGGCGATCAGCTTTTCAGCGATCGGATGGGGAGGTGCTGTTCACCCGGCTGATCCAGCTGGTCATGCGAGGGTGGTCGGTAAGTGACCACATCGAGCGTACGGGTTTGCGGATACCGCCTGATGTGCGGCACCGCCTCCGCAGTGATGACGTCACGGTGACGGTGACCGTGACCGGGGCCGCCGGTTCCCGGAAAGCATCCGTGGTCGTCGACGGGGACTACGAGCTGACCCAATTGGATTTCTACGAGGCGAGTGGGCGCCACGTGGACTGGTCGATGGAATCCGAATGGTCGCTGTTCGTGGGAGATGAGACTCGGAACAACCTCACCTTCTTCGGCGAGGGTGATGAGCAGCTGCTCGACACCCGGCAGCGGCTGGTGGCCTCCTACCGGCAGGTGCTGGCAGCGCTGGTCTGGTTGTCGATGGGGCAAGAGAACTTTCCTGGGGTGTACGACCTGCTGGCGCAGGTTGTTCGAGCGAATGCGGCGACGGCGCGAGCGGTAGCCGAACTCGTCCGACCACAGCGGCTGGCGGCGATGATCGCGGCATTGGAAGCCGCGGCTCCGATGCATTGGCTCGGCAATAGGATCCGCCAATTGCGCGCCATCCTCGAGCTGATCGAACAGCTGCAACAGCTTCCGGAGCTGGCCGAGCAGGCGCCGGAGTTCGCGGCCGGGTTGGCTGAGCCCGCGCCGCGCCAGTGGACCTGGCCGTCGCACGCGGAGATCGTCGAGAACCCCCTGCCAGAACCGGAAACGACGGTCGAACGGGTCGCCACGGCTACCCGTGAGCTGCCCGCGGCCCCGAAACCGGAGCTGCCCGCGGCCCCGGAACAGGGCCCGACCCCGGCCGAGCCTGCGCAGGGCTCCCGAGGCGGGGTGACTCGCTACGACGAGGAAACCGACGTGGCCGGCCACATACAGACGGTCGGTGCGAAGCATCCGGCTCTCAACGCGCCACCGGAGGCGAAACCGCTGGTGCCGCCTCCGCAACGCCGGCCAGTGCCTACCCCGAAGGAGATGTTGGAGCGTCTCGCGCGACCGGCTGTCCCGAGTCCCGGCCCGCAGCAGGACACCGAGCGGTACCAGCGCCCGCGTGCCGACCTTGTGAGGCATGCACCCGATGCCGCGCTGGACTGCGTGCCGGTGGCGGGGCGGGATATGTGGGCGGCGTTGGGGCAGGAGCCGCCTGCGGGGTTGGCCGACGCGGGTCTGGGTGGGGTGTTGTTGAAGGATGTCGCGGGAGTGGTGGGGGCGGGTTGGGATCCGGCGATCACCGAGTTGGAGCAGGTGCGTGCGCGGGTGGCGGCTACGGGGAAGCCGATGGTTGCGGTGCTGGTGTATGAGGGTCGGGATGGGCGTCCGCCGCAGTGGGGTCATGCGGTGAATGTGAAGTTGGTCGACGGTGTCGTGATGGTGCACGAGTTCGGGGTGGATGTCCCGTTCGAGGAGTGGTCGCCGCCTGCTGGTGTGGTTGCGGTGTTGGGGATGCGGGTTGCGGAAGGTCCCGAGGATCGGGTTGTTTCGGAACTTCCGGAGCATGCCCGGGATTTCGCGAACGTCCTGGTCGGCCGCGGCACCCCGCCGCCGTTCGAGGGGTGGCGCACACCCGATCCGGAGCGGGATGCTCGCCGGATGGCGGTTTTCACCGCGAATGTGCCCAATGTGGACGAGCCGGTCCGGGAAAGGGTGCGGGAAGTCGCCGGGACATTGGCGCAGGCCGGGTTCCTGTTGGAGAGCGCCGCGAACAGTTCCGGTACCGCGCGCATCGTCGACGAGCACGGCAACTCGGTGCTCGTGGTCAGTCTGAACGACAGCCAGTCGCAGGCGACGATCACGGTGAGTCTGGTCGAAGGCGAATCGGTGCGCGAGCAGGTAGCCGAGCGGCTGGTCGCGCTGGTCGGGGACTGGGCCGCGCACGAGAACCGGGACGCCGCGGTCGAACAGATGCTGGCCGGGCTGGCTGCAGGGACCGAGGAGGGATACGGCCGGCGCGAGGTGACCGTCACGGTGCGTACCGGTGGTGCCGGCCGGTGGATGGAGCTGGCGCTCACCCACCCTGCAGGCACCAGCATCTGGCATCGCTCCAGCGAGCAGCGGTGGTTCAGCTACGACGAGAGCGGGGAATTCACCGTCCGGGACCAGCGGTCCGTGCGAGCACGGTCGGGTGAAGGCGCGCCGCCTCGGTCGAGGCTCGACCGGGGCAATCTCGCGCCGGAGATGTTCGCGCTGCTGAACGCGGAGTCCAACGACCCGGAGACGGTGACCGCCACTGCTGCCGAGGATTTGGCCGTCGCGGCGCGTGACGGGGGTGATCGGGACGAGAAAGCCGCCGAGGCCGCGCGGTCGCTGCGGCGGCAGTTCGAGGCACGGTCGGCCGCGGTGGGAGTGGCGCCCGATGTGATCGCCCGATGGCTGGCCGGTGGCCGGGTGGACGCGGAGGCTGCAGCGCTGTTGCGTGTGGCTGCCGAGGATATCGGCTACGAGAACATTCCGCAGCTGCCGTTGTGGCGGGCAGTGGCGGCGGACGCCGGAGTACCGGTGCAGACGGTGCTAGCGGTGCTCAAAGGCATTGCGGTGCATCCGGAAATCGCCGCAGCGGTGGCCGATGCCGCGCAGCGACATGGGCTGCGGCTGCCGGCCGAACCGGTGGTGGACACGGACGCGCCACGGGAGCCGTCAGCGGCGGTGACGATTCGAGAGGTCGCGGTGGCGGCTGGGGTTTCGACCGCGATGGTGCAAGAGGCGGTGTCCCGGCTCCGGCCGGTGCACGACCTGTCGCACCGTCGTGTCCTGGCCGCGGCACTGAAGCTGGGCCGCTACGACCTACTCGCCGACCTGCGTACGGTGCGTGAGCAGATCGAAGCGATCGCCGCGGCGGCGAGGGTTTCCCCAGAGACCGTCATGCTGGTGATCGACGGCCTGGTGTCGACCGAAAGCGACGACGGCACCAAGGTTTTCGACGCCATCGCGGATTTGGTCGACCCAGATGCGAACGTGCGCGATGCGCCTGGGCGTGCGATACAACAACCGGAGGACGACGCGGCGGCGTTGCCGGCCGACCGTGAGCACGGCGCCGATTGGGAGGCCGGTATCCGTCGTGTGCTCGGTGACCGGGTTGCCAACGATTGTGTGGTGCTCGGGTTCACTGCTGTCGATGCTGCTTTCGGCCGCGCCCCTGAGCACACGCGTGCCGCGCTCGACATATCGGTACCCGAAGCTGCCTATCGTCACCTGCGCGAGCAGCCGGGGTGGTCGGAGCAGCAGTCGGCGGACGGTGTCGTTCGGTTGGCCAACGGCAACTATTCGTTGGTGATGGGAGTGGCGGAAGGACCGTCGCACCATGAGGTTCTGAGCCGCGCCTGGCGCACGCCCAGCGGATTGCATGTCGCCGGGCTGCCGGATATCTACGCTCAGTTGCAAGAGCGCGACACCGAGCAGGATCGGTCCGATGCCGCCGAGATCCGGCGCCGCCTGCTCGATCCCAACGAACCCCCGCTGTCTGCGGATGTCCTGGTTCACCAGATCGAGGCTGTCCTTCGAACCGCGCTGCCCGGTGTGGCACTCGATCATCCCGACGTGCGGATCGCGATTCGGTTGGCGGCCAATGGTTTGCATATCGTGTCTACGTTGTATGGCGATTCGAGGATCGGGCGGGCCAACCAGATCATCGGCGATGTCGAGCTGGCGGAATATGGTGTGCCCGCGACTTATCACAACGGGTTCGACCTGCTTCACGATGTAGAGCTGTTGTTGACACAGCTGGCCGCCATCGGTGCCAGCCCGCAGGAATGTTTGGACGCGGTGGTCGCTGAGGTCTACAGCGACTCTGTCTACGGCAATGGTCGCGGTACCGACGAAGCGCGCTCGGCCGCTTTGGCGCGTGCTCACGCGTTGGCCCTCGGAGTCGATCCCGCCAGGGCTGACCGTATCCACGCCATGATCATCGGTACGACATTCGATGAACAAACTAAAGGCCAACGTGGCAAACGGGATTCGGATCCGCTTGTCCAGTCGATCGCCGGCGTCGATCTGCAGACGCTTGCCGAGCCGGATTTTCTGTTGAACAGCATCGCTTTGGCCATCGAGGACCTCACCTCCAAGCGATACCCGGCGGATCGAGTGCTCGGCAGGGCTCTGGCCGACCATGGTCTGCGTATTCGTTCTGTTGAAGAGGGCATTGCCGTTATCGATCGGCTGGCCGATTACCGGCCGATGATCGATGGTGAGTTGTCGGAGCAGTCGGTAATGGAGGCGTTTGCTCGAAGACTTATCGGGAACGCGGGATTCTGTGACCCTGAGCAGGGGCACCAGTATCCCCCGGCATGGACACTCGACGATCCCGGACTGCGCGCCGAACACGCCGAGGTGACCCGCGAACTCGGCCAGAAACTGCTGAGGCGCGAAATCACGGCGACCCAAGCCTACGACGCAGCCACGCGATACACCGCCGCCGTACAAGAGCGGCTGCTGGGCCGACCAACTCGACACGACCCCGTCGGCCTGTCGGACTCGACCCCGACCGGGTCGCAAGCCGATCGTGCGGGGGATGTTCCGCCCGGTGATGTCGGCCGCAGCGCCGCACCCGCTGAACTGCTGCCCGCTGAGCGTGATATCGACCCCACCGCCCTAGAGCAGGAGCTCGCTGAAGATGCCTGGGGCGCGATGCAACTGAAGGTCAGTGAGCCAGAGTCCGAGCAGATCGCGAACTGGTGGGATGCGCTATCGGATGATGCGAAGTGGGCACTGGTGCGGGTCATGCCGGCGCGAATCGTCGGCCTGGACGGAGTTCCGTATCAATGGCGGCACGAGGCGAATCTGCGGATGCTCGTTCGTGAAGCCGCCGAACTACGGGTCCGCGGCAGGCACCTGCGCGCGGCACAGCTGGTGGCGACGGCGCAGGTACTGGCGGAGGCCGATCGATGGGCAGACGCACATCTGGCGGACAGTCCGAAAGTCTATGCGGCGGTGCTGGATCTGCGTGATCTCGGGAACACCGGCCGGCAGTTCGCTGTGATCGGAGACGTTCAGTCCGCTGATGAGGTAGCGGTGGTCGTGTTGGACGGGGCTGCCACCCCGGCGGCGCTGCGGATGGGCCTGCAGCGAGCGGCGGATTACTTGAAAATGCATGAGGGCTCCGACCGGAAACATGCGGCAGTCGTGGTGCAGGGTTTCGAGTCGAAGCGGATAGCGCACGACCTCGCCGGTCTGCTCGAAATGCCGGGTGAAAAGAGGTGGAAACGGAAACTCCGGTGCATCGTCGACGACCAAGGGGCGGCCACGGCACGTGCTGTATTCGGCGACGAGCGTTTGGCGAGCTCAACGCACCGCTTCGAAGAGGTACCGCCCGACCCGCGTGCACAGCCCGAGACACACAATACGGCCGGTGATATCGCCGCCTCCGCCTCCGATGTGCTGGAGCGGAACGGCCACGCTCATGACGACGGCAACTTGGGGCACGCGTTGGCCGGGATGCGTCGTACTGCCCAGCGGCAGCGTGAGTCGACGCGCGACAGCGTCGTTGCGATGTGCGAGGCGTTCGAGGCGGATCTACAGCGGAAGGTGGACGTTGCGGAGCTCTTCCGTCCGGACTCGGATACCCGGCGGGAGTGGAACAACCGCTTCGTCCGCGCCCGCGACGATCTGGCACGGCTGCTCGGCATGGAGCCCGACGAGCTCGTCGATGGCGGCCGGCTGCGGCGCGAGCTCGCGAAACTGATCGGGCGAACGGACAAGCCCGCGGCATTGGCCGAGGCCGAAAAGGAGTTGATCAGGCATAGCAACCTGGTGGTGGCGCTCAGTAACATCGACACCTTCGACACCGAGGTTCGCCGGATCAGCGCGGTGGAGTACAAGCTGTATGTCGCCAGGGCGCGGCTCGACCAGGGCGTCGCTTCGGCCGACGAACTCCAGCCGCTGCTCGAGGAGGCCGCTCGACTCGAGGCGGCTGCCCAGGCGATCTGGGAAACCGAGCAGCGGCTTGCGCGAAACAAGACACTTTACGGCCCGCTCTGGGTACGCGGCCGCCAGTCCGACAGCACCAAATACGAAGTGCTGCCTGAGGATTTCCGCCCCGGTGCGGACAACGTGGCCCGCCTGCGCGACATGCTGTGGGAGACACAGCTGGAACTAGGCGCGTTCCTCGATTTGGATCCGACCACCCCCGTGTCGCGGTACGAGCTGGCGAAAATGGCGCCGATCACGTGGCTTCCGAAGCCACCGGAGAACGATGCTGCGGTGTCCGACTACTTGGATGCCGTGTCGACGTCGCTGTGGGAGAACCGGAAAGCGGAGCTGGTCACCCGATTCCTGGAACTCAACGGGCTGCTCGAGGTGATCGATCAAACCGCCCAGCTCGACGAGCAGATCGCCGAGCTGGATTCCGGACTGGAAACCCTGACCTGGGAGCCGATCGACATTGGAGGTATGTCCGATGTCACGCTGGGCGACGGGCTGCTCTGGTTCCACGACCACCTGGTGGCACAGCATGCGGACCAGCTCGACTCGCTGCGGCTGTCGAGCGTCGACGAATTCGATATCGACCCGGTCACGGTGGATATCGGGGTGTTGCCTCGACTGCGTGACACGAGTGCACAGCTGCGTGCGGATTTGGCGGCCCGTTTCGACCTCGAACCCGCAGACCTGGCGCCGGAGCCGCTCCAGAAGCTCATCTCCGATTTGCCGGACGATCACGCGGACTTCGATGACCTCGCGAAACTGCGCGGCCTCGACTACTTGGTCTCGATAGCCCATTCGGTCCTCGTCACGACGATGGCGATCCGAGAGGTGCGCGCACTGGAAGCCGAGCAACGCCGGGCATACGCACAGATCAAGGTGGCGAAGGAACGGTATTTCGCGCTCCGCGACGAACATTTGATGCGATTCCCGCGGGATATCGAACACGTGCGTGCGGAGCGAAAGGAAGAGGTTCTGAATCTGGCGCGCGCCTCGGAAGAGGCACGCGCGGAACTGGAGGCGGCGTCGACGGCGGACCGAGCCACGGCCGAGCAGCGCTACCGTGGGCTGACCGACCTGCGCGAAATCGCCGAGGAGCACCAGCGATGGGGTCGACAGTATAGGCGGCTGCTGGAGCGGATTCGTCGGTTCCATGACCGGGCTCTGGAGCTCCACCGTCTACAGGGCCAGGTTCAGGAGGGCGATGGACTGCTCGAGACGCTGGAAAAACGGGCGTCGCAATGGGTGTATTCGGATACCACGGTGACGGAATTGGCCGGCAAGCGCGACCGGGAGCAGATGCGGCTGTCGCGATGGCTCCGGATACCGCGTGCCGAACTCGGCCTCGCCCGTGTGCGAAAGCTGCTGGCGGATCCATCCGACAGTCTCCTCGCCGAGCACCCGCACGTCCGCGCGATAGCGGAGCGGTTCGTGGTGCTGGACGACATGCTCAGCGTCTTCGTCGAGCGCGAAGCCGCGCGGGCCGACCGCGACCGCATCCAGGCGGCAATGATTGCCGCCCTGGCGAATCCGGCCCTGATGGATGTCGACGGCGGTGCCATCTACAACTGGCCCGCTGAGATACCGGCCGCGCTGCGCGGCGGCCCGATGAACTGTGCTCCGTTTGTGGTGCAGCGGATGGCCGAGTTCGTGGCGCGGGTGTCCAACGGTGACCGGTCGGTGCCGGGGATGGTGGATAACCCGCTGATCGACCTGTACGGCGTGGGCGAGGAGAGCTTCGCCGGGGCGTTGGGTGGCGATTGGCAGGGCTTCGGCACGCTGCGGGAGGTTGTCGAATTCGTCCAGCGCGGCGGTGCGAACGAAGGCGGAGCTGTCGCCGGCGCAATGGGATTCGGGCGGGCCGGGTGGCACGCGTTCCAGGTGGAGCTGGACGCCGACGGCGAAGTCGTGGTGCGGGAGCGCATCAACGATGTCGACCACGAGTGGCGCGGTGCGGATGTCGAAGTGTGGCTGGCCGAGCGCGAGCGAATGGGCGTGTCCAGAGTGGCGGGAATCGCCTTCGACAGCAACGGGAAACCACTCATCCAGTTCGTCGAAGGCGACCGGCTGGTGGATGTCGCTCAGGTCGCTCCGGACGGACCGATCGGGCATTTGCCGCATGAGCGAGCGCCGCCGGATCCGGCAGTGCAGCGGTTGACCCGGCGGCAGTATGAAGCCCGGGTGATCCGCGAGGCGTTGCGGGATTCCTACCGCGAAGTACTGGACAGTCTGGGCTTGCCGGCGGATACCCCCGTGGACGAGGCGTTGCGGCGTCTCGCGCAGCAGCCGGAACAGTCGCGGCTGCACCGCAGGGTCGAGCAGTACCGCGATGTCGAACAGGCGCATCCGGATCTGGACCGCCTGGACCGCCGCTACCAGGCCGCGTTGCTGGACCGGGCTGAATGGCAGGCGCGCGTCGATGAGCTGTCCGGTGAGCGCGGGGACGATACGGCGCGACTGGCGGCAGCCGCCGGGCATCGGGACGCCGAGGCCCGGGTGCGGGCAGTGGAAGAAGAACTGAACACCGCACTGTTGGCTCTGGACGCTATTCCGTACGAACTGCCCCACCGGGTAATGGATTTCGGTGGGATCGCCGACGAAGCGGCGGCGTTGCAGACGTTGACCGCTCGCTACGGGCCTGGCGTCGTCGACCCGGTGGTGCATGCGGCGCGCAGCATGTCGGACACCGAGCTGCAGCAGCGGGCGCACGGATTGCTGCTGCGGGTGCCGGGCGCGAAGTCGTTGGCCGCACAGCTGCACGGGCTGGGCGAGGGTGCTTCGGCGCTGGTCGTGGTGCAGAAGGCCAATGGCCGCACCGAGCGGTTCGTGGTCACCAACCGCGGCGGCACACCGTTGCGGATAGCCCGAAACCGCGGTGTGATAACCGAGTTCGATGCCGGCTCCGACGACGTTTCGGTGAGCCGTGGGTTGCCGTCGGATTCCGAACGGACGTTCGCCGTCGTCTACGACCCGGACGGCCATCCGGTGCACCCGCTCGATCCGGATCGGCCGGTCGTGGCGCCGTCGCAGCTCGCTCCGGCATACGAGCGCGCCAGCCAGTCGGTGTTGCTGTCCGCGATCGGCCTCCAGCAGACGCAGGTCTTCACCGAGGCGACCGAACTGGCCGCGAACTTGGATCTGTCTCGTCGGGAGCTGAACCAGTTGGTGCGGGCGCAGACCCTGCGGATCCTTTCGGAGATCGAAAGCTCGCCGGATCCCCGCCGTGCCGGGCTCGCCCGAAGCCTGAAAGCAAAACTGGCCGAACACGACCAGCTCATCAATCTGTACCGGTTGAATGCGCAGCGGCTGCGTGCGGTAGCGGTGCACCACCGGGCTCTTTCGGAATTCGTGTACGCGGCGCGGCGCCACGGACAGGACACCGAGCAGTACCTCACCCCGGCGGACTGGCGCCGCATTGCGCCGGAGCTCGGGGAGCGTGTGGAGGCCCTGTTCCGCGCGGAACAGGAGATTCAGAACTTCGACCGTCAGCTGCGCCGCCTCAGCGGGAGCGTGAACCTCGACCCCAGGGTGTTCGACAGCTTCGACATTCCGGCCGCGGTGCTGGTGGTGGCAGCGCTGACCGGTAACTCGGACGTTCGCGCGTTGACCAGGGAAGCCTGGCATACCGGGGTGTGGGAATTCGAGGCGTTCGCCGCGATCGGTGGCTGGCCGCGGACCTTCCGCGACCACCAGGCCGTGCACGACAACCTCGACCCTGGCACCGCGATGCTGGTCACCGACCAGCACGGCGACGGAAGCACCAGCAACTACGTGCTGTACAACGACGGTGTCGGGGTCATGGTCTTCGACTGGAACGGCGCTATCGTCCACGACTTCCCGCCGCAGCAGCACCGTCCGGTGGTGGCGACGCAGGCGATCATCCTGCGCCCCGAGGGGCCGGTGGATCCGATGGGCGAGCCGGTCCGGGATCGGCTAGAGGAGTTGGCCGAGCAGCTGGGTGCGCTGCGCCGCCGCGCCACCACCCCCGAACAGCTCGCTCGGGTGTCCGCCGAGATCGACACCATCATCGCCCAGCGGGGCCTGACGCCCGCCGCCGAACCGCAGCCGGCACGCGCCGCGTCCGAGCCGGACAACGCCGGCTCTTCGGTCGACGACCCGACCCCGCTGCGGGCAGAACAGCTGGTGCGCCGGGCCTTGGACCGGGTCGGGCTGCGCAATGTCTCGGACATGCTCGCTACCGGCGGCATCACCGATGCGTGGGGCACGGCGCTGGTCAACCGGGAGCTGTGGAGCGCCAGCGACGACGAGGAGAAGCACGCGTTGCGAATGCTGCACCCGGATGTCCTCGGTGAGGCGGAGGGCATTCCGTGGCAGGTCCGCGACGAGCTGAACCGGGCGGAGCTGGATCGGCTGTGGGCATTGGCCATGGACGAAGGCCACCTCGACGCAGATCTCGAATTCAGCCAGATCCACGACGCGCTGCGACGGGCCGGGGAACAAGCGCAGCAGTCGGGGAATCCGGCGGTGTCGCTGTTGTCGTTCCCGCGGCCAGGGGATGTCCAAGCCCGTGGCCGGGTGGTGCTCGGGTACGGACAGCAGCACGCGCACATGCTGATCGGCGATGTGCCCAGGACCGCCCGGCGCATAGATGAACTGGGAACCGTCGCGGTGGAATCCATGCAGCGGTTCGATGTGGAATGCCGGGGCGTGGAGCGGGCATCGAAACTCGTGGTGTTGCGGCTGGACCTGGCGAGTGTTGCGCGAGGGCGGGCCGCGCACACGGTGGACCTGGTGCATGCAGACGGTGACGACCTGGCGCGGCGGATGGCGGCCGACTCGGCGGTGTGGCAGGCGGAAAACCCCGGTTCGGACCAGGACCTGCGAGAGGTCGAAATGACCGGCGAGCAGGACGGCGAGGCAGTGGTGCAAGCGTCGCTCGGGCAGTCGGCCGACGACAACCTCGATACCTCCGATTCGAATCGTTCTACCGCCGAGCGTGAGTTGTTCGAGCAGCGCACCGGCTTCGACGAGCAGCTACCGGATGAGGTCGGCGCGGACGAGCAGCTGCCGACGGGGCCGATGCACGAGGTGGCCCAGCAGTGGGCGTCCTGGACCGAGGCACAGCGGCGGCACTTCACCCAGGCCCGGCCGGAGCAGGTCGCGGCGGCCGAGGGCCTCGTGGGACCGCACCGCGCCACGGCCGTGTTGCACGAGCTGCAGGTGCGGCTGGACCTGCAGCGCATGATGTCCGGCCTCGGTGTGCCGGAGCAGGACGGCGCGCAGCAGCGGCGGCTGGAAGCCCTGGTGGGGGTGCTGGCGCGGACGAAGCGGTGGCTGGCTGGGTTGGGATGCGAGCTGCAGCCTTTCGCGCTGCCGTTGTCTGACACGGACACGTCCGACCGGGCTGCCGTCGCGACCCGGGACCTCGAAACCGCGATGGAGATCACGGTTCTGGTGTCTGCGGAGGAACCGACGCCGGAGGCGCTGCAGGCCGGCCTCAACCGTGCCGGTCGTTACCACCAGCAGCGCACCGACCGGGCAGCCGAGCAGGCGGTGCTGACCTGGCACGGCACCAACCCTCGGCAGCTTGCCGCGGACCTGGCGAGCCTGGACGAAGCCCGCCGCCAGGCCGACATGTCGTCGGCATCGGGTCGGCCGGTGATCCGGGTGGTCGCCGTCGACGGAGCGGAAGCCTTCGTGGACGAGGCGATGACCGACGCGGCGATGGCCGACCGCACGTTCTGGACCGGGGAATGGCCATCCGAGGGTTGGCTGTCGGATCCGGCGCAGGACGAGCCGCCGGCGGCGCGTCCGTCCGTCGTGTCCGTCGCTCCGGTGGTGGCCCCGGTGTTGGTCGAACCGGTCGAGAAGCTCAACCGAATCCGCCGTGAGCAGGTTCTCGAGTACCGGCGAATGGTGCAGGACTTGGCCGGCCAGATCCGGTCGGAAGGCAGTGAATACGGCTATGTCCGACCGGATTTCGATGCGACCAACCTGCCGGTTGATTCGCCGGAGCGGGCAGAATGGCGAGAGCTGTACCAGGCCGCCGCGGCGGAATTGGCCGACCAGCCGGGAGGACGGCAGTCGGAGCCAGGGGACGAGTCGTTCTGGCTGACCAGCCTGATCGAGGACCCGGACACCGCACCGGAATTGGCTGCCGCGGCCAGGAAGTACCTGTTCTTCCGCAATATCGACGGGGTGCTCGTCGCGGTCGAGTCGTTGGGGCAACTGCTGAACTCGGTCGACCTGTTGGAAGACCTGCTGCACCAGGGATATTTCGCCCAGCAATTCCAGCTCGACCACGACGGTGTCCTGTCGTGGGCGGTCGAGCAGGCCCACCGCCTGGAACAGGTGTACCAGGAATTGCGGCTGGATATGGCGGCCGGCGAGGTCGACGCGGAAGGCGCGGCCCGGATCGCGGACGCCAGAAGCGCGGTGGACGCGATCCTGGCCGAGGTGCAGGCTCGCTCCCTCTCGCTGCCGACTCCCGTCGCCGCAGGACCCGCACTGGCCACGCTCCGGTTCGAATACGCTCTGCGGGCCACAGTGTTGCAGCGCTACTTGGCGCGTGTAGCCGGCGTCCTGCCCGGAATCGATGCGACCGACCCGGAGCGGATGCGTGAGCAGCTGACCAACCCGCAGCGGAGGTTCGTCGGATCCGGTTCCGCGGCACCGGGTGATCGGGCGCTGCTGGGGCGGGTCGAGGAGTTCCTCGCCGTCCGTAGCCGGCTGCACGAGCTCGAGGCGCCGGCGATCCGCAGCCGGCAGCTCGCCGCGCAGCAGGTCGTGCTCGCGAAGCAGTTCGAGGTCGTGCGCCGTGAGCACGTGGCCCGGTTCTCCGAGGACGACGACCTGGTGCCGAAGTCGGTGGCCGTACTGGAGAGGCTGCGCGACCTGCACCGCGCCGCCGAGCCGACCGGTCCCGGCCGCGGCGGGCTCGACCCGGCCCGCCGTCACCGCGGCCTGGGTCGGTTGCTGCAGATCGCCGAGGCATACCAGGCGTTGACCGAGCCGCAGCAGCGGCTCGACCGGCTCACACAGCAGCTGGAAGCCACGGTCGAACGCTGGCAGTCGGCGCACACGACCCTCACCGCACGCAGTGACGATCTGCACGAGGTGGCCCGTTTCCGGCCCACGGACGATGTGGACAGCGCCGCTGCGGCAATCGCCGGGCTGCGCGGCGGCCAGGAGACCGCGCGCAACCGCCTGTTGCGGTTGCTGGACAACCTCGACGACCGGATCAAGAGCGCACTCGGCATCACCACCGAGAACCTGACCACCGACCAGGTACGACAGTGGCAGGATCGGGTGCCGGGCGAGGTCATCCGTCGTCTCGCGGTCGCATACACCGCGTTCGACGAGCGGATCGCCGCGGCCGAGGCCTTCCACGCCGCCGCGGTGGAAGCCAGCCGGATCGACCAGGAGCTGACCGACCTGCTGGTCGAGGCAGCCCAACCGATCCCGACCGTGCCGAACGTCGCACCTGCCGCGGACCTGGCCGACTACGAGCACCCGCCGCGCGCGGCCGAACACCTGGCCGGTGTGGACAAGATTTGTGTGCCGCTCGTGCATGCGGTCCTGCATGCGGTTGTCGAGGGGCCTGCCGTTGCGCGGATGCGTCCGGTGTCGCAGCAGGACGCGACCGTTCGTGTCCAGGGCACCTCGGACCTGGCGATGGCCAGCGGTGCGGATGCGGACTTCCGCACCGAGCCGCTCGGTTACGGCAGCGAGGGCTTGGCCGCGGCGGTGACGGAAATCCGTGGCAGCGCAGATGCGGACGGCAAGCATGCGCTCGCCGGTGTGATGCACCTCGGCCCGTTCGGCGACCACGCCTTCGCCATCGTGCGGGTGACGCAGCAGTTGCTAGAGGAAAACTCGGAGCTGCGGGATCTGGTCGAGCAGGGGCGGCTCGAGCTCGGCCAGATCGTGGTGCACGACAATGGCTTCCCCGATGCGTACGCGGGCCGCTGGATCATCGGTGACGAGGCGATCGACACCTGGGCGCAGGTCGCCGGCCGCGGTGTCGGCCGCATCGACGCGATCGTCTTCGCCGGCCCACGCGACCCGGAGATCCCGCTGCTCGGCCGGCAGCCGCACGGCCTGCCCGAACGCCGGATGATCGGGGCGAGGGAAGGCGACGAGGACGATCTCGCGGTCGGGGACAAGGTCGGGTCATATCGGGCCCGAAGCGAGGCGCGCGCCGCGCGACGGCGCAGTGGAATCCCCACCCCCAAGGACGTGTTCCCCAGCGGTGTCGTGGCCAAGCCGAGTACGGCCGGGCCCGCGGGAACCGGCACGGATGCCGCCTCCGGGCGAACGGACGACGGCGGTTTCGTCTTCGAGTACAGCGACCGGGAAGGTTCGCAGGAGCGGGCGTTCGCCGGGGTGGATGCCAACGGGGTGTTGACCTTCCGGGTCCGAGCCACCCGCCACACTCCGAGCGGGGAGCGGCTGTTCGGTCATCTGATGGAAGCCGTCGGCGGCATGGTGCGTGCGATCCGGGTCGAGTGGGGGCCGCACAGGGACGGGATGACCGACAACCTGGCGGCGTTCAACAAGGCGGTCGCGGCCGCGCTCGAGGAGGATGCCGACGCCGACCTGGCGCAGGTGCTGCGCACGGCGGCGCGGGAGACCTGGACCGGGCGGATGGCAGGCCGCCGTCGTTACGGCTTCACCGAGGTGAGTGTCGAACGTCTGGAAGGCACGCCCGGTGAATACACCGCCGTGGTGGTGTCGTTCACTCGGCCGACGCAAGACATCACTGCTTGGGATGTGGTCTGGTCGGTGCTGGGGACCGTGCTGGGCGAGGACGGGGTCGACGGTGCCGACCTGGATCCGGACCCGGCACGGCGACTGGAAGTGCTCAACTGGGACGGGCCGCTGCCGGAGCACATCGAGGTTTTCGTGCCCGGCGAAGACGGCACACCGCGGCCGTTGCTGCGTATGGCGGTAGCGGAGGAGCGGGCCACGGTCGAACTCGCCGTGTTGCCGGGTCGTCCGGAGCTGGTCGGGTTCGCGATGCGGTTGTTGGCGACACCGCCGACCGAGCTGGTCGACGATCCGTCGGACGAGTACAGTCGGCCCGCCGAACTGATCTCTGGATGGCGTGATCCCAGGTCGGTCGACCGGGTCCTGTCCGTGATGGCGGGGCATGCCGCAAGCCTGGACCTGGACGAGGGGGGGTCGATCACCCTCACGGTGACCGGGGTCCACGGTGCGCGACTGCTGGTCGTCGCGATTACCACGGCAACCGGTTTCACCACCACCCTGCACCTCGGTGAACAAGACGGGTTGTTGGAGGTCGTTGCCGGTCACCCCGATGCCGCGAAGGCCATTGCGGCGGCGACCAGCGACGGCAACCGGCCGCGGCCGGAGAATGCGGGTACGACGCGTCCCGTGGTACCGGCGCAGCAGCCGACGGAAGCAGAAACAGCAGCGGCACAGCGGATGGGCGTCGGCCGTGACGCCGTGGCCGCCGACCAAGGCGACCTCGCCGACCCGGACGCCATCGCCCGGGAACTGAACCGAGCGCTCGCCGAGCACGCCCGCGCCACCGATACTGCGGGCCGCAACCGGCGCCTGCGCGCGAAAATCGCCCAGCTGAGCACACTATTGGGGCATGCCCGCGGCACCGACACTGCGGGCCGGGAGCAGCGCCTGCGCGCGAAAATAGCTC
Source organism: Nocardia sp. 2TAF39 (assembly GCF_052114905.1). Lineage (NCBI taxonomy): Bacteria > Bacillati > Actinomycetota > Actinomycetes > Mycobacteriales > Nocardiaceae > Nocardia > Nocardia sp. 2TAF39. Next base: position 51,737 of record NZ_JBFRFQ010000043.1, read on the forward strand.
GGCTGAGTAGAATGTTGGGCGATTTCGGCCCGCTGGAAGTGTCCGCTGAGACCTTCGCCAGACTGTCCCGCGCGGGCAAACAGGCCGTGGCGCGCGCCGAAAATGCCCAGAGCACTGTGGTTTTCAGTCACGACCAGGCTGCCTACGACTACGCGGACACCGTGTTCGACGCCCCCGCTGGCGCGAGCACGCCGACGCCGACAGCCATGCTGCTGGTCGGCCCGTTGCCCGCCGGTACCGGCATCAACCCCGCCCGCCCCGGAACCTTTTCCGGGGCACGAATTCTGACCGCACATGAGGCCGCTTGGGAGATCACCCGGCAGCCGGCCCAGCTGCCCGACGGGCAGCCACTGCTGCACCTGCGGGTCCCCGCGGGCACCCGGGTCCACTGGGACGGCAGCCGACGACAGTTGCTGGTGCACGAAGACCTGGAATGGGTGACCACCCGCGTCGTCATCGACGAGCAGGGCCGCGAGCACGTCTACGGTGTCGCGCGCCGGGTCCCACCCGCCCAATGGAACATGCGGTGCCTCCCGGAGGCAGTCATCGACGCGTACGAACACGTCGGCGCTCCCCTACCGGCAGGGTTGGTCGGTGTCCGGGGCGACACGCAGGGTGTGCTGTTGGGGGATGCGCCCTCGGTGACGGGGATCGGGTGGAGCTCGGAGATCGAATCGCTGCAGGAGGCCCACGACCGGGTGGCGCTCGAGGGCGGTGCGGTCGTGGTGACGATGGTGTATAAGGGCGCGAACGGGCAGCCGCCGCAGTGGGGTCACGCGGTGACCTTCAAGCAGCGCGCGGACGGCGTGGTGGTGGTGCACGAGGCAGGCGTGGACGAGGACGTCGCTTTCGACGAGTGGACACCGCCGCCGCCGGACGAGATAGTCGCGGTGTTGGGCATGGCGCTGACCGCCCGTGGCGTCCCCGATCCGGCATACGTCCCCGGCCAGTGGATCCCCGCCGCCGCACGGGCTTTCGCGAACGTCGACATCGGCCGCTTCGGTAAGGGCGGGACGCCGTGGGGCTGGAAGAGGAAGGGATCCGAGGCTGGAGACGAACAGCCTGGGCAGGCGGAAAGTGACATCGCGCCGGACAATCCTGCCGATGCAATTCCCACGGCGGAACCTGCTGAATCCGGCGAGGATACTGCGACACCGACGTCGTCTGATACCCCGCCCGAGGAAGTCGATAGCAAAGAAATATCATTCCTGCGGTTTGTTCGTGCCAATCGCCCATTCCGTCATTCTGTCGTCGCCAATTTAGGGACGAGCGTCGGCACAAATCTCGCCGCGTCGGCGCTTCCCATTCTTGTGATCAACGATTTCGGTCCGGAAGTGGCTGGCACGCTGGCGACGGTCGCCACACTACCTTCGATTGTGGTGCCGCCTATCGCGGGAACTTTCGCGGACCTGTACCCGGTCAAGCGGACGCTGCGGATCAGTGAATGGGCATCGATAGGTGCAGCCATATGGTCGGGCGCAGTGATAGCGGCTGATGATATTCCGTACGAGGTCCCGATGCTTGCCTTGGCGACGCTTGTGGGAGGCGCTGCGGGTGCCCTCTACGGCAGTAGTAGCGATAAAGCGATTCGGACAATGAGTACGGACGGTGGTGTGCCGTCGCGTTCGTACCAGCGCTACGTGGGTTTCCAAAGCCGCATCATGCGATTCACGGCCGCCGGACTCAGTCCGGTTTTGTTGGGTGTGGCCAACTGGCTGCCGTTCGGCCTCAACGCTTTGAGCTCTGCATGGAACTTGAAAGTACTCAACAGCATGCCCGAGATCAACGCCAAGAAAATACAGGTCCCGGAACAGGAAACTACGGAAAAACCAGGGCTTTTGAAGGAGATGCGTGGCAATATCGGGGAAGGTGCGCGCGAGGTGCGCAGAACGCCGACATTGCGCCTTTATGACCGCAGCTACAGTTGGCTCAACGGGTTTCTGGGTTATCAAAGTCTGCTTTTTGTGTCAGCTGTTGCGGAGTCCGATCTTGCCCACTGGGAGCAGGGTGCGGCGCTGCTGTCCGCTACCGCGGGCGGGTTGGCCGGCTCGGCCCTGACGGCGACCAAGAGGCTGGACGAGAAGATCAAAAAAATCGATCAGTTCAGTATCGGAGCTGCCCGGGCGATGTTCGCGGCCAGGATGGCGGCCGTCACCGGAATCATCGGAGTGCAGGCGATGACGGGCGATCCCTGGATCGCCGCCGCCGGCACCGCTCTCGGCTGGACCATCATCGGCGGTGCGGCTGTACCTGCTCAGACATACCAGCAGGACGCCGTGAAGAAAGAACTCCTCCAGCGGGTTAAGTCGCTCGTGAGCATGAGGCTCAATATTGCCTTCGCGGCTGGCCAGATGGCCGCTGGCCAGATGCTAGGTGTCACCGGAGCGGCCGAGACCGCGTTGTTGGGAACCGGCGCCGCATTGGCCACCACGGCCGCCTTCACGGCCGCTACGCCGGAGATCCGTCGGATGTTGCCGCCGCCGCGGGTGCGGGAATGCCTCGAGCACGTAACCAAAGCGCTCCATTGGCTCGGTGGCGACGACGTACAGGCCCTGGAGAAAGGACGCCGGAAGGCCAAGGACCTCGAGGAGGCCATCGGGGCGCAACTGGTCGAAGTCGACCCTGCCCGCATCGCCGATACCGGCGACCCCCTCGCCGCGATCGCAGACGACATCCTGCACCGGAGGAACGGGATCGATACCGCCGTCGTCGTCGTCCAAAAGGGGAAACGAGCACACGCCTATATCCTCACCAATATCGAGGGCGAGGTGTTCGTCATCGATACCCTGATCGACGCCGACACACCCCGAATCCGCCCCTATGAGCAGTGGGATCCCAAATACCGGCGCGTGGACAACGCCTGGATAGCGCCCTTCGCATTCAAACGGAACGACCAATCGGCACCATTCCAACTGTCGGCGCTACTCGAACCCACCGAACCTGGAACACCCCGCTCGCTCCCGACCCGCGACATCACAGGCCCACCCGGGTCGGACTCCGGTGACCGGCCTCGACAGCTGCGCCTGGTGCAGCCTGCCGAGCCGGACAGCAACAACGAACTGGGCTTGTACGGCCGGCTGCTCGAACTGCGGAACAGGTTGCGGGCGCGGCAGCCGCAGCTGTACACAGATCTGGCCTGGGCGCGGGAGCTGACCCCCGGTACGTTGGCGGTGCTGCGATCCGAGCGGGAGCGCCTGGCGGCGGACTTCCACCATTACCTGCAGAGGGAGTTCCCCGGCGACCCGGGGGTGCTGACCCCGGAACGGGTCACCGCGGGGATCAACAATCTGAGCCGTCACGGAAAGTCTCTGCGCACAGGCCCGGATCTGGAATGGTACGACCGCCGCATCGCCGAAGAGCGCGAGTTCACCGCCAACGAAACCCTGTTGCACCGCTTCGACGAGCTCGAGCGCATGCTGCGTGCGGAAGCTGACCGACAGGATGCGGCGGCGGCCCGGTTCCGCGAACTGGTCGGCCAGCTGTTCCCCGACGAGAACATCCGGCCACGCCCGGCGGACCTGACGCGGCTGCGGGCGCTGCGCGACGAGGCGTATCGGCCGGGGGAGCGGGTCCAGTCGACGCGCTACCGCGGCCTGCGCGAGCTGGTCGAAGCAGCACAACAACGCCAGCGGGCCAACGAGCAGCTGCGGCGTCTGAACATACTGGTCGGCCAGTTCCAGGCAGTGGCCGATCAACGCCTCGCGAACTGGTCGGCTGCGGACGAGGTATACCGCAAGGTCACGGAGGTGTTCACTCGGCACGATTGGCCCTTGCGGGAATTGGGTTCGGTCGCGGGTCGGCTGGGCCGGGGTTGGCTGGAAGCGGTCGACGCCCGCATCGATGACCTGCAGTCACAGGTACGACAAGGCCTCGAAGAGTTCTGGTCGGGCAACCCGGACAGCGAGGGTCCGTTGTCGCTCGACGAGGTGCGACGGCTGGCCGAACAGCTGGCGCAGAACCGTTTCGCGCGCGAGGAAAGCGCGCTGCAGGTGCATACCCGGCAGCTGTTGAGCCTGCTCGAGCTCGATCCGGTCGACACGGCCGAGGCATCCCGCGTGCTGTCCGAGCAGGCCGAGGAACTGGACCTGAAACTGTCCGACCTGTCGGCGCAGGTGCTGTTGCGGCCGGTGCTGCCGGATCCGCCGCCGTCCGGGGCACGTGAGCGGGCCGACCGGATCTGGGAACGCAAAGCGGGATACGACAGTGTCGGTCAGTTTTTCGAATCGTTGAGCGCCGACGACCGGTGGACCCTGGCCGAGGGTGGGCTGTCCGACAAGGCGCCACCGGCCTTGGCCGGGATCCCGGCCCGGTGGCGCAACCGGATCAACCGGTACGAGCTCGTCCACCGTCAGGCCGAAGGCCAGGACGTCCGGGAGCTGGTGGAGGTCCTGACCTGGGCCGAGCGACAGGTGGTGCGGCTGCCCGGCCACCCGCCGGTGCACCTGCTGACGCTCGACGAGCCGACGGTCGCCCTCGGCGATGTCGACACCACCGAGACGGCATCGGTAGTCGAAATCGGCGGGGAAGGGGAGCTGCCGACCGGGCTCACCCACGCCACGGAGCAATTCGCGGCATTGGTGCTGGAAGGCGAGCGGGAGCGCCGCGATGAGAATCCGGCGGTGGTCGTCCGCGCTGCTACCGACGAGACCGCGTGGTTCTGGTTCAGCGAGGAGTTGACGCAGACGCGTCAGCACTACAACGTCTATGCCCTTCCCGGCGGTCTCGGACCGGAACCCGTTCTCACGTATCCCCGGAATACGGGTGGGTCGACGCGTCAGGATCAGAGCGGACCCGACACCGACGGCCTCGCGGACTACCGCGGCCCCAACCGGTCCATGCTGCGGCCGCTGCTGGAGCACGCCTTGGAAGGGCAGTCCGCGGACTGCACCACGCACGTCATCGTCAACGCCACCGGCCTGGATCCCCGTTCGCTCCTGGACCCGCGCAAACCTGGCCGCAACGCCGACGAGTTCAGTGCTCCGTTGGCGGGGATCTGGTTCAAGGGCGGGTTCGATACCGACCGCCTGCACTGGACCCGGTCCGGGATATGGGAGCAGGGCGGTCCCGGGGCTCGGAACAAGACGGCCTGGGACAAGATCGCCGACCAGCTGGTGCAGATGCGGTTCCCAGGAGCGACCGCCGCGGTTGTCGACGAAGCCGACGGGCTGTCCGCCTCGCCGAATGTGGTGGGCGGGCACGCCTACGAGCTGGAATACCGGGGCAAGGACGAGCTCGGTCGCCCGATCATCATCGAGCGGCACTGGATTCGCAGTGAGGCGTCGGCGAATGCTATCGAACGCCCTGAAGCGACCATGGTCGAAAAGCCCTACCGGTGGGGCCAGGACCGGCCCGGGGTCGCCCGCAGCTACGCGATGTTCCGCTTCCGCGACGGAACCGCGTGGGTGCCGCCGGAGCAGGGGCCCGCCGTCTACACCGAGGGCAATGGAGAACCCGGGATCGACAAGCCGGCCACCCGGATCGGTCGCGCTTTGCCGCCGATCGGGTCCGGCGACGACTCCGCTCGGTACCGGCCGCGGCTGTCGGTGAAGCTGGTGGATGCGCAGTTCGCGGCCGATGTCGCCCGTCGGCAGCTGCATCGCGACCGCGACGCCGCGGTACGCGGCACGGACTCGAAACAGCCCACCGCCGAGCTGGAAAACACCGGCGGTGACCCGAACCGACTGCGGGCGATCCACGAAACCGAACAGCATGAGCGGCTGCTCGAGGTGAACCGTGCGCACACCGCCGCGTGGGTGGAACTCGGGTACTGGGCCGAGCGGACCAAGCACATGGCCGAGCAGCTCGGTGAGGACCTGTCGAAGGACGGGTCGCTCACCCGGTTGCTCGGGCTCGAGGCGGACGCTGCCGGTCGTCGGGAATTGCTGGAATGCGCGCAGGCGTACCAGGGCGCGATCGACAAGTTCACCGTTGTCGACCGTGAGCTGACGGAATTGTTGGCAGCGTTGCGGATCCAGCCCGAGGACGTCTACCTTCCACCGGCGCACGCGGACCTGGTCGCGGCGGTGCAGACGCTCGCCGACCTGGTCGGGCCGGAATGGGTCCGCCGCCCCGACCGTCCCGGCTTCGGTGGCTCACCCAACGACCTGACCGCCGCCCTTGGCGGGCGGTTGCTGCGCTATCCGGGTCACGGCTATCTGGTTCGGGAGTTGCGGCGCCTGGGGCGGGGTTCTTGTGTGCTGGTGGTGGATGCGGATGGCGCGAGCCTGCGCCGGTATGTGCTGACCAACATGGACGGCACGATCATGATGATCGACCGCCTCACCGGAGCGTTGCGCGAATTCGTCCCCGGCAGCGACAGGTTCCGAATTGTCGAAGGGGCCTTCTTCGGTCCCGACAAACGCCCGGTTCACCCGGTCGACGGCGACTGGGACCCGGTCCCGCAGTTCGACACCAACCCGTCGCAGCGACGCCGCGAGGAAGCCTTCCGGCTCTATGCCGCCACGGTTACCCGACTTCGGCAGGACGGACGTCCCGACGGCGAACTCGGCCGGTTGCACGACCTGGCCGGACAGCGCCTGTCGGCGATGCTGAACCACTTCGCCACCACCGTCGAATACGGCGAGCTGGCACAGGAACTCGGTTTGGACGCGAAGGCGCTGACTGTGCAGCAACTGGAGCAGTTGCGGCAGACACCCGAACCGCCGCGCGAGGAGCCGAGCGGAATCGTGCGGATCGGTGACCTGCGGGACATGCCCGCGCGGCCGGTGACCGAGTTGACTCGGCTCGCCGCCGAACTGGTCCGGTTGGACGGGCAGGTGCGCGAGCTGGACCGGCAGCTGGCCGACGGAATCGATGCGTTGCCGCAGCCCACACTCGCTCCGGAAGCCCTCGACCAGTTCTGCGCCCCGGCGGCGGTGACGGTGGCCGCGGTGGTGACCGGCAATCCGGACATCCGGTTGCTCGGCTGGGACAACAGCGAACGCGGCACCCCGAACTATGTGACCGCCGCCGCGCTCGGCGCCCAGTCGCGCACGTTCGTCGGGGGAGACGAGCAGATGCGGCGGGTGTTGCGGGCGCTGGGTGACGGCGCGGTCATCGTGGTCGCCGATCGCTATCAGGGCGATGCAGGCGAACACGCCTACGCCCTGGTCAATGTGCGCGGTCGGATCGCGGTCGTCGACTGGGGCGGCGCGGAAATCTACACCGGACCGCGGATTGCCGGTGCGGATGTCGAGGTAGCCGAAGGCTTCGTCTTCACAGCGGCCAAAGTCCCGCTGCACCCGATAGCCGAGGATGTCCGCGCGCAACTGATCGAGCTGGCCGGCCGGCGCGACGAGTCGCTGCGAGCGGACGACCCGGAAGCAGCGGACGAGGCCCACCGCGAGGCCTACGACCTGCTCTATGGCCCCGGTGAGACCGAACCGCCACAGTATTCGACCGGATTCAGCCGGACGATCCGGTCGCTTTTCGAGGACCTCGACACCACGGTGCTGTCGGGGGTGCTGGCCCCGCTGCGGGAGCGGCTGCGCATTGTCGACGAGGGCTGGGACCACGATGTCCGCTTCGACACCGAAGGCATGCTCTGGTCGGAAATCGATGACCTGCGCGAACAGCTGCGGGCTTTCGGCCCGGCACTGCAGCGCGTCGGCTGGGGAACATGGCATGAGGTCATGCTCGACCAGCTCGCCGAGGATGCGCGCAAAGCCGTGCTGGTCCGTGTCGACCTCGAAGCACCACGCACGCTGCGGTGGACGGCGCAAGGCTGGGCCGAGATCACCGACGCGCCGGCCGCCGCGGACCATGATGGTGCGGAAGGCGATGTCGGTGAACGGATAGCGAAGCTGCTGCGAGAGCGCGACGAACTGCTGGACCGACACGGGATGACGCTGCACGGCCAGCGGACACCGTGGGGCATAAGGCCCATGCCGGTGGCGGAGATGGTCGCGCGTCAGCGGGCGTACATCGATGATCAGCTTGCCCGGCTGGCCACCCGGGTCGGGGTCGAGCAGGCGCTGCTCGACCGGGCCACGATGGGCCGCGCAGGCCGATCGGACGACCACGGCCGGCTCGGGTTGCGCCGACAGCAGGCCGAACTGGCCCGGCTGGCGGAGGTCCTGACACTCCTGCACGACCTGCAAGGCGATCAGCCGCCGCCTCCGCGACCGGAGCTGAATCCGTCGCTGTCGGAGCCCCCGACGACGGTCGAAGATCCGGCGGTCCTGGACTTCGACCTGATCGGCAACCGGATTTCTCGACTGCGTGACGTGCGCGCCGAACTGGCTGGCCGGTTGGGGCTCGAAGACCTTGGGTTGTCGCCGGATTCGGCGGAATTGGCCGACGCCCGGCGTGCGGCCGACGCGGACTGGGTGGCGTTGGCCGCGGCGCTGGGGGTGGATCCGACGGTGCTCGCAGACCTGCCGCTGGACATCGTCGGCGACCCGGCCGACCTGGCGTCGGATGATCCGTTGCGGCTGGTGGCCGAACGGTTCCGGAAAGCGGCCGAACAGCGGGCCGAGATCATGGCCAGGGCCGCCGATGTCGTTCGGCTGACCGCGGTGGTCGTCGAGTTCGACGAAGCGAAACGGGTGTTCGACGACGAAGTGTCGCGACGCTATCACCGCAACCCCCACGCGCCGCGCGGCAGTTGGCTCGGGCCGCACATCAACCGCATCCCGGCGGTCGATGGCAAGCCCGAGAAGCTGGTGGTCGTCGCGATGGTCGGCCGCCACGAGCAGGCACTGCGGGAGTTGGCCGCCGAACGGCCCGAGTTCGCCGATGTGCTGGCGCCGGCTTCGCCGTACCAGGTCGAAGCGGTGGAGGTCCGACCGGGACGCGAGGGGACGGTCGAGGGCCGTTGGCGTCGGATGCCACCCAGGGAACCGGACAACGCTGAACTCGGCGCGCGGCTGTTGGATGCGTATCTCACCTACCGCCGCCAGAAACTGCTGGTCGGGCCCATCGGGTTCGATACATGGCTGAAGTCGCTCGGCGGCTTCGATACCACGACCACATTCGCGGAGCTGACCACGCGGATCGCCGCGGACTCCGACGTCGATTCGCTCAGCGCGCACGAGATCGAGTTCAGCGCGCGCGAGGTAATCCGCAGGCTGATCACCGAAGACAGCCCCGCCAGATGGCGCACGCCGCAGCCAGGCCGCCCGACCTCCACCACCACGACGACGATCGAAGTCGGCGGTGTCTCCATCCAGATTCGGATGGCTTCCGACGGCCAGGGCGGGTTCGTGGTCGCCCAGTCCGAATACGCCAGAAATGACCCCGGGGCCGTGATTTCGGAGGCTTTCGCCGGCTGGAGCGCGTCCAGCGAGCAGAAGCTGGCGGACAAGATCGAGGAGGCACTGAAACGCGGCAAGGTGGACCTGGTCGCCGAAACCGCTGTCGTGCGGGAAGAATCCGACGACGACTGGCAGCGGCACTTCGAGCTGGAGCTCGCAAAATCCGCACGGCTGCTGCCGGAGGACTTCCCACCCGCGCAGGTCGACGAGGTCCTCCGCCGGATCCGGGCCATGGCGGCGGAATTCGCCGACCGCGGCCACGGCGACTGGCACGCCACCATCCTGGAGTGGCTCGACGCTCCCGCACAGCAGACGGCTGCCCCGGCAGCGAGTCAGGTCCCGGACCTGATTGCCCGTCGCTCGCCCCTGCCGCCGGAAGGCGACGGTTTCGCGGAGTGGATGAACGTCACCGGGCACGCGCCGGACGCCGAAGACGGCCCGTTCAACTGTGGTCCGCTGGTGCAATGGTTCGTCCGCGACGCCGCCGGCGGCAACGCGGGCGCGGCGATGACCACCCTGGCGGATTGGAACGACCAGGCCATCGCGCTGTCCGGCATGGACAAGGTCGAGCTCGTCGCGGGCATGAACATCGGTTGGGCCGAGCAGCATTTCGGTATCGGTATCGCAGGCCTGGCCGCCATGGTCGAACATGTACGCCAAGTCGGCGGGGTCTTGGTCGGCGGTGTCGACCCGGCGGACAACGGCCTCGGCCACGCTTTCGCCGTAGCGAGGGTGGACGAGGATTTCGCCAGGAAGATGAACGCCTTGCCTGCCTCGGCGCGCGGCGAGGCCTTCGTGGAGGGCGAGGTGGTCGTCTTCGACAACGCCAGAGGCGGTCTGCTGCGTGGCGAGGAAGTCGACGACTGGGTGGTCTCCGGTTGGGTCGGTTTCGCGGAGGTCCACGTGGCGGGCCTGGACGCCGACGGCGCGGCGATGGTGGATGAAGATGAACTCGACGCCGAGGTGCAGGCGCGCCGTGGTCCGGCGCTGAGGCTGGGAGCGGGACCGGAGTCGCCGTCTGACCGACCCTCGCCGGACGGAATCGGCGGGGCGAACGAGACCAGCCCGCCTGACACGGGAATAGAGCGGAGTGACGACCTCGGGCAGTCGACGCATCGGGCGGAGTTCGTGGTGCGTGCGAAGCGCGCATCTGACAACGGGCCGGTGGTGATCTGGCTGGGCTACAGCAGGATCGAGTTGACGCCTGGGAGACCGGTGTCGTTCGGGCGCGGCGACATCGATCCCGAAGACAGGTTCCGGACCCGATTCCAGGACGTGGCGCCCGAGCACGTCACTTTCGGGGTGGAGCCGGATGGACGTGTCTGGATCGAAGATCTTGGGACACCGGGCGGTACCGATCTTGTCCACTACAAGATTGGTCCTGTTCGAGTCGAACCCGGCCATCGGGTGTATCTGAGTGGGCACGAAACCGTTCTGCTGGGTGTGAATTTCGCCGGAACACCGCGCATTTTCCATCCGCTTGCGATGGCGCCGCTGCCCGATCACGTGGCGCGGGGCCGCGATCTGCTGGCCGGTCTGGACTATGTTGCGGTCGCCGGGATGGTGCGCGACGATCTTCCGTCCGATCCAGGGTTGGAGGAAATAGCTCGACTGCAGCGATTCGATGAATTGCCGACAGTGGTCGACCCGACCGGCGTCGACGCAGTGGTGGCCTCGGAGGGTCGGGAGTTCTTCCGGGGTGTCACCGATCCGACGCACGTCGCAGAGTTCGAGTCCGGTCGGTATTTCGCCGGCAGGCCGGCGAAAGGGTACACCTCCGGCAACGGAATCTATGTGACGACTCGGGAAGCCGCCGCACTGGACTACGCAGAGAATAGGCCGGACGGTGTGATCCGGATGGCGCTGCGACCGGGTGCCCGCGTGATCCCTGCTCTGGACTTGCGTGAGGAACAACAGGCGGTCCTCGGTGAACTCCATGACGAGCTGTCGCGACTGGAAGCGCGACCGCAGACTTCCGGTATCGCGGACGAGCTGGCGCTGATACAGGCGCGGTTGGCCGTTCTGTCGGATCTGGGGCGGTACGCCGCGGTCCGGGGATACGACGCATTCACGACCGCCGGCAGCATGACGAAGCATCACGCCGACTACTGGGTGGTCTTGAACCGGTCCGCACTCGTAGTGCAGGGGCAGGGGATGCCGCATCCCATGGCAGACGCCGGCCAGGGTGGATTCGACGACGGCGGCGACGGCGCGATGGGCATCGCGATGCGGGCAGCCGGCATCTGGGCGGGGCTGTATCACGGTGCTGGACAGCAGATCCGGGCCGCAGTCGCCCGGCTCGGTTTCGGCCGCGGCTCCGGCGCATCGACATCCGAGTTGCCGGATGCGACTGTTCCCCGGTCGGCGATGTCCGATCCGGGGCGGGTGCCGCGGACCTGTGGTCCCGTCGGTTTGCGGTTCGGTCGGGACGAGTTGGGTCTGCCGGTGAAGGTTCCGAGGCTGACCGGCAAGGTTCGTGCCAAGGGTTTGTCGGGTGTCGATATCGCCCTGGCCGCGGGTGGCAACTGGCAGGGTTTCCGGTTGGTTTCGCAGATGGT
>NZ_JBFRFQ010000044.1:0-60396 GCF_052114905.1 Nocardia sp. 2TAF39
GAGATGTGGGGCCAGGTTCAGGCTGGCCCCACACCAGCAATCGTAGGTGGTCACAGGAGCCGAGCTACTCAGACAACCAACCCGTCACCCACCAACACGGGCGACCGGCCCGCCATACACGCCAACCCCTTGGAATAACTCATCTAGGCGGACCTGCGGTCAAGCTCCTCCAGCGTTTCGTCGCGGGCCGGTACCTTGCGGCATTGCCGACGTCTGCCTGACCACAGAAGCCGGGGCGATCTCGCCTGGGATTCAAGAGTTTCCGGCCCGACGCGCCGAACGAAGTTCAGCGGTGCCGTGATGATGACACTGGATACTGATGGAACGGCTCGACACCGATGGGTTCTCGATCCGTCCGACGGGATGGCCGCCGGGGCTACTTGGCCCAGCAGCCTCGCTGCGGTCACGGCTGGGGCACCGCACACCGGGATGCCGAGACGGCACCGGAGCGCCCGGTGTCGACGACAGCGGCCAGAAAAGCAGGTCGCGCGACATAGCCCGACGCGATAACGCCCGACCTACAGCAGGTCGGTCAGTGCCTTCGCTTCGGCACGCAGGCTCGCGGCTCGGTCGGTCTGCTCGAGGGCGTGGTATTGCGCCGCGACCGACAGACGTTCGGCGATCTCGGCGCGGACGATCTGCTCGATGTCCTGTTCGGTCAGTTCACGTCGGGCGACCTCGGCGACGCCGAGTCCGGTCGCACTGTTCTCCAGCGCGCCCGCGCGATGCTCTGCGACGTCCACGGCCTCGGCATTGTCGACCGCGCCCAGTGCCGAGCGCAGCGCCGTAACAGCCACGCGGTCACGGGATTTCATTGCGGTGGACAACGCGGCGCGCATCCGCTCGCGCAGTGTGGGTCGGTCGGTCGAAGCCTCGGTGGACATGAGCACCACCGTAGGCAACGGCGCGTAACGGGTCGAGCGGATTTTCGCGATGGCACTACCCAGGTTGCCCGGCCCAGGTTGCCCGGCCGACGTGCCGTGATCCGGCTCGGCGATATCCGTCCCGGCACCGATCGCGATGGCTGGGCGCGCAAAGGTCTGACAGGCGATGACCGGCCCTGCACGGTCAGTCACCGACGTCGAGCAGGACGAGATTCGGCCCACCGACGACCGGCCTGGCTGTCACGGCGTGACGATGGCGAAATCGGGATCCGGCGCGTCGAAGATACCGACCAATTCGACCAGCTTGGTGACATCCCCCTCGATGGCAATGTCCCCCGCCGCGGCCGCGACACCGAAATCCTCTCCGGCCAAAAGGACTCGGATCAACGTGTCCTTGGTGAGCGTGAACGCGGCATCGGGTTTCGGAAGCCGCATTCTCTCGGCGACATCGAAGTGGGTCAGGCGTCCGTTGCGCAGCTCGAGCCGGTGTGTGCGGTCCTCGTCGGCGAGTATCCAGTCCGCCACCACCCGCTGGTCCCACGCCTTGGGACCGTCGACGCGCAACGCCATGGCGTCGAAGATCTGCTCGACGGTCAGCGCTGCGAGCATGGTCGGCGAGTCGCTCTTCGTCGGTGTGCCGAACAAGCCGTAGCGCAGCTCGTAGGCGCCGCTGAGGTAGAAATTGCGCCAGGTCGCGTTCTCGGCGCCGTAGCCGAGCTGCTCGAAAGTGCTGGCCTGCAATGCTTTCGCGGCATCATTGCCGGGTTCGGCGAAAATCAGGTAGTTGAGCACCTGCGCGACCCACCGGTAGTCCCCTGCGTCATAGGAGGTCTGCGCCTTGCGTAGCACCTCGTCCGCGCCGCCCATGAATTCCACGTGCCGTAGCGCGGATTCGACCGGCGGATGCTCCCACAGGTGCGCGGGATTTCCGTCGAACCAGCCCATGTAGCGCTGATAGACCGCCTTGACGTTGTGACTGACCGAGCCGTAGTACCCGCGCGCGTGCCAGGTGTCCGCGATCGCCGGTGGGAGCGTGAGCATTTCGGCGATCTCGGCGCCGACGTAGCCTTGGTTCAACAGCCGCAGCGTCTGATCGTTCAGGTACCCATATAGATCCCGTTGCAGCGCAAGGAATTCCACCAAGCGTGCGGTATCCCAGGTAGGCCAGTGGTGGGAGGCGAACACCACGTCGGATTCGCGAGCGAACAGGTTGATCGCCTCGGTCAAGTACTTCGCCCACACGTGCGGGTCGCGTACCAGCGCGCCGCGCAGCGTAAGCAGGTTGTGCAGGGTGTGGGTCGCGTTTTCCGCCATGCAGAGCGCGCGGTGGTCGGGGAAGTAGAAGTTCATCTCCGCAGGCGCTTCGGTACCGGGGGTGAGCTGAAAGACCATCCGTATACCGTCGATGGTCTCTTCCTGACCTGTCGTGGTGATGTCGACGGTCGGGGCGATCAGCGTGACCGTCCCGACCGACGTGGTCGGACCGAGTCCCGCGCCCACCGCGCCGAGCGGACCGCGCGGCAGCACCGCGCCGTACATGTAGCCGGCCCGTCGCGACATCGCGGTGCCCGCGTAGATGTTCTCGGCCACCGCGTGCTCGAGGAATCCGGCGGGCGCCAGCACCGGGCATCGGCCTGCCGTGACATCGTCGGTGGTGGTCACCCCGACCGCGCCACCGAAATGGTCGACGTGTGAATGGGTGTAGATGAGGCCGGTCACCGGACGGTCGCCGCGGTGCGCGCGGTAGAGCGCCAGACCCGCCGCCGCTGTCTCGGCGGAAATCAGCGGATCGATCACGACGACACCGGTTTCCCCCTCGATCAGCGTCATGTTGGACAGGTCCAGGCCACGGATCTGGTAGATCCCCTCGGTGACTTGAAACAGTCCCTGCCGGATTGCCAGCCCGGACTGCCGCCAGAGGCTCGGATGGACCGACGCCGGACAGGGTTCGTGCAGGAAAGCGTAGGAGTCGTTGTCCCACACGACGGTTCCGTCCTCGGAAGTCACCACGCCGGGCTCCAGGGCGGCGATGAACCCACGCTCGGCATCGGCCAGATCGTCGTCATCGGTGAACGGCAGCGCGGCGGCCGCACGCTGCTGCGCCGCGACGATGAACTCACTCGGCTCGCTTGCTGTGCTCATTGTCGTCCTCCTGTCGTGTCGACCAAAACCTTGCCGTGCCCGTCAGGGCAGTGGATCCGTGAAACCGATCGCGGCAGCCACGACCGCGATGGTGACCACCGCCGCAGTTGTCACTGCAACGATCCCGCCACCGTGGCTGTAGCGGCCCTCGCGCAGGCTGCGGTTGCGCAGGTAGGACACCCCCGCCAGCATCGCGCTCGCGATCGCAGCGCCGACGGGCGCGATCGCGGCCGGCCGCCAACCGCTGCTGACGGCGTGGTTGAGGAACAGCGCGCCGACCACCATCACCGCCACCGCGGTCCGCCGCCACGCCAGCGCGGTGCGTTCGGCGGACAGACCTGGGCTGTTCATCGCAGCAGCACCGCCAGACACGCCAGCAACGACACGATCGCGATACCCGCTGACAAGATCGGCACCAGAACCGTGTCCGGCAGGGGACTGCCACGGCGCATGGCCGCGCCGACCCGGCGCCAGTGCGCGTACGCGCCTATCGTGACGACCACTGCGAGCACCAGACAGCTCAACGCGATCGCACGCCGGAATCCGGCCATCCGGAAGGGCTGCACCAGAGTGTGCACCGCGACGCCACCGGCGAGCAGACCCAGCGAGGTCCGCATCCAGGCCAGGAAGGTGCGCTCGTTCGCGAGCGTGAAGCGATAGTCGAGTTCCTCTTCGCCCTCTTCCGATTCGGCCTCGGGATTCGGGAGCGTCACGCCGCCCCGGCTCGGGTCGCGGGGTGCTGAGTGCGCGCACGGACTCGGCGACGACGCATGGTCACGGGATTGCGCGGCTCGCACCGGATGGTGCAGCAGATCGAGTGCCGCGCCAGGCCACGGCACTGGTGCACGGCGCGGAGCCGGTCATCGAAGATCACGGGCACCTCTCCATCGCCGAGCTTGTTCCCGCTGGGCAAACGATCCGCTACGCCAGCCTAACCGGAGCAATGGGGGTCGTCCACGGCCCTCGCGCGACCGTGACCTGGTGGTGATGCGATGTCGAGCGCGGCGTTCAGACCACGGTCGCGTCCTCGAATGTCATTGCCAGCCGCGAGACGGCCGAGGCCGTCACCGCACGCCGCGGCAAGCCGATCGCGCGCAATTCCTCCGCGATGACGTGATCGCCGAGAGTGAGATCCGCACCGCCGAAGCGCGCTCGCAGGCCGGAGGGCTGCATCTGCCATCGGGTGCATCGGGTCACGCCGTCGATGTGTGAATAAGCGTCGAACGAGGACGCGGTGTTGCGCCTGCTCGGGGTCGGGAATCCGGGCCGAACGGTCAGGTCCGCGATGAGCTGCCCGTTCTGGTGCAGTGTTCCGCTGCGGGTTCCTTCGCCGTGGTCGACAACGAAGTCGGCGAGTTCCTTGGGGAATCCCCAAATGCCCCGGCCTGCGGCGAGAGTGAACTCGCCGTCGACCGGGAGCCGATGGATGAGCACACCTGCCTTCCTGTTCGCCAATGCCGCGAGGTCACCGAGTGCGGTGCCGTCGCCCGCCGTGTGGTGGCGGACCATGAACGAGACGCCGAACTCGTTGTAAGGGCCGAGGTCGCCGTCGACGTAGTCGACGAACACCAGCGTGCACATCGCCCGTCCGCCCGGCAGCCGCAGGAGGCGCAGGCCGGAGTAGTCGATGAGCTGTTGTGCCGCCGCGGCGGGCACCGAATAGGTGGCCATGAACGCGTGGGCGAGCCGGATACGCACCGGCATCCGCACTTCCCGGCCCAGGACGGTGTGCATGCTCACGTAGACGCCTTTCTGAGCACCGCGGTACTGGGGCGCCGAGTTGCCACGCGGAGCTGAGTCCGCCGAATAAAATCCATAGAACACGTATCAGATTATCTGTGCAATACCGTTCTCCGCTGGCTGATCAAATGTAGAGAACTCGTTACAGTTCATCCGCGTGATCAGCACTGCCCGACAACCCCTTCGCAGCACCCACCCCTGGACACAAAGGTTGCGGCGACCACCTATCCGAATCCCTGCGTGTTTCGCAGACGCGCCTCGAGACCGTCCATGACGCAGAGCAGGCCGAAATCGAAGGCCATGGCCCGGCCTACTTCGGGGTCGATCGGCGCCGTCACCCGATAGTCCTCGAGCATCTCGGGATAGTCACCCGCCAGCCCTTCCATGACCCGGATCATGCTGTCGCTGTCGATGCCGGAGCCGCCGTACGCCTTCTCCCATGCGGTCTCTGGAATCACCTGGCCGAGCACGAACGACATCACCGTTCCACTCGCGAGGTAGATGTCCACGCCCCGAAAACCCGCACGCACGAATGCCCGGCGCAGCCGGTCGCTGAGCCGCAATGAGTTCGGCCCGACGCTGGGCAGCTGCCCGACCAGCGACGCCATCCACGGGTGCGCCCGGATCGTCGCGCGGAGGCTGTAGGCGAAGGTGGTCAGCAGCTCCCGCCAGGACGCCTGCTCCGGCTCCGGCGTCTGCACCATGCCCCAGAACTCGTCGAGCACCAGTTCCAGCAGCTCGTCCTTGTTCGCGACGTACCAGTACAGGCTGGTCGCGCCCGCGCGGAGCTTCGCGCCGAGCTTGCGCATGCTCAGCGATTCCAGACCCTCGGCGTCGAGGATCTCGACCGCTGCGGCGATGATCTGCTCGCGGCGCAGCCCGGAGGCCTTGGGCTGACGAGGTTCCCTGGTCCATACCGAGGCGAACTGCTTGGTCACACTCCGATCATATATTCGCTCGCACACCGTTCGAGTTTCTCGTACGCTGTGCGAGTGGAATCGAACGTTGTACGAGACCCTCGCCGCTGGTGGATTCTAGGGGTCCTCTGTCTGTCTTTGCTGGTGCTGATGATCGACGGCACCGTGCTCAATCTCGCGATCCCCTCGCTGATTCGAGAGCTGGACGCCACTCCGTCGGACATCCAGTGGATTCTGGACGCCTACGTGTTGGTCTTCGCCGGGCTCCTGCTCACCGCGGGCAGCCTGTCCGACCGCTTCGGCAGGCGGCGGATGCTGATCACGGGCCTGGCCGTATTCGGTGTGGCATCCCTGGCCGCCGTGCTGGCGACCGAACCGTGGCAGATCGTCGCCGCCCGCGCCGCGATGGGTGTCGGCGGGTCGCTGCTGATGCCCTCGACCCTGTCGATCCTGATGACCACCTTCGCCGAGGACGAGCGGCGTACGGCGATGGCCGCGTGGTCCACCGTCTCGATAGTCGGCATCGTCGCCGGGCCCACGCTGGGTGGCTTTCTGCTACAGCACTACTGGTGGGGTTCGGTGTTTCTGCTCAACATCCCGGTCGCGGCGCTAGCCATCATCGCGGCCTCGGTGCTGATGCCGGAGACCACCGGAGAACAGCGACCAGTAGACCTCGTCGGAGCCGGACTGTCCATCGTGGCGCTCGGCTCGACGGTCTACGTGATCATCGAGCGCGAATGGAACATCGGCATGATCGTGGTGGCGGCCGCGGCGGCGATCGCCTTCATCGGGTGGGAGCGCCGGTCACAGCATCCGATGCTGCCGCTGGCGGTGTTCCGCAGCCGAGACTTCACCGGCACCTGCTTCACCCTGCTGTTGATGGTATTCGGCATGGGCGCGATCATGCTGATGCTCACCCAGTACCTTCAGTTCGTGCTCGGCTACGGCCCGATGAAGGCGGGTTTGGCGCTGCTGCCGTACGCCGTGGCCGCAGCCGTCTGCAATGGACTCGGCGCGACACTCGGCAAGGCGCTCAGCAACAAGACGCTCATCGTTTCCGGACTGCTCGTCATGAGCGCGGCCTTCGCCATCCTCGCCATGGGCAGCGGGTACCTGTGGGTGTTGATCAGCATGCTGGTCATGGGTGTAGGCGGCGGTCTGGCTGGTCCGGCCGCGTACGCCGCGATCATGAGCGCCATCCCGCTCGAACACGCCGGCGTCGGCTCGGCGATGAACGACACACTGCAACAAGTCGGCATGGCGATCAGCATCGCGATCCTCGGCAGTGTGCTCGCCGGTGTGTTCACCTCCAACATGCCCGGGGACGCCCCCGACGCGGCGCGCGAATCCATCGGCGCCGCCTTCCAACTCGGATATGTCGAACCAGCCAAGGACGCCTTCACCGCCGCCATGTCCACCGGTGCGTGGATCAGCGCGGGCTTCAGCGTCGCCGCGGCACTGCTCGGTGCGGCACTGCTGCGCACCCGTCGGCCTTCGTCGACCGAAAAACCGGTAACTACCGCGATCGTGAACGGGTGAATCGAGGCGGCGGCGGATCACGGTGAACGGATACGCGTGACGATCCGACCACGAACCGCCGCTGCCCTCGACGGAACCGGCACCACTCGAGGTCTGAGCAATTCCGCGCGGTGGCGTCGGAGCAGGCTTCCACCCCATCCAGCTGCCCGGCGAGGGGAGTCGCCCGACACCGCTGCGCTGGGCTGCGAATCGACCTCGCCGCACTCCAGACGGAGTCCCTACCGCTCGTGATCGGCAATGACGCCGCTTTGGAGGGCGCGTTCGACCAAAAACATGCGTTTCTGGTTCGGCGGCAAGGTTTCGACCTGGAATATTTGGAACAATGCACGCATATGCGTCTTGACGGTGGAAACGCTCAGGCACAGATCGTGGGCAATCTGGCAGTTCGACGCGGGGTAGGAGTAGGGAGTGCGCGCGTCGTACGGGCGACACAGTGCCTCGAGAATCGAATACTGCGCGTCGGTCAGTGAATTTCGGGTGGGGAGGGGGGCCTGGCTAGTCGTTATTTCATCTTCGGATGGGTGGTCGTCCCGGAAAATGAACACCGATTGCCCGACGCGGATCGTATCGCCGGAGCGGAGTTTACGCCGCCCGCCGATGCGTTCGCCGTTGACGAAGGTCCCATTCTTCGACAGCCCGTCGTCGATAATGACCCAGCAGCCGCACACCCGCTCGACGATGGCGTGCAGACGCGACGCCGTCGCGTCGGCGGTCACGATTATGTCGGCGGCGCCCGACCGCCCGATGGTCACACTGGGCACGTCGCGATCGAGTGGAATCTCACGCCACGTTCCATGGCCGGTCTGCTGGGCCAGCGTGGAACCAGCGGCTGACTGCTGCCACGCGGGCTGGCCTGCCAGGGAGTACAGTCCGCGATGCAGGGTCTGTGATCCTATTGACGTAGCCATCGCTTTTCTCTCCACATCGGAGTACGTCGTGAATTGCGGGAACTGATTCGCATCTCTCAGGGTGCGCCTTCCCGGCGCTGATCACATGCGAAATCGACTACTTCGGCGCGCGAGCGGGTCTGCTCGTCCCCGCGGCACTGCTGCGGACCCGGCAGTCGAAGTCGACCGGACAACCGGAAAACAACGCGATCGTAAACGGGCAAATGAGCCGACCGCCACGATGGACGGATGAGCGTGACCATCCGACCACGAACCACCGCCGGCCTCGACGGCTGCGCCACGGCCTTGCGGAAGGTACACGAGGTCGACGGGTACCCGGCACAGTGGCCAGCGGACCCGGTGGGCTGGTTGTCTCCGTCGAAGCTCATCGCGGCGCTCGTCGCCGAGCAGGACGGAGCGGTAGTCGGGCACGTCGGAATCGGCGGTAGCGGGGAAATGCCGCCAGCCGTGCGGGACATGGCGGGCGCAGGGGAAATCGCCTCGGTCATTCGTCTCTATGTCGTACCGGACGCTCGCCGCGCGGGAGTCGGCTCACGTCTGCTCTCGGCGGGCGTGCGCAGGGCCGAAATGCGCGGGCTGCGCTCACGGTGGAATCCGACGGTGCGGCGGCGATCGCTTTGTACGAACGATACGGGTGGCGGCGAGTGCACAGTGGGCCGAGCGGGTGGCGCACCGCCGATGGACGAGAAGCCTGGGTGCATTACTACGTCAGCATGTGAATGTCCAGTTCGGTAGCGGCATTTTCTGACCGAGCACCTATTCGACCGGGACCATCTCGCTGTCTCCGTAAAACCCCATGCGAGCTGGTACTGCCACATCAGGCGCGTGGGTGAGCTCGGTCGTGCACCTTCTTGAGGCGCTCGATGGAGACGTGGGTGTAGAGCTGGGTGGTGGCCATGCTGGCGTGGCCGAGGAGTTCCTGGACTACGCGGAGGTCGGCACCACCCTCGAGCAGGTGGGTGGCGGCGGTGTGCCGCAGGCCGTGCGGGCCCATGTCGGGGGCGCCGGGAATGGCCGAGAGCACCTCGTGCACAACGCTTCTGGCCTGACGCTGATCGAGGCGCCTGCCGCGACGGCCGAGCAAGAGCGCGCGGCCCGACTCTGCGGTGACGAAGGCGGGACGCCCATGCTGAAGCCAGTTTCCGACAGCCTCGTCGGCAGGTAGGCCGAACGGCGCCGATCGCTCTTTGTTGCCTTTGCCGAGCACGCGGACCACGTGTCGCTCGCGGTCGACGTCATCGATATCCAGCCCGCACAGCTCGCTGACCCGGATGCCGGTGGCGTACAGCAGTTCGACGATCAGCCGATCCCGCAGTGCCATCGGATCACGTTGGGCAGCACCGGATTCTGCGGCGTCCATGGCGCCGATGGCCTGCTGGCGACCGAGCACGGCGGGAAGAACGCGGTGGGCTTTCGGCGAACCCAGTCGCAGGCCGGGATCGACGGACAATCGCCCGGTCCGGGTGAGCCAGGCGGTAAAGGTGCGCGCCGAGGATGCCCGCCGCGCCATCGTCGTCCGCGCCGCATTCGCCGCAGCCAGCTGCGCCAACCACGATCGCAGCAGCAGCAAATCGAGCTCGCGAATCGCCGAATCCGCTGACCGCGTATACAAGTGGCCCAGCAGCGACCGCGCATCCCCTAGATACGCCCGCACCGTATGCTCCGAGCGATTCTGCCCGAGTCGCAGATGTCTGCCGTACTCCACAACGAGGGCTTCCAAATCGTCGGGCAGTTGCTCCATCTTTCCACCGTCCCGACGACCGCCCGGCTTGGCAAGCCACCGCGCCGAATTGCGAGTCATCTTCGGTGCCCTGCTCGGCGCCAACCTCTTTCGTCGGCGGTGACCAGGCCGGCCAATTCGAGGGCGGGCAGGGCTGCACGGACTGCCGGAAGGGGCAACCCGCAATGCTGGGCCAGCTCGAGCGGCACCCGAGAGCCGACCTTGGGGAGTGCGGCGAAGACCAGGGCTTCGTCGCCGGTGAGACCGTCCTCCGGGCTATCGGTCGGCCCCGCAGCGCCGGCGAGGGATAGTCGGAGCGGACCCGCCTCGTCGACGACCTCCTCCGCGCGGGTGACCAGGAGGGCTTCGCCGTCGCGGATCATGCGGTGACAGCCCACGGAGGCGACGGAAGTGACCGGGCCGGGCACCGCCAAAGCCGGGCGGCTCAGGCGGCGCGCCCATTTGACGGTGTTGCGGGCGCCGCTGCGCAGGCCCGCCTCGACAACCAGCACGCCGTCGGCGAGGGCGGCGATCAGGCGGTTCCGAGCCAGGAATTGATGCTTGTGCGCGGTGACACCGGGCGGATACTCGCTGACCACCAGGCCGGATTCCGCGATATCAGCCAGAAGCCGGTCGTGCTGGGCGGGGTAGGGACGGTCGATACCGCACGCCAGCACCGCAATCGTCGAGCCATCGACCGCGAGCGCCGCCCGATGTGCCATGCTGTCGATTCCGAAGGCCGCCCCCGACACGATGGTCCACCCCTGTGCGGCGAGATCGCCCGCGATTTCCCCCGCGACCCGGTTGCCGTAGCCGGTGCTGCACCGCGCGCCGACGACCGCCAGAGCGCGTTCGCTCGACTCCAACAGTGAGCGTGGGCCACGCGCCCACAGCACGAGCGGCACGGCCCCGTCACGATCCCGGCCCGGTTCGAGCTGCCCGAGACCGAGCATGCGCCACGCCGGCCACTCCGGGTCGTCCGGCGTGACCACTCGTCCACCGATACGCTCGATCGACTCCAGATCCCGCGCGGCGACATCGATCTCACGCCGCTGCGCCGTCGGCCCGCGCAGCGACTCGGGCAACGAACACTCCCGCACCGCGCGTGCCGCCTCGACCACCCCGGCCGACTCGATCAACGCAGACAGCGGCGCAGACGGCCCCTGCACCACCCGCGACAGATACACCCACGCCAACCTCCGGGCATCCGCTTCGCCAGAGGCCGGGCGGGAAGGGCTTCCTGACCTTTGAACCCATCCGGCCGTCGTGTCGCCCGCACTGTCCTTCCCCGCCAACGGCGCCGCACTCATTGCGCACCCCGCTGTCGGAAGTTCAATGCCGCCAGCACATCCTGCACCGACGGACGCTCACCGCCACGCAGGTCACAGATGGTCCATGCGACACGGATCGCGCGGTCGGCGCCGCGAGCGGACATCCGACCGAGACGCAAGGCGCCCTCGACGGGAACGAGCGATTCCCGCGGCAGCCGGAACCGTTGACGAAGGATATGGCCCGGGACTTCGGCGTTCGTGAGCCACCCGCAATCGCGCCAGCGCTCGGCGGCGGCGCGGCGGGCGACCGCTACCCGGCCGCGGACCATCTCGCTGCTCTCGGCCTCGTCGGTGCTGAACGCGGCGCCGGACTGCCCGTGCATCTGCACCCAGATGTCGATCCGGTCCATCAGCGGGCCGGACAGCTTGCCGAGGTAGCGGCGGCGGGCGAGCGGCGCGCAGATGCAGTCGACCTCGCGGGCAGGGGCGCACGGGCACGGATTCGCGGCGAGGACGAGCTGGAATCGGGCCGGGTACCGTGCCACGCCGTCGCGCCGAGCGATCCGCACTTCCCCTTCCTCCAACGGCGTTCGCATGGCCTCGAGCACCTTCGCGCCGATCTCTGCGCATTCATCGAGGAACAGCACACCTCGGTGGGCTCGGCTCACCGCGCCGGGCCGGGCGGTCCCCGAGCCGCCGCCGATCATCGCGGTCACCGACGTCGAGTGGTGCGGAGCGACGAACGGTGGCGCCGTGACCAGCGGGTGCTCGCCGGAGAGCGCGCCAGCCATCGAATGGATCGCGGTCACCTCCAGCGCCTCGGTCTCCGTGAGCGGCGGCAGCAGGCCGGGGAGACGTTGTGCCAACATGGTTTTCCCGATTCCGGGTGGGCCGGTCAGCAACAGGTGGTGCCCGCCCGCCGCGGCCACCTCCAGCGCCCAGCGCGCTTCGTCCTGCCCCACCACCTCGCTGAGGTCGCCACCCCGGCGAACGGTGTCGGGCGGGGCGCCGTTCGGTTCGGCGAGCATCGCTTCGCCGCGCAGCCAGGCCACCACAGCGCGCAGACTGCTCGCCCCGAAGACCTCGATGCCGGCGACCAGCCCGGCCTCGGCCATGGCCGGTTCCGGGACCACGGCGGCCGACCAGCCCGCCCGCCGCGCGGCGATCACGGCGGGAAGAATGCCGCGCACCCGCCGCACCCGTCCGTCCAGCGCGAGTTCCCCGAGCAGCACTGTCTTCGCGAGCCGCTCGGCGGGGACGGCGCCGGACGCGTCGAGCACCGCGACCGCGAGGGCCAAGTCGTACACGCTGCCCAGCTTCGGCAAGGTGGCCGGAGACAGCGCGAGGATCACCCTGCCGTCCGGCCACTTCTCTCCCGAGTTCGCCACCGCGGACCGCACCCGGTCGCGGGATTCTTGCAATGCGGTGTCCGGCAGACCGACCAGGTGTACGGACGGCAGACCCTGCCCGATGTCGGCCTCGATCTCGACCAGCAGACCGTCGACGCCGGTGACCGCGACCGAATGCGCCCGACCGAGCGCCATTCAGAACACCGCCTCTAGGTGGTCGATCACCGGCTGGTGCCCGCGCGCCACCAGCACGGACACCACGTCGAACCGGATGCGCCGCCAGGGACCGTCCTGCTCGGCCAGCCACAGCAAGGCGAGCCGTCGGATGCGCTGTCGCTTGGTGAAGGTGACCGACTCCGCCGGGGTACCGAAGCCGAGGCCGGAACGGGTCTTGACCTCCACGAACGCCGTCACGTCCCGGTCGCGTGCGATCAGGTCCAGCTCGCCGTACCGGCACCGCCAGTTCCTGGCGACGATCTCCATCCCCGCGGCGCGGAGAAACTCCGCCGCCAGCTCTTCCCCGTGCGCGCCGAGCGCCTGTTTGTCTGTCACCCGGCCAGACTGCTCCGGGAAGAAATCAGGTCAGGGTGGCCGACCTTGGAAAAGACAAAACCTGTTGATAACCGCCCGCCTGTGCGGAACTACCGGTGGTCACTCCGGCAGCCGCAGGTCCGGTTTCTCCAGCTCCTCGATGTTGACGTCCTTGAAGGTGATCACCCGGACGTGCTTGACGAAACGGGCCGGGCGATACATGTCCCACACCCACGCGTCGCTCATCCGCACCTCGAAATACACCTCGCCGTCCGCGTTCTGTGGCCGCAGCTCCACGGAATTGGCCAGGTAGAAGCGGCGCTCGGTCTCCACCACGTACGAAAACTGACCGACGATGTCCTTGTACTCGCGATACAGCGAGAGTTCCATCTCGGTTTCGTACTTCTCGAGGTCCTCGGCACTCATCGGGTGGGACGTCCTCCTTCTCGCCGCACTGCGTCGTGTGTTGACATCATCGCGCATGGGCGGCGTCGGTAGCCACTCGGCTGCCGGTACGCCCGTTCCGGAACCCCTCGGACAGCACCTCGTCGAGGCCACCCGCGAGCACCGCATCGGCGTCGTCGGCGGCCGCCGCGACCGGCCGCAACCCCGCTGCCTCGCGTACGTTGCGCCAGGACCGGCGATGTTCGCTGCACGGTCCCAGGCGGTTCAGCGCGGCGATGTGCTCGGGCGTGTTGTACCCCTTGTGCAGCGCGAACCCATAGCCGGGCAACCGCTCGTCGAGCTCGACCATCATACGGTCCCTGGCGACCTTCGCCAGGATGCTGGCCGCCGCGATACAGGCCGCGGTCGCGTCGCCCCCGATCACCGGCAGCGAGGGTACCGGGAGGCCGGGCACCCGGAACCCGTCGGTGAGCACGTAGCCCGGCGGCCTGCCGAGTCCGGCGACGGCGCGGCGCATGCCCTCGATATTGGCGACGTGGATGCCGATCGAGTCGATCTCCCAGGCCGGGACGACAACGACCTTGTAGGCCAGCGCCAGCCGGGTGATCACCGGGTACAACTCCTCGCGAGCGGCCTCGGTGAGCTTCTTGGAGTCGTCGAGCCCGGCCAGCTTGTCATAAGCCTTCGGGGCGAGCAGGCACGCGGCCACCACCAGCGGTCCCGCGCAGGGGCCACGGCCCGCCTCGTCCACCCCTGCGACGGGCCCGAGACCGCTGCGAATCAACGCCGCCTCGAGCGTGCGCAAGCCGCCTGCCCTGCGCATCACCACGCGCGGCGGCCACCCGTTACCTATCGGCACTCGAACTTGCCCCACCGTCCAATTATGCTGCGCCCGCAGGCGCATCAATTCGCCTGGGGATCCTGCGACCGCACCGGTCCGATCCGGCCTGGCGGCCAGATCTTGAACACTGCCTTGCCCCGGACGTTGTCGACGGGGACGGTGCCCTGCAGTTCGTCGGTGATGTGGGCGCGGGAGTCGGCGGACTGGTTGCGGTTGTCGCCCATCACCCACAGATGCCCCTCGGGTACCTTCACGGGCTTGAACTCGCGTCCGCCGCCCGAGCTGTAGGGCTGGCCCGGCACGTACGGGTAGATGTAGCGGGCGTACGGCTCGTCCAGCGGCTTGCCGTCGACCATGACCCGCCCCTGCGCGTCACAGCACTGCACAGTCTGGCCTCCGACCGCGATCACACGCTTGACCAGATCGTTCTCGTCCGGCGGCACCAGGCCGAAGAAGGAGAAGAAGTTCTGCACACCGCGGATGGCCGGGTTGTCCGAACGGATCGACTTGTAGAGGTTGTTCCACGAGGACGGGCCGACGAACACGACCACATCGCCCGGCTTCGGGTCGCCCCAGTAGTAGCTCAGTTTTTGCACATAGATACGGTCACCGGTGCATCCGGCGCACCCGTGCAGGGTGGTTTCCATCGACTCCGACGGAATCACGTACGGCCTGCCGACGAAGGTGACCATCAGCGCGGCGATCACCGCGGCGATCACGATCAGGATCGGCAATTCCTGCCAGAACGGCCGCTGCTTCTTCTTCGCTCGCCGCTTGGTGCGGCGTCCCCCTGCTCCCTCGTCGCCCGATTCGGACACCGATACCGACCCACTTTCGTCTGCCACGCCGAACAGATTAGCCCGGCATCCTGACTGCGGTCCGGTGCCGGGCTAAGGAAGATCTGATGTGCCGAAAAGCTGGCTCAGCGCTTTTCTTTGATCTTGGCGGCCTTGCCACGCAGGTCGCGCAGGTAGTACAGCTTGGCACGGCGGACGTCACCGCGGGTCACGACATCGATGTGGTCGATGTTCGGGCTGTGCACCGGGAAGGTGCGCTCCACTCCGACACCGAACGACACCTTACGGACCGTGAAGGTCTCGCGGATGCCGCCACCCTGGCGGCGGATCACGACGCCCTTGAAGACCTGGATGCGCTCCTTCGAGCCTTCGATGACCTTCACGTGCACATTCAGCGTATCGCCCGGCCGGAAGTCGGGGACGTCGCTGCGCAGCGACTTCTCGTCGACGAAGTCAAGGGTGTTCATTTCCATCCTTCTGGTTTCGCGCGAACAGAGGAACCTGGCGGCGCTGGGTGTGCTCGGCCGGTTCATGCTCCGATTAAGGGGGTGCGCCAGGCCGACAAACGCCCAGGGCAACCTGCTCATTGTGCCAGATCGGTCCGGATACGGAGAAATTGGCCCGCCTGACGTAGGCCTCACCTACGTCAGGCTACGCCCCACGCTGCGCGGTATACGGCCGCGGCGAGTCGGTTCTCACTCGGCCGTACCTGATCCGGTCAGCGGTGCGGTTCACCGGAAAACGCGTCCTGCGCGTGCGGTGCGGACGACGAGTTCAGCGTGTCGTGGTCGGCGTGCCAGAGCGAGTGGTGGCGATGATGTGGAGCCGGTGGCGCCGACACCACCGTGCGCGTGAGCTCCGCCTCTGCCGCCGTGCGGACGTGCTCGACGTCCGGTTTGCCCGCGATCAGGTCCTGCACGAAGATCTTGGCGCGGATCACCGGACGGCGGTAGCGGCGTTCCCGGACGATGGACCGGTACATCAGGCGTCTGCGGTCGGTGTAGCGCCAGCGCGCCCACGGTGCGCCGGGACGGCTCAGCCGCAGCGCGCCGACGAACAGCAACGGCAGGAAGAACATGCCGAACAGGCCGGTCCAGATCTTGCCTTTGACGATGACGATGGCGGCCAGCGCCAGGTTCACCACCGCGAAGACGACGATGAAGGTCCGGGCCTCGATGCCGGAATCGTGCCGGAAGTCGTTGATGTCGAGCAACCAGAGCGGGTGAAAACCCAGCAACAGCAACCCCGTCACCGCGAGCGCGACGAACACCGCGTCCACTGAGGTGCGCCCCTGCTTCTCCCAGTACACGTCGCGCAGGTAGAAGATCAGCGCGAACTCGTCGAGGACCAGCGCGGCGCCGACGCCGAAGGCGGCGGCGAGCCACCCTGCCGTCGCCGTGTCCGCACTCTGGTACACCGTGACCATGCCGATGCCGGACGCCAGCACCAGGATCACCCCGAACACCATGTGGTGGATGTGGGTGTCACCCGCTCGCAGGTTGCCCGGCCACCAGCGCACCCGCGCGCGGATCATCCGCACGCTGAGGCGGATGAACAGGAAGCCGACGATGAACCCGAGGAGCAAGCACAGCAGGGGCAGCCGGCCTTGGTCGATCACATCCTCGTCGAGCCACCGTCGCATCGTCGCCTCCTTCCTCCCGATCACCGACTACTGGCCGAAACCTGCCCTACGCAACGCGTCCGCCATCGCACCGCTCGGCGCGGGAGCACTGCGACGCTGGTTGCCGCCGCGTCCCTGCCCTTGATTGCGACCTTGGCCCTGCTGCTTGTTCTGACCATTCTGCCGCTGCCGCGGCTCACTGCCGCCCGGTCGGCCGCCCTGGCCGCGCTGACGGTTGTCACCGCCCTTCGCGGGCGCGCCGGGCTCGTCGTCCAAGCGCAGCGACAGGCCGATTCGCTGCCGCGCGACATCGACCTCGAGCACCTTCACCTTGACCACGTCGCCGGACTTGACCACCTCGCGCGGGTCCTTCACGAAATTGTGCGACATCGCGGAGACGTGCACGAGCCCGTCCTGGTGCACGCCGATGTCGACGAACGCGCCGAACGCGGCCACGTTCGTGACCACGCCCTCGAGCACCATGCCCGGCTTCAGGTCGGCCACCTTCTCCACACCGGCGGCGAACTCCGCGGTCTTGAATTCCGGACGAGGGTCGCGGCCCGGCTTCTCCAGCTCGGCGATGATATCGGTGACGGTGGGCACACCGAAGCGTTCGTCGGTGAAGTCGTCGGCGCGCAGCGAGCGCAGCACAGTGGTATTGCCGATGACCTCCGCGACACCGCGGCCGGTCGACTCGAGGATGCGCCGCACCACCGGGTACGCCTCGGGATGCACCGCGGAGGTGTCCAGCGGGTCGGCACCACCGCGGATGCGAAGAAAGCCCGCGCACTGCTCGAACGCCTTGGGACCGAGGCGGGGCACGTCCAGCAGTGCGGTCCTGCTGTGGAAGGGGCCGTTCTGATCCCGATGCGCCACAATGCTTTCCGCCACCGAACCGGCGATACCGGACACCCGGGACAGCAGCGGCACCGAGGCCGTGTTCACGTCGACGCCGACCGCGTTCACCGCGTCCTCGACCACCGCGCCCAGCGAGCGGGCCAGCAGGGTCTCGGACACGTCGTGCTGGTACTGGCCGACACCGATGGACTTCGGGTCGATCTTCACCAGCTCGGCCAGCGGGTCCTGCAGGCGCCGTGCGATCGACACCGCACCGCGCAGGGACACGTCCAGGTCGGGCAGCTCCTGCGAGGCGTAGGCCGAGGCAGAGTACACCGAGGCGCCCGCCTCGGACACCACGATCTTGGTCGGCTTGTTCTCCGGAATACGGGAGATCAGTTCGACGGCAAGGGCATCCGTTTCGCGCGAGGCGGTGCCGTTGCCGATGGCGATGAGTTCGACACCGAACCTGGCGACCAGCGCGCCGAGCACCGCGAGCGACTTCTCGGTCTGGCCCTGCGGCTTGTGCGGGTAGATCACCTCGGTGGCGACCACCTTGCCGGTGGCGTCGACCACCGCGACCTTCACGCCCGTGCGGTAGCCGGGATCGAGGCCCATGGTCGTGCGGGTGCCCGCGGGTGCGGCGAGCAGCAGGTCGCGCAGGTTCGCGGCGAACACGTCGACCGCATCCTTCTCCGCCGCCTGCCGCAGCCGCATCCTGGTGTCGATACCAAGACTCACTTGGAGTTTCGTGCGCCAGGCCCAGCGCACCGTGTCCAGCAGCCAGGAGTCGGCAGGGCGGCCCCTGTCCGCGATGCCGAAGCGTACCGCGATGCGGCCTTCATAGACGGTGCGCTCGCCCGGCTCGGGCTCCTCGGTGTCCGGCTCGAGGTGCAGGGTGAGCACCTCCTCTTTCTCACCGCGCAGCAGCGCGAGGATGCGGTGCGAGGGCAGCTTGGTGAACGGCTCGTTGAACTCGAAGTAGTCGGCGAACTTCGCACCCGCCTCCTCCTTACCGGCGCGCACGGTCGAGGTGACCTGGCCGCGGTTCCACATCAGCTCGCGCAGCTCGCCGACCAGGTCGGCGTCCTCGGCGAAACGCTCGACCAGGATCGCGCGCGCGCCATCGAGCTGCTCGGCGGTGTACTGCGCCGGATCGGTTGCCGGGTCGTCGATCAGAGTGTCGGCCACCGGCTCGTGCCCCGCCTCGCGCGCGATCTGAGCCTTGGTGCGGCGCTTCGGCTTGTACGGCAGATAGATGTCCTCGAGCCGGGCCTTGGTCTCGGCGAGCATGATCTGCCGGTGCAGCGTGTCGTCGAGTTTGCCCTGGCCGCGAATCGATTCGAGGATGGCGGCCCTGCGCTCGCCGAGCTCGCGCAGGTAATGCAGGCGCTCATCGAGCAGGCGCAGCTGCGCGTCGTCGAGACCGCCGGTGACCTCTTTCCGGTACCGCGCGATGAACGGCACGGTCGAGCCGCCGTCGAGCAGCTCTACGGCGGCACGCACCTGAGTCTCGCGCACCGCCAATTCGTCGGCGATGCGGCGGTTCACGCTGGCTGTGCTCGCGGTTTCGGAGCCCAGCGTCGCGGGAGGAGGCGAGGCGGGGTTGGACGAGGGAGGGAGCAGGGCGGGGTTCGACACTGCACTGGCGGTCTCTGGCGCTGTCGTCACGCCCGAGACACTACCGCTCCCCCGCCTCTTCGCGTCGTTTGCCAGTCCTGGGTACCGCAACCATCCAGCTGCGGGCCCGCGGTAGCGTGACCGGCTGACTTCTGGACATACCCGATGAGTTACCCATGTGCTCCGGAAATCAGTTGCCGCTTGGCGAATCCGACGTGCGCTCCTCCGATGACGCGAGGATCGCCTGGGCGATTTCTCGCATCTCGGCCTTGCGGATCTTGCCGGTGACCGTCATCGGGAACTCCTCGACCACGTGCACGTAGCGCGGGATCTTGAAGTGCGCCAGCTTGCCGGTGCAGAACGCGCGCACCGCCGCCGCGTCCAACGGCGCCGCGCCCGCGCGCATCCGGACCCAGGCCATCAGTTCCTCACCGTATTTCGGATCCGGCACACCGATCACCTGGGCATCCAAGATGTCGGGATGGGTGTAGAGGAACTCCTCGATCTCGCGTGGGTAGACGTTCTCGCCACCTCGGATGACCATGTCCTTGATCCGGCCGGTGATGGCCAGGTAGCCGTCGTCGTCCAGCACGCCGATGTCGCCGGTGTGCATCCAGCGGGCGGCATCGATGGATTCGGTGGTCTTGTCCGGGTCGCCCCAGTAGCCGAGCATCACCGAGTAGCCGCGGGTGCACAGCTCGCCCGGCTCGCCGCGTGGCACCGTGAGACCCGTTGCGGGGTCGACGACCTTGACCTCCAGGTGCGGCCCGACCCGGCCGACCGTGGCGGTGCGCCGGTCGATGCCGTCGTCGCGGCGGGTCTGGGTACTGACCGGTGACGTCTCCGTCATGCCGTAGCAGATGCACACCTCGCGCATGCCCATCCGGTCGATCACCCGCTTCATGACCTCGACCGGGCAGGGCGAGCCGGCCATGATGCCGGTGCGCAGGGTGGACAGATCCGTTGTGGCCGAATCCAGTTCGGTGAGCAGATCGATGAACATCGTCGGCACACCGTAGAGCGAGGTGCAGCGCTCGGCCGCGACGGCGGCGAGTGTCGCCGTCGGGTCGAACGAGGGCGCCGGAATCACGATCGCCGCACCGTGACTCGTGCTCGCGAGATTTCCCATCACCATGCCGAAGCAGTGGTAGAAGGGCACCGGGACGCAGATCCGGTCCTGCTCGGTGTAGCCGCACAGCTCGCCGACGAAATAACCGTTGTTCAAGATGTTGTGGTGGCTGAGCGTGGCGCCCTTGGGAAAGCCGGTTGTGCCGGAGGTGTACTGGATATTGATCGGGTCGTCAGCCGACAGCTTCGCCCCGAGTGCGGCCAGCCGATCGGCGTCGATCTCGGTGCGGGTCAGCTCTTCCCATCCCTGGGTGCCGAGCACGAGTACCTGTTCGAGGGCCGGGCAGTTCGGCCGAACCTGCTCGATCATCGCGACGTAGTTCGAGGACTTGAACTCCGCGGCCGAGGCGAGCATCCGCACGCCTGCCTGGCGCAGCACGTACTCCAATTCGCTGGCGCGGTAGGCGGGGTTGATGTTGACCAGGATCGCGCCGATTTTCGCCGTCGCGTACTGCACGAGAAACCATTCCGCACAGTTCGGCGCCCAGATGCCGACCCGATCCCCCTTGCCGATGCCTTTGCCGGCCAGGCCGCAGGCCAGGGCATCGATCGCGGCGCCGAGTTCGCGGTAGGTCCATCGGCGTCCGGACGGGCTGTCCACCAGCGCTTCTCGCTCGGGGAACAGCGCCACCGTGCGATCGAGATTGCCGCCGATGGTGTCCCCGAGCAGCGGGGTGTCCGAGATACCGGAGGAATAGCTCGGCAGCGACATCACTTGACTCCCCCCTGCCGTAGTACGAACCTCTGCACCTTGCCGCTGGGCGTCTTCGGCAGGCTCTGGACGAAGTGGATCTTGCGCGGGTAGGCGTGCGCGGCGAACTTCTTCTTCACCAGGCTCTGCAGCTCGGCTTCCAGCTCGGCGCCCCCCGCGGCGCCGGCGCGCAGCACCACGAACGCCTCCAGCACCTCACCGCGCAGCTCGTCCGGCATGCCGACCACGGCCGCTTCGGCCACTTGCTCGTGCAGCACGAGCACGCTCTCCACCTCGAACGGGCCGATGCGATAACCCGCCATGATGATCACGTCGTCGTCGCGGGCGGAGAATCGGAAGAACCCGTCCGTGTCCTGTGAACCCGCATCACCGGTCAGGTACCAGCGACCGTCGGCGGTGTAGCGCTGTGCGGTGCGTTCCGGGGCGTCGAGGTAGCCGAGGAACCACAGCAGCGGGCTGTGCTGCGTGTCGATCGCGACCCGACCCAGCTCACCGGTGGGGGCGATGGTGTCGGCGTCGTCGGCGAGCACCGCGCAGGACCAGCCCGGCAGCGAGCGGCCCATCGAGCCCGCGGGTGCGCCGGTGTCGAGGGCTTCGTGCCAGGCGTCGCAGATGACCATGCCGTGCTCGGTCTGGCCGTAGTGGTCGCGCACCGCGACGCCCAGGTACTCCGCCGACCAGGCGACGACCTCAGGTGTCAGCGGCTCGCCCGCCGACGACGCGCGGCGCAGCTTCGTGTGCACCGGCGGCGTGGTGCCGGCGGCGCGCAGCGCGCGGTACACCGTCGGAGCGGCAGCGAAATTGGTGACTCCGAACCTCTCCAGCACCTGCCAGGTCAGCGCGGCGGAGAAGCCCGCGTGCAGCAGGATGCTGCGGATACCGGTGGCCAGCGGGCCGAGGATCGCGTAGTAGAGGCCGTAGGCCCAGCCCGGGTCCGCGGCATTCCAGAACACGTCGTCGGCCCGGACATCGAGCGCGAACTCCTGGTACGCGTGGAAGGACGCGAGCGCGCGCAGCGGAATCGGGACACCCTTGGGCGTGCCGGTGGTGCCACTGGTGAAGAGCTGGACGAGTAGTCCGTCACCGCCTATCGCGACGGGCGTAGCGTCCGGGAGGGTGGCCGAATAGGTGTCGAGAAGGTCTGCCATGCGCAGTGCGCCCTCCGGGGCGTCCGCGCCGGTAACGATCAGCCGCCACGGCGGGTCGGCGGGCAGATCCGGGCCGGGGGCCAGCTTCGGCGCCTGGTCGGCGTCGGCGATGACGATCGAGGCGCCGGCAGCCGAAAGCCGCAACGCGATGGCGGGTGGCGCGAACGCGGTGAACAGCGGGACGTGCACCGCGCCGCTGCGCCAGATGCCGAGCAGCGCGACCACCAGGTTCGCCGACTTCGCCATCAGCGTGGCGACCCGGTCGCCCGGCCGCACGCCGAGCTCGCCGAGTGCGGCGGCGAACCGGGCCGACCGTTCGCGCAGCTCACGGTAGGTGAGGTCGGTCGAGGACAAGTCGGCCTCGATGATGGTGAAGGCGACCCGGCCAGCCGGGTGCCGATCACACAGCAGATCCGCCGCCGCCGCGTCGCTCCGGTCGTAACAATCCAGCAGCTCGCGCACCCGCAGATTCAGATCGGTGCCCATCTCGCTTCTCCTCTTTCCGTGATCCGGCACAACCCGGGTGTGCAATAGGATGTGGGTCACATCGAGTTCGCCACTACCCCCGAAAAGGGGTGAGCCCCGTGACCCACACCGCACTGCTGCGTCCGCGCGACGGCGACGCGTTGCGCGCCGAGATCCGCTGGATGGCGAGCCGGGCCGGAGTGCCGGTGGTGTTCGGCGGCGAAGTGCACGGCGACGCGCTGCTGCTCTCGGAATTCGTCGGCACGATGACCAACGGGCTGCGCGGATTGTCCGTGTTGCGCACGTCGGGACTGGGCGGGCGCGTGATGGATTCGGGGCGTCCCGCCTCGGTCGCGGATTACCGCAACGCCTCCTCGATCACCCACCACTACGACGGCCCGGTCGCCGGCGAGGGCATCCGCTCCGTACTCGCTGTCCCGGTAGTCGTGGACAGGCGATCCCGCGTGGTGCTCTACGCTGCGACCAGGGGGAGCAGTCCGTTGGGTGACCGCACCGCGGACCTCGTCGTCCGAGCCGGTCGGCGCCTGGCCACCGAGATCACCCTCCGCGACGAGGTCGACCGAC
This sequence comes from Nocardia sp. 2TAF39, assembly GCF_052114905.1. NCBI lineage: Bacteria > Bacillati > Actinomycetota > Actinomycetes > Mycobacteriales > Nocardiaceae > Nocardia > Nocardia sp. 2TAF39. The sequence continues at coordinate 23,161 of NZ_JBFRFQ010000044.1, forward strand.
GCTTGCGGCTGCTGGAGGTGACCCCCCCTTCGGCAGGTACGGCATCCGCGGTCACCGAGGAACTCCGCGACATCCACGCCGAACTTCGTGGCATGGCGCGCTCCGTCGAGGACGACCGATTGCGCGGGCGCCTGCACGCGGTCTGCGAACGACTCACCCGCGTCCTGGTCGGCGAACCGGCACCGGACAGCCCGAAACTGTCCCGCCGCGAACTCGACGTGCTGTCACAGGTCGCGCTCGGCTGCACAAACCAGGAAGCGGCACAACGTCTCTCGCTCGGGCCGGAGACCGTCAAGAGCTACTTGCGTAATGCGATGGTCAAGCTCGACGCACACTCCCGCCATGAGGCGGTCGTGGCGGCCCGTCGCCACGGACTTCTGCCTTGACCAGCGGATAGTCAGCGACCTCGCCCACACCACCGACACCGCACGCCGCGACCGACTCTGGGAGGGGTACTCAGGCCTGGTGCCCTCGGGGTCGACGCCCACCCGGCGACCTGACATCGACCTGCTGGTCGCGCCGACGGTCTACCGTTCGGACGTCGCGTCCTGGTCCGGGAGCAGGTCCGCGCGGCGTTCGCGGGTACGAGCGAGGGATTGCTCGCGGCGCCATGCGGCCACCTTCGCGTGGTCTCCGGAGAGCAGGATCGGCGGAACCTCCAGGCCGCGCCACGAGACCGGACGGGTGTAGCTCGGGCCTTCGAGCAGGCCGTCGGAGAACGAATCTTCTTGGTGGGACTGCTGATTGCCGAGTACGCCGGGCAGCAGCCGGACCACGGCCTCGGTCATCACGAGCACCGCCGCCTCGCCACCGATCAGCACGTAGTCGCCGATACTGACCTCTTCCACCCGGACCCGGCGGGCCGCGTCATCGAAGACGCGCTGGTCGATCCCTTCGTAGCGGCCGCAAGCGAAGACCAGGTGTGATTCGGCGGACCAGCGCCGCGCGGTGGCCTGGGTGAACGACACGCCCGCGGGCGTCGGGACGACCAGCAGCGCGTCGTCCGGACAGACCTCGTCGAGGGCCGCGCCCCACACGGTCGGCTTCATGACCATGCCGGGTCCGCCGCCGTACGGGGAGTCGTCGACCGATTTGTGCACGTCATGGGTCCAGCGGCGCAGGTCGTGCACCGCGAGGGAGATCAGCCCCTTGTCGATCGCCTTACCGAGCAGCGCCGTGCGCAAAGGCTCCAGGTACTCCGGGAAGATCGTGACGACATCGAGTTTCATGCCTACCTCCTGTCACCGCGGAGTCGACTGTCGGTCCGGTGAGCGATGCGCGATCGGGTCTCACACCGCCTCATTCCGGGTCGAGCAGACCCTCGGGCGGATCGATGACGACGAGGCGATCCGCGAGCGACACCGTCGGCACGATCGCGGTGACGAACGGGATCAGGATCTCCCGGCCGTCGTCGGCGGCGCGCACCGACAGCAGTTCACCCGCCGCGGAATGCAGCACCTCGCGCACCGAGCCGACCACGGTGCCGTCGGTGAGCTGGACTTCCAGCCCTTCCAGCTCGTAATCGTAGAACTCCTCCGGATCGTCGGACGGCGGAAGATCCGCGCTGTCGATCAGGAACAGCATGCCGCGCAGCGCGTCGGCCGCGGTGCGGTCGGCGACGCCGGCCAGGAACACGAGAAGCCGGCCCGAGTGCTCTCGGGCCGACTCCACGGTGAAATCACGGACTGCCCCGGATCGTGCCAGCCGACCGCGCAGCGTGGAACCGGGCGCGAAACGCGCCTCGGGCTCGTCGGTCCGTACCTCGACGACAAGCTCGCCGCGCACGCCGTGCGACTTGGCGACCCGCCCAACGACGAGTTCCACTACTGGTCGGTGTCGACCACGTCGACCCGGATGCCCCGGCCGCCGATACCTGCGACGAGGGTGCGCAGCGCGGTCGCGGTGCGTCCGCCGCGGCCGATCACCTTGCCCAAGTCTTCAGGGTGCACATGCACCTCGACGGTGCGCCCTCGGCGACCGGTGATCAGCTCGACACGGACGTCATCGGGATTGGCGACGATCCCGCGAACCAGGTGTTCGACGGCATCAGCGACGACGGCACTCACTGCTCCATCACCTCGAGACGCAACTTCCCCATCGTCGGGGCCGGTCTATCGACGGCTCGAGACGGGTACCGTGTGGACGGGTAGAGCCCACTCATTACACCATCACCTCGAGACGCAACTCCCCCATCGTCGGGGCCGGTCTATCGACGGCTCGAGACGGGTACGGTGTGGACGGGTAGAGCCCACTCATTACTCGGCGGCCTCGGTCTCGGCGGCCTCGTCCTTCTTGGCGGCCTTCTTCTTCGGGGTGACGGCCTCGGCGACCGGCTCGCTATCGGCGGCGGCCAGCGCGGCGTTGAACAGGTCCAGCTTGGATGGCTTGGCCGGCTTGACCTTCAGAGTGCCCTCGGCGCCGTCGATGCCCTTGAACTTCTGCCAGTCACCGGTGATCTTCAACAGCTGGAGGACCGGCTCGGTCGGCTGTGCGCCGACACCCAGCCAGTACTGAGCGCGCTCGGAATCGATCTCGATGAGCGACGGCTCTTCCTTCGGGTGGTACTTGCCGATGGATTCGATGGCCCGGCCGTCCCGGCGAGTGCGAGCGTCCGCGACCACGACACGGTACTGCGGGTTGCGGATCTTGCCCATGCGGGTGAGTTTGATGCGAACAGCCACTGCTGATCTGCCTTTCGTTGGTTGGTCACGGCGCGATTCAGCGACCCGCACGGTCTGCGAGCCCGGTTTTGCGCTTGGAGTGTGTGACCGCCGCGCGGTACGTAACCGGAGACGGGCTGACACTTGTCCGGAAGGACGGTGGTCCATTGTGCCAGACGGGGCGGTCTCGCCAGAAATCGCGCCTCGGTGATTACGCATCGACGCCCACTCCCGTAAGCACGCATGAGATTTTTCGTCGCAATCGCAGAACGGCATCACTCGCGAGATCGCGGTTGAACTAGGCGAGGAGGGCGTGGTGGAGTGTGTCGCGCCGGGGGTCTTCCGCGTACTGCGCGCCATCGTGTCGGGCATCGCGCGCGCCATCAACTGACTATCGGCGGCGATGCCGAGGAAGCAGTGCCCCGTCTCGGTGCTGCGGCAGTACATCGAGCAGCAGAACCGCCGAGACCAGGGCACACTCGGCCCCGGAGGTCGGCGCACGGGCCCACACTCCGGCAGCGAGCGCACCGATCTTCGCGGTCTGCCCAACGGTCAGCTCACCAGCGGCGCAAGGGTGCGCCCCGCGAGTTCGACCGCGCCGGGCTCGTGTCCATTGAAGACCATGTTGACGATCAAGCCATCGATGCCGTGGGCGAGGACGCGGGTCCGCAACTGCTCGGCAACCTCGTCCGGCGTGCCGACGAACTGACGGTCGGCGGGGCTCTGCTTGCGCTCCTCCTCCGACAGTGCCGACAGGTCGATGCCCATGCTGCTCAGGTAATCCTGCTGCTGCTTACGGACGCGGTCACCGTCCTCGTCGACCATCAGGAAGCAAAGGTAGCTGGTCTCCAGCGTCTTCGGGTCGCGGCCGACCTCGGTGCAGCGCTCGTGCAGGGCCGCGACCTTGCGCGGAAGCTCGGAAGCGTTGCAGATGATGTTGAGGTGATCGGCGAAACGGGCGGCCAGGCCGAAGGTCTTCTTCTCGCCACTGCCGCCGAGCAGGATCGGCAGGTCGTCGCGCAGGCGGGGCTCGTTCATCGCTTTCTCGGTGTGGTACCACCTGCCGTCGAAGCTGGGGCGCTGCCCGCGCAGCATCGGCTGGATGATCTGCAATGCCTCGTCGAGGCGTTCGAAGCGGTCGGTGAACGTGCCGAAGTCGAACCCATAGGACTGGTGCTCGAGCTCGAACCAGCCCGCGCCGATGCCGAGCACCGCGCGGCCGCCGCTGACCACGTCCAGGGTGGTGACAGTCTTGGCGAGCAAGGCCGGATTGCGGTAGGTGTTGCCGGTTACCAACGCCGACAACTGGATTCGTTCGGTCGACGCGGCCAGACCGGAGAGCGCCGTGTAGGCCTCTAGCATCGGCTCGTCCGGCGTGCCGATCCCGGGCAGTTGATAGAAATGGTCCATCACGAAGACTGTGTCGAAGCCGGCGGCTTCGGCCTCCCTTGCCTGCGTGACGACGGTGGGAAACAGCGCGCGCACCGATCGGCCGTAGCTGAAGTTGGGCATCTGATAACCGAGGCGAATGGTCACGAGAACCGACCTTACTCGCCGGTCGGAAACATGCGCGCGAACTGCGCTGACCGAGGTTTCAGCGATGGCCGGTGACGGGACCGCGTTTGCCGAACACCCGCCCGCGCAGAACGACGGCGTACGGCGTGGTGAGCACCTCCGGGTGAGCGAACGGGTCCTCCTGGTAAACGACGAAATCCGCGGGCGCGCCGTGCTCGATGCTCGGCCTGCCGAGCCAGGCGCGGGCATTCCAGGAGGCCGCGCCGAGCGCATCGCGCCGGGACAGACCTGCGGCACCGAGCGCGGCGATCTCGTCGGCGATGCGCCCGTGGCGGATTGAGCCGCCCGCGTCGGTGCCCGCGAAGATCGGCACACCCGCTTCGTGTGCCGCGGCGACGGTGCCGCGCACCCGGCGATGCAGTTCGCGCATGTGGGCGGCGTAGACGGGGAATTTGCCCGCGCTGTCGGCGATTTCGGGGAAGGTGTCGATGTTGATCAGGGTGGGCACCAAGGCGGTGCCGTGTTCGACCATCATCTCGATGGTCTCGTCGGTGAGGCCGGTGCCGTGTTCCAGGCAGTCGATGCCGGCGCCGATCAAACCGGGCAGCGCGTCCTCGCCGAAGACATGCGCGGTGACGCGCGCACCGCTGGCGTGCGCGGCGTCGATCGCCTCCTTCAGGATCGCGTCGCTCCACAGTGGACGCAGGTCAGCGACGGAGCGGTCGATCCAGTCGCCGACGATCTTCACCCAGCCGTCGCCGAAGCGGGCCTGCTCGGCGACGATCTCCGGCAGATCGCGTTCGTCGTCGAGTGCGATGCCCAGCTCGCGGATGTAGCGCTTGGGACGGGCGATGTGGCGGCCCGCCCGGATGATCCGCGGCAGCTCGTCGTGGTCGTCGATGAATCGGGTGTCGATCGGCGAGCCCGCGTCGCGCAGCAGCAGCACACCGGCCGCGCGTTCGATCTCGGCCTGCGCGATGGCGCCCTCGCGGTCCTCGCCGCCCCCGCCGTATCGGATGCCGACGTGGCAGTGCGCGTCGACCAGGCCAGGCACGATCCACCCTGCCGCACAGAGTGTTTCGGCGCCCGGCACGGGTTCGAAGGACACCAGCCCGTCCCGCACCCACAAATCGCGCACCTCGCCACCAGGCAGGACAGCACCTCGCAGATGCACAGCAACCTCCCGGACGTCGTCGGCTGCCACCAACCTACTGTCCATGCCACGTAACAGCTATCCGCGCGGAAACCGCGCCCCTGTCGGCGTCGCCGACGCGGTCTACTTCTTCGGGAAATTCAGTTTGGAGAGGTCGAGGCCCTCCAGGCCGGGCGGCAGCTGGTCGAGACCGGCGGGCATGTTGGAGAGGTCGGGCATACCCGCGGGCAGTCCGGGCATGCCGGGCATGCCGGGGAACCCACCGCGCACCTTCGGCGGTGTCGGGCCACGGCCGCCCTTCTTCCCCTTCTTGCCCTTCTTGGTGTTGCCGCGACGGGAGCCGGGCAGCCCCATCTGGCGACCCATCATCGCCATCATCTTCTTGGCATCGAAGAAACGGTCGACGAGCTGGTTGACCTCGGAAACCTGGACACCGGAGCCGTTGGCGATGCGCAGCCGACGAGATGCGTTGATGATCTTGGGGTTGTCGCGCTCGGCCGGGGTCATGCCGCGGATGATCGCCTGCACGCGGTCGAGCTGCTTGTCGTCGACCTGAGCCAACACGTCCTTCATCTGGCCCGCGCCGGGCAGCATGCCCAGGAGGTTGCCGATCGGGCCCATCTTGCGGATGGCCAGCATCTGGTCGAGGAAGTCCTCGAGGGTGAGCTCGCCGCTGCCGATCTTGCGGGCGGCCTCCTCGGCCTGTTGCGCGTCGTAGACCTGCTCGGCCTGCTCGATCAGGGTGAGCACGTCGCCCATACCGAGGATGCGGCTGGCCATGCGGTCCGGGTGGAAGACGTCGAAGTCCTCGAGTTTCTCACCGGTGGAGGCGAACAGGATCGGGGCGCCGGTGACCTCACGGACGCTCAGCGCGGCACCACCGCGGGCGTCGCCGTCGAGCTTGGTGAGCACGACACCGGTGAAGCCGACGCCGTCGCGGAACGCCTCGGCTGTGGTGACCGCGTCCTGACCGATCATGGCGTCGAGCACGAACAGGGTCTCGTCCGGCCGCACTGCGTCCCGGATCCCCACCGCCTGCCGCATGAGTTCGGCGTCGATACCGAGACGGCCCGCTGTGTCGACGATGACGACGTCGTGCTGCTTCTGCTCGGCTTCCGCGATACCGCCGCGCGCCACGCTCACCGGATCGGCGGCCGTGATGCCGAGCGGGTTCTCGCCGCCACCGACGGAAGTACCGGGGTGCGGCGCGTAGACGGGCACGCCCGCGCGCTCGCCCACCACCTGCAGCTGGGTGACGGCGCCCGGGCGCTGCAGGTCACAGGCGACCAACAGCGGCTGATGCCCCTGCCCCTTCAGCCATTTCGCCAGTTTGCCTGCGAGCGTCGTCTTACCGGAACCCTGCAGACCGGCGAGCATGATCACCGTCGGCGGGTTCTTGGCCAGATTCAGTCGCCTGGTCTCGCCGCCGAGGATGCCGACGAGCTCCTCGTTGACGATCTTCACGACCTGCTGGGCCGGATTCAGCGCCCCGGAAACCTCCGCGCCCTTGGCGCGCTCCTTGATCCGCCCGATGAAACCGCGCACCACGGGCAGTGCGACGTCGGCCTCGAGCAGGGCGAGACGGATCTCCCGACAGGTGACGTCGATGTCGGCCGGTGACAGACGCCCCTTACCACGCAGATCCTTGAGGGCACCGGTAAGCCGGTCGGACAGGGATTCGAACACCGATCGCGCTCCTGATCTCGGGGGACGTCACATTCTCTCCCAGGGTAATGGGATCACCCATGTGATCGTGCAGGCGGTGCGCCCTTTCGGTGGGAAGGGGGCGCAACAGCCAGAGACGATGCTCAGGAGAGGTCGAGGTGGCGGTTCATCGACATCGCCGCGGCGGCCAGCTCCGAGAGTTCGATCACGGTGATGCCCTGCTGTCGCAACTTCTCCACACCGACGCAGTCCGCGACGAATGTCGACGGTTCACGCCACGCGATCACGACGACCGGAATACCCGCCTGCAGGATGCGGTCGGTGCAGGGCAAACGGGTCTTCGTCGCGCGTTCCGAGCACGGTTCCAGGGTGCTGTAGATCGTGGCGCGCGCCAGCCGGGGATCGTTCGCGCCCAGCTTGTCGAGCGCGGATTCCTCGGCGTGCACCTTCGGGTCGGTCTCGCGCGAGTAGCCGGTGGAGATCTCCTGGCCGTCGGCGACGATCACCGCGCCCACCGAGAACGCACCCTCGACCACCGGGCACCGGCGGGCGAGATCAATGGCCCTGTTCATCCAGTGGTGGTGGTCGTGCTCGGTCACCGTTCGTTCTCCTTACGCACCCTGGCAGCGCGAACGGTCACGTGAGGCCCCCAACCGTTCGGCCGCCTGGAATTCGACCACGTCGCGGTCGACGAGACTCGGCCGCGGATGTCGGTCGCCAAGCGTAACCGATCTAGGGGTCCAGCACGCGGCGGCGTGGTTTGGCGGTTTTGCGATAGTCGTGGTTTTCCCTGGCCACCATGAAGACCGCTTCGCGGGCGGTCAGGCCCAGTTCGAGGGCCAAGTCGTCGAGGACGGCCCATTCCGTGGTGGTGGGGATCGCGGAGGAGGCGACCGTCGATGCGATGGTCATCGCACTCACGGCCTGTTGTCCGGTCAAGGTGCGACCCGGCAGCCAGGAGACCACCCAGCGATCACCGCCCACACACCGCGCGATATGCGTGGTCTCGTCACTGGTCATCATCGACGCCGAAACGACTTCAATTGCCACCGACCTGCTCCCCTCGTGCTCGCGATAGCTAGACGCTCTGATCGTAGGGCCCGACAGCCCCACCAGAGCTCAGTTCCAGCAAATCTTCTGCAACAGATCTGTCAACAAGCAAAATAGCAGCTCAAGACCCAATTTCCGGGCCCGTAACCTCACCTTCCGGCTTCTTTGGCGCAGATCTGGGAACCACCGCGAGAATGGCTTTCTCGATCGTTTCCCGGCGCACCGGGCCGTCGTCGGTGCCCATGTCGAGGCAGAAAATGTCGACCACCGCCGACCCCATCGTGACCACCTTGGCCCACCGGACATCGGCGCCACAGCCCGCCAGCGCGGCGGCCAGGCGGCTGAGCAAACCGATGCGGTCCTCGGCACGCAACTCCAGGATCATCTGACCTGGCACCGAGGTACCGAACCAGATCACCCGGGGCTGGGCCCGCGCGTACCGACTCGGGCCGATGCCGCTCGCCTCGCGCTCGCGTTTGACCAAAGCCGCCGAAACGTCGAGATCCCCCGCCATCGCACGGATCAGCTCCTGGCGTAGGAGCCCGGCGTCGGGCGGGTCGCCGAACTTCGGCGAGACCACGAAGGTGTCGATCGCCGAATCACCTTCGACGCCGAGCGCGGCGGACAACACCCGCAGCGAATGCAGCGCGAGCACGCCCGCAGCATCGGAGAGCAGACCAGCGCTGTCGGGCGCGATGACGGTGACGAGATAGGTGTACTTGCTCGCGCCGCGCTTCAGGTCGACGTGCACGCCGCCCGCCGTCGCCTTGGCGATCAGCTCAGGCGCGATCGGCTCTTGCGTCGGCAGCTGATCACCGGCCATGACCAATCGGCAGCGGCGGACCAACTCGCCGATCAGCGAGGCCTTCCAGTCTCCCCACACCCCCGGCCCGGTGGCCAGCGAATCCGCTTCGGCCAACGTATGCAGCAGGTCCAGCAGCTGCGCGTCACCCGAGAGCGCGTCCACTACGTACTGCACCGTGTCGGTGTCGGAGAGATCGCGCCGGGTGGCCGTGTCCGGCAGCAGCAGGTGGTGGCGTACCACAGCGCTGAGCGTGCGCACGTCCGACGGCCATAGGCCGAGACGCCGGCCGATGTGGGTGGCGAGCTCTGCGCCGACGACGCTGTGGTCGCCCGCGCGGCCCTTGCCGATATCGTGCAGCAGTGCGCCGAGGGCGAGCAGATCGGGGCGGGCCACCCGGGTGCTCATCGCACTGGCGTAGGCGACGGTCTCCGTGAGGTGGCGGTCGACGGTCCAGGTGTGCACGGCGTCCCGCGGCGGCAGGTCACGCACCGCGCCCCATTCCGGAAACAGCCTGCCCCACAAGCCCGTTCGATCCAACGCCTCGATCGCGTCGATCGCGCCCCGGCCCGCACCCAACAGGACGAGCAGGTCGTTGAGGGCGTCCTTGGGCCATGGCTCGCGCAGCTCCGGCGCGTCCTCGGAGAGCCGGTTCAGCGTGGTGGCGGACATCGGCAGCCCGGTCTGGGCCGACGCCGCCGCCACCCGAAGGACGAGCCCGGGTTCGCGCTGCGGACGCGCATCCCGCGCGAGCACGACTTCGCCCGCGTGCTCGACCACCCCCTCATCGAGCGGACGCCGCACCGGCATACGGCGAAGTCGTGCCAGTCCCCGTCGTGGCAGCGCATTGGCCGCGGTGCGCAGTCCGACGTCCACGGAGTAGCTGACGGTCCGGGCGGAATCGCTCAGTGTGCGAGCGAGGTCGAACCGGTCACCGAGGCGCAGGGCCCCGCCGATCTCATCGGCGTCCTGCGCGCGCAGCTGGTCGCGGGACCGCCCCGCCACGCGGTGCAGCTCCGTGCGCACGTCCAGCAGACGCCGGCGGGCCTGTTTCAAGCCGCCGCCGGGCACGTCCGGACCGAGTCCGGGCATGGCATCGGTCAACTGGGCGATGGCCAGGGCGTCGAGCAGTTGGATGTCGCGCAGGCCGCCTCGTCCGCTCTTCAGATCGGGCTCGGCGCGGTGCGCGATCTCGCCGCTGCGCTCCCACCTGGCCTCGGCCTGGGTGATCAGCTCGTCGAACCGGGTCCGGATCCCGGTCCGCCATTCCCGGCGCACCCCACCGATCAGCAGGTTGCTCAGATCCTCGTCACCGACGATGTGCCTGGCCTCCAGCATGCCGAGGGCGGCGACGAGATCGCCGGCGGCCACCCGCAGCGCCTGCGGCACGGTCCGCACGCTGTGGTCGAGCTTGATGTGCGCGTCCCACAGCGGGTACCAGAGCTGGTCGGCAACCTCGGCCACCCGGGCGGGATCGACGTCGTCGTGCAGCAGCACCAGATCCAGATCCGAGTACGGCAGCATCTCCCCCCGTCCGAGACCGCCGACTGCCACCACCGCGAGGCCACTGTCGGCGGCGATGCCAAGTTCGCCACCCTTGCTGGTGAGCCAGAGTTCGAACAGGTCGACCAAGGCGTGGCGCAAGGATTCGGCGTCGAGCCGGGGATTGCGGGGCAGGCCGCCTTCGAGCAGTTGGTTTCGTGCGCGGACCAGATCGGCCGCGGCATTGGATACCTTGCCGTTGACTTCTTCGGTCACCTTCGGCTCACCGTGACGCTCGTACTGACTATCCACAACCCACCGCCATTTCACACGCGCGGCCCCGCCCCGACCGAGAGCTCCGGTGGGAGCGGGGCCGCCGCTCGACTCGATATCGCTACAGCGCGTCGGTACCGCGTTCGCCGGTCCGAACCCGGATGATCGACTCCACCGGAGTGACCCAGACCTTGCCGTCACCGATCTTGCCGGTGCGGGAGGCTTCCACGATCACCTCGACGACCTTGTCGACGGACGCGTCGTCCACGACGACCTCGACGCGGACCTTCGGCACGAAATCGACCGAGTATTCGGCACCGCGGTAAACCTCGGTGTGTCCCTTCTGCCGTCCGTACCCCTGCACCTCGCTGACGGTCATGCCCAACACACCCGCCTGCTCCAGCCCGGTCTTGACGTCCTCGAGCGTAAACGGTTTGACGATTGCGGTGATCAGTTTCATGTTCGTCATGCCTCCTTGACGGCCGAACGAGCCGTGCTACCGAGAGCGGCGAAGTCGTAGGCGGTTTCCGCGTGCTCGGACTCGTCCAAGCCCACCGACTCTGCTTCTTCGCTCACGCGCAGCCCAATGGTGAACTTCACGATATAGGCAATGATCAGGGTCGCGATGAAGGAGAAGGCAAGTACCACACCGGCACCCACCGCCTGCCGCCACAGCTGATCGGTCCCGCCGCCGTAGAGCAGACCGGTCTTGGCCGCACCCGCCTCGGGCGCCGCGACGAGACCGACCATCAAAGTGCCGACGATGCCGCCGACCAGGTGCACGCCGACCACGTCGAGCGAGTCGTCGAAGCCGAACTTGAACTTCAGCCCGACCGCCAGGGCGCACAGCACACCCGCGACGGCACCGATGGCGAGCGCGCCGACCACGTTCACCGAGGAGCAGGACGGGGTGATGGCGACCAGACCGGCCACGACGCCCGAAGCCGCGCCGAGGGAGGTGGGCCTGCCGTCGCGGATCTTCTCGACCAGCAGCCAGGCCAGCATCCCGGCACAGGTCGCGATGGTGGTGGTAACGAAGGTCGAGCCGGCGAGGCCACCGGAGGTCACCGCGGAACCGGCGTTGAAGCCGAACCAGCCGAACCACAGCAGGCCGGCGCCGAGCATGACGAACGGCAGGTTGTGCGGACGGAACGGCGTGGTCGGCCAGCCCTTACGCTTGCCGAGCACCAGCACCAGCGCCAGCCCGGCCGCACCCGCGTTGATGTGCACGGCCGTACCACCGGCGAAGTCGACCGCGAGCAGCTTGTTGGCGATCCAGCCGCCCTCGTGCACGATATTGCCGTCGGCGTCCTTGACATCGAAGTCGAACACCCAGTGCGCGACCGGGAAGTAGACGACCGTCGACCAGATGCCCGCGAACAGCAACCACGCGCCGAACTTCAGGCGGTCGGCGACCGCGCCCGAGATCAGGGCAACCGTGATGATGGCGAACATCAGCTGGAACGCGACGAAGACGGTCGCCGGAATGGTGCCCGCAAGCGGAATGTTCACTGCCTCCGTGGTGACGACGCCCGCCGCGTCCTTGACCTCGGCAACGGAGTTGCCACCGATCAAGCCTTTGAGGCCGAAGAATTGCGAAGGATCGCCGATCACGCCGAACTTGTTGTCACCGAATGCCGTCGAGTATCCGTACAGCGACCACAGCACACCGACCAGGCCCATGGCGCTGATGCTCATCATGATCATGTTGAGCACGTTCTTCGACCGAACCATGCCGCCGTAGAAGAATGCCAGGCCCGGCGTCATCAACAGCACGAGTGCCGAACTCGCCAGCATCCATGCGGTGTCACCGGTGTCCGGTGCACCGGTAAGGGGAAATGCCACCTTAATGTCCTCCTCATCTCGGGCCCCGCCGATTCCGGCGAATGGACCTGCACAGAAGGGTCCTCATTCGGTGTTTCATCCGTAGAGCTGCCGTGTTTCGCCTAGGTGAACGGATGGCGCAGCTGTGTTGCTACCAGATTTCGTGACGTGCACCGGAGGTTTCCGGGCGGCGTGAGACGCGTGTCGGTGAAGTCGAGCATCTGTTACCGACAAGCAGGAGCTGGCAGACGTTCGGTTGTCGGCTCGATCGAGCTCGAGCACCGGCCGCGGTCATTCCGCATATGCCGAGGGAGGCAGCCCGCGGCGGCAGGAACCTCGCGCGGACTGCCGCCGTTGCCCCGGTTTCGGGATGGCCGATCAGCCCAGCAGCGCATCCACGAACGCGCCGGGCTCGAACGGGGCCAGGTCGTCGGCGCCCTCGCCGAGGCCGACCAGCTTCACCGGCACACCCAGCTCGTGCTGGACCTGGAAGACGATGCCGCCCTTGGCCGTGCCGTCCAGCTTGGTGAGCACGACGCCGCTGATGTCTACCACCTCGGCGAACACCCGGGCCTGGGTGAGGCCGTTCTGTCCGACGGTGGCGTCCAGTACCAGCAGCACCTCGTCGACGTCGGCCTTCTTCTCCACGACGCGCTTGACCTTGCCCAGCTCGTCCATCAGACCGGTCTTGGTGTGCAGCCGGCCCGCGGTATCGATGAGCACGGCGTCGACACCGCCCTCGATACCCGCGGCCACCGCGTCGAACGCGACGGCGGCCGGATCGGCGCCCTCACGTCCACGAACGGTCTCCGCGCCGACCCGTTCACCCCAGGTCTGCAGCTGGTCGGCGGCCGCGGCACGGAAGGTGTCGGCCGCGCCGAGCAGCACGCGGCGACCGTCGGCGACCAGCACGCGCGCGAGTTTGCCGGTGGTGGTGGTCTTTCCCGTGCCGTTCACGCCTACGACCAGCAGGATCGACGGATGATCGGCGTGCGGCAGCGCGCGCACCGACCGGTCCAGCTCCGGTCGCAACTGCTCGATCAGCACGTCGCGCAGCACCGCGCGCGCCTCGTCGGTGGTGCGTACGCTGCGGGCCGCCATCTCCTCGCGCAGACGGGAGACGACGGCGGCGGTGCTGGCGGTACCGAGGTCGGCCAGCACGAGCGTGTCCTCGACCTCCTCCCAGGAGTCGTCGTCGAGGTCGCCGCCGCCGAGCAGGCCGAGCAGGCTCTTGCCGACCGCGTTCTGTGACCGGGACAGGCGTCCGCGCAGGCGGACCAGACGCCCCTCGGTGGGCTCGATCTCCTCGAGCGGAGCGATGATCTCGGCGCCCGCGGGGGTGTCCGGTGCGGGCAACACAGTGACGTCGGCCGCGCTGCTCGTGTCCGATTCGGCAGGAACCGTGCCGGCCTCGACCGCATCGGTGCCCGGCTCGGCGGTCGTGCCCGACTCGACAGTCGCACTCTCCGCCGTGGTCGCCGTCGATTCGTCCGGCGCGGCTGTTTCCGTTGCGGCCGTGTCCGCGCTGTCGGTCGTCGTGGGTGCGCTGTCGGTTGTCGTGGGCGCGCTGTCCGCTGTCGTCGGCGCGGCCGTATCGGCGGTGGGAGCGTCCGCTGCGGTATCGGGCGCGGCGGGTGCCGTCGCGGACCCGTCGGAGGTGTCGACCGGGGCAGGGGGCGCCTCGGCGACGTCCGCCTCCGGAAGCGGCACGTTGGTGATGCCGCGCCTGGGCGCGTCGCGCGGGATCGCGGCGTCGTCACCGACGTGCGGTTGCCCTTCGGTGTCGGTGCGTTCGACCGCCGGCGGCTCGATCGTGGTCGCCGTGCCACCGCGACTGAAGTTGAATCCGCCGGACGCCGTGTAACCACCTGACCGGTCGGTTACCTCCTTGTCCTGCGTCGGCGGGGTCAGCGACACGCGACCGCGCTTGTACCGGACGAAACCGGCGACAAGCACCACGAGCAGCAGGGCGGCGACCGCGGCGATCAGGATCCAAGCTTCGGGACTCACACGGACCATCCTTGCAGAAGGACATCTCCGGCTCGGCCGCCGTGCCGGACGGAGGAACCAGCGGCGACCCCGACGGCGAGGGCTCGAGCTCGGCAAACGCCGGACATGCCGGGCCAACGGCGCGACCGCTCGGGCACCGACACAGCCCCCGAGATTTCTTGTCCTGCGGAACTTCTCGCGAAGTGACAATAGGATCGGCGACGTGACCGATCGAAACGTGCTTGGGGGGCCGCTGGAAGAGTGCGGCACCGATCCTCTCACCGGCTTCTACCGGGACGGCTGCTGCAGCACCGGTCCGGAGGATCTCGGCAGCCATACCGTGTGCACCGTCGTGACGGCAGAGTTTCTGGAGCATCAGGCGTCCATCGGCAACGATCTCAGCACGCCGCGGCCGGAGAACAATTTTCCGGGCTTGCAACCAGGCGACCGGTGGTGTGTCGTAGCCGTGCGGTGGCTGCACGCGCACGAGGACGGCGTCGCCGCGCCTGTCGTGCTGGCCGCCACACACGAGAACGCCCTGGAAGTGATCTCGATGGACATTTTGCGCAAGTACGCCGTCGACGTGCCGGACGACGTCAGCGACCTGCTCTGAGGAGCCCGGCAACGCTACGTCGCCCACGGCTTCCCAGGAAGACGGGCGCCCCGTAGGTGCGTCAGGCACACTCCGCACCCGCGAGCAGCCGAAGCGATCGCGTTGCCCAGTCCGTGCCGATCCCGGCGGCTCCGACGGCTGCCGGTCGGCCCCTTCCCGCGGCCGGCAGGCGGCTGGCAGGCGGCCGGCGTCAGTCTCCGACCGGCCTACGGCGGGTCGGCGACCGACCTGTCACATCTGACACAGATGCGTCATCCAGGCACCCCGTGGTGGCGGCGCGCCGCCGATGTGCCTTCTGACGGCACGCCGCCGAGCAGTATCTGGCGCGGCGGCCGATCCCGGTCTGCGTCACCAGCGCGTGACACATCGGGCAGTGCTCGTCGACGCCGCTACTTTCGTTACGATCTGCGGATTCGTTACGGATTTCGTCGATTTGTTTCGTTACGATCGCGCCGCCCGCCCGCGCCCGCAGCGCGTCCAGCACGATCGCGGCGGTACGGTCCACGCCGACCTCGGTCTTCCGAAGCCGTTGGATCGCAACACATCCGGTGAAGATGGCCAGCACGTCGTCGACCTCGATGTCGGCGCGGACCGCGCCCTGCTGCTTGGCGGCCGCCAGCAGCGCGGCCAGCGCGCGATGAAAGCGCACACCAGCACCTTCCAAAAGCGTCCGCGGCCAGCCGTCGTCGGACTGGACAACGTCGCATAACGCCTGGTTGCCCGGGGTTGTGGCGATCACCGCACGACAGAAGGCGAAGAAGGCGGCTCCCGCGTCCCGCGCGCCGAGGTGATCGGCGGCCAGTTTCGCCAACCGGTCGATGCGCTGCTGCATAACCACTTCCAGCAGATCGGATTTCGTCGGGAAGTGTCGGTAGACCGTGCCCGCGCCGACGCCGGCCCGCCGGGCGACCTCGGCGAGCGACACCGAGACGCCCTGCTCGGCGAAGGCACGCTGCGCGGCGGCGAGCACGAGTGCACGGTTGCGCCGGGCATCGGCGCGCGCCACCGTGCCCGCGTCGACGGATGCGGTCATTTCGTTACGGCCTTCCACGGTAAGACCTGGCCAACCGGGTCAGGCCACCCGTATCGTTCGAATCGGGTTATCCGACCCGATTCTATCCAACAGAGAAGGCGAAGCATGTCCCCTCAGCAGAACCTCATCCTGGTCACCGGCGCCACCGGCAAGCAGGGCGGAGCCACTGCCCGAAGGCTGTTGGCGGACGGCAGGGCGGTGCGCGTGCTGGTTCGTGACGCGCAGGCGCCCGCCGCACGGGAATTGGCCGCGGCGGGCGCAGAACTCGTCGTC
Source organism: Nocardia sp. 2TAF39 (assembly GCF_052114905.1). NCBI lineage: Bacteria > Bacillati > Actinomycetota > Actinomycetes > Mycobacteriales > Nocardiaceae > Nocardia > Nocardia sp. 2TAF39. The sequence goes on from NZ_JBFRFQ010000044.1 coordinate 39,493, forward strand.
GGTGACTTCGACTCGCCCGACACCCTGCCCACCGCGTTGGACGGTGCCTCCGGACTCTTCGTGGTTCCGCCCGCCGCGTTCGGCCCGCGGGGCTGGGACGTCGAACTCGAAGCCGCGCGCGGCGAGGCGCTCGTGCGCGCGGCCCGCCGGGCCGGTGTCGAACAGATCGTGTTCACCGGCATCGCGTCGATGGGCGAGAACATCTCATGGGGCGCGAATGGCAAGAAGCGCATCGAAGACGCGATAGCTGCCAGCGGCGCCCGCTATACGCTGCTGCACCCGGTGCGCTTCATGGAGAACTATCTGCTGCGCACGTCACCGGTCGACGGGATCATCGACGGGGTGCACCGGCACCTCTTCCCCGCCGACCAGCCGATGAAGGTGATCGCCCTGGCGGATATCGCCGACATCGCTGCCCTCGCGTTCGCCGACCCGGACGGCTTCGACGGTCGCGTCCTCGAACTCGCGGGCGACGCGATCACCCCGCGTGCGGCGGCAGACGCGATCACCCGTACCACCGGCCACCCGGTCCGATACCACGAGGTCACCGAAGCCGACGCAGAGGCGCTCGGCACGGAAATCGGCAATACCTGGCGCCTGCTCCGCCACACTGGCGGCTGGATCGCCGACGTCGAGCAGATCCGCGAGATCCACCCCGGCCTGCGGACGTTCGACACCTGGCTGGCCGAAACCGGTGCGGCCCAGATCAAAGCGATGCTGGACAGCGATAAAGTGAGCACGTCGCGATGACCCGGGCCGGTCGGTAACGTACGGGCTCGCGTCTGGACTGGTCCACGAGACGCCCCGAGGTCTGGGCGCTTAGCTATCGCTCACCGAGCACAGCGTGCATCCGACCGCCAAGCCGGTCGGATGCACGCCGGACAAGGTATTCCTCTGGTCACAGCGGGATTCGACCCAGTGTCGTCGAGGCGGCTGCGCCAGGAATTCCCCGAACTCGCGCGCCATGACTGGCGTGCACAACCGTTGTGGTCAGCGTCCTACCTTGCCGGATGGGTTGGCGGTGCCCCGATCTCGGTGCTGCGCCAGAACATCGAACAACAGGACCGTCCCGTCTAGAGCACGCTCGCCCCCGCAGCTCCCGCGTCCGGCACCACCACCTTGAAGGGCGGCACACTGGCGGGCCATCGGTAGCAAGTCCGGGCGCCCCGGCAGATTCCGATGAAGCCGACAAGGTGTTCGGCCCGCGCGCAAACACGCCATGCGCGTAAGGAGGGGTGGCGGTTGCGAAGCTCGACACTTCGATCGCTGGTGACGACCCGCTGTTCTATCTGGACTCCGGCGCCGTCACATTCACCGCCGACCGCGCGTCGGCTCAGCCCGCCGCGCCGGCGGAGGCAAGGTTCTGCCCACGCATTCGCTGGGAGATCACCTGGGTGATGCCGTCGCCGCGCATGCTGACGCCGTAGAGAGCGTCGGCGATCTCCATCGTCGGCTTCTGGTGGGTGATGACGATCAGCTGACTCTTCTCGCGCAACTGCTCGAACAGACCGATCAGACGGCGCAGGTTGGTGTCGTCCAGCGCGGCCTCCACCTCGTCCATCACGTAGAACGGCGAGGGCCTCGCGCGGAAGATGGCCACCAGCAGAGCGACCGCGGTGAGCGACTTCTCTCCGCCGGACAGCAGCGACAGCCGCTTGACCTTCTTGCCCGGTGGTCTGGCCTCCACCTCGATGCCGGTGGTGAGCATGTCGGCGGGGTCGGTGAGCAGCAACCTGCCCTCCCCGCCGGGGAACAGTTTCGCGAACACCCCGACGAACTCGCGCTCGACGTCGGCGTAGGCCTCGGTGAACACCTGCAGGATGCGGGCGTCGACGTCGGCGACCACGTCCATCAGGTCCTTGCGTGCGCTCTTGACGTCCTCCAGCTGGGTGGCCAGGAAGTTGTAGCGTTCCTCCAGGGCCGCGAACTCTTCCAGCGCAAGGGGATTCACCTTGCCGAGGGTGGCGAGGTCCTTCTCCGCGCGCTTGGCGCGCCGCTCCTGGGTCTGCCGGTCGTAGGGCATCGGTGCGGGGACGCTGACCTGCTCGCCGCGCGACTTGGCCTGTTCGTACTCCTGCATCTCCAGCTCCGACGGCGGCAGCGGCACGTCCGGACCGTACTCGGCGATCAGGTCGGTCAGCGCTATGCCGAACTGCTCGGCGATGGTCGCCTCCAGCTGTTCGATGCGCAGCGCCGCTTGGGCTTTGGCGACCTCGTCGCGGTGCACCGCGTCGGTGAGCTGGGTCAGCTGCGCGGTCAGCGCGCGCGCACGCTCTTTGACCTGCTCGACCTGGGCGGCGCATTCGGCGCGCCTGCGCACCAGCTCGTCGCGTCGGGTACCCGCCTCGCCGACCACCTTCTCCAGTTCGGCGGCGATCTTCGCACCGGATTGCGCCACAGCGCCGGCCACTTCGGCCGCCCGCTTGCGCGCGGCCTGGGCGCGTTCGGCGCGAGCGCGGGTCTCCCGTTCGGCGCGAGCGGCCCTGCGCAGCGAATCCGCCTTGCCGCGCACCGATTCCGCGCGTTCCTCGGCGGTGCGCACCGTGAGGCGGGCCTCGACCTCCATCGAACGCGCCTCCGCGAGTGCCGCCGCCGCCTCCTCGCGCTCGCGGCCCGCGGATTCGGTGCCCGCGGCGCCGATGCCGTCGGCGTCGACCCCGGACTGTTCGAGTTCCGCGTGCCGCAGGCGGTCCTCGAGGTCGGCGAGCGCGGCGAGCGCTTCCTCCCGGCTCGCCTCGGTTTCGGCGCGCTGTACCAGCAGCCGTTCGCTGTCGGCGTGCGCGGTACGTGCGGTCTGGCCGAGCCTGCCGAGCCGGTCGTAGATCGCGACCAGTGCCTGGTCGGATTCGTGCAGCGCCAGCAACGCATGGTCGACGGCGTCCTTACGGTCGGCCTGCTCGGCGAGCGCGCCGGACAGCGCCGCCTCCAGTTCCTCGGCGCGCCGCTGCGAGGCGACCAGATCTGTCTCGGCGGCGTCGATGTCGGCCTGGATCTCCAGCTGGCTCGGCGCACGATCGGAGCCCCCCAGCAGCCAACCATTTCCGGCGAGATCGCCGTCGCGGGTGACTACACGGACCTCGGGCGCTGCGGCCACGACCGCCTGAGCCGCAGCCAAGTCGTCGGCGACGGCGATTCCCGCGGTCAGCGCCGTGATCGCGCCGCGCACGCTGTCCGGGCAGTCCACCACGTCGATCAACCACCGGGCAGAGCCGGGTAACGCGCCGAGCTGCGCGCGATGCTCCCCGTCCACTCCGAACACCAGTGCGGCACGCCCTCCGTCACCGTCCTTGAGCGCGCGGATCGCGACATGGGCGGATTCGCCGGTGTCGGCCGCGACGGCATCGGCGAGCGGGCCGAGGGCGGCGGCGACCGCCGCCTCGAAACCGCCGTGCACACGCAGCAGCGCCGACAGCGGGCCGAGCAGCCCCTGCGCACGGTTCTCCACCAGCCAGGCCACGCCATCGCGGCGTGCCAGGTTCATGCCGAGCGCCTCGATCCGCGCGGTCAGCGACGCCACCCGCTTGCTCGCTTCACGGTCCTGCTCGCGCAGCTCGGTGACGCGCTGATCGGCCAGCGTCAGCGCCTGCACCGCGTGCTCGTGCTGCGCGTCCAGCCCTGCCTCACCCGCGTCCAGTTCGCCGAGTTCGACCTGCACGGCGTCGAATTCGGCCTGCGCGGCCTCGCCGCGGTGCCTGGCGTCGGCGATGGCGGCCGAGAGCCTGGCGATCTCCGCGTCCACCGACTGGGCCCTGGTGCGCAGCGTGTCGACCCTGCCGGACAGCCGGGCCAGACCCTCACGCCGATCGGCGATCGCCCGCACGGCGGCCAGATGCGCCTGCTCGGCGGCCTTCGCGGACTGTTCACGTTCGGCCAGCTGCTCCCTGGCCGCCTCGAGGGTCTCGACGGCGATCTCGACGGCTTCGCGCAGTTCGGCTTCCTCGGCCTCGACGCGTTCGGCCTCGGCCTCCAGCTGTTCGGGGTCGCGGCCGGTGCCGACCGGGGTTTCGGTGTCCAGGTGACGCGCACGGTCACCCGCGATCCGGATGGTCGCGTTGACCCGCTCGGCCAGGGCGGAGAGCTGGAACCAGATCTGCGCGGCAGCCTCGGCGCTCGGGGCCAGGCGGGACAGCTGGAACTCCTGCTGGGCCAGCGCGGCGTTGGCGGCGTCCAGCTCGGACTGCACGGTGATCTGCTGCTCGCGGGCGTAGGCCTCTTTGCTCTGCTGGCTTGCCAGCTCCTGGCGGCGGGTGACCAGATCGTCGGCGGCGAGGCGTAGGCGGGCATCGCGCAGATCGGCCTGCACGGTCTGTGCCCTTCGGGCCACCTCGGCCTGCCTGCCCAGTGGCTTGAGCTGGCGGCGCAGTTCGGTAGTGAGGTCGGTGAGGCGGGCCAGGTTGGCCTGCATGGCCTCGAGTTTGCGCACCGCCTTTTCCTTGCGCTTGCGGTGTTTGAGCACACCGGCAGCCTCTTCGACGAACGCGCGGCGGTCCTCCGGGCGCGATTCCAGGATGGCCGACAGCTGTCCCTGTCCCACGATGACGTGCATTTCACGGCCGATGCCGGAGTCGCTGAGCAGTTCCTGCACGTCCATCAGCCGGCAGGAGCTGCCGTTGATCTCGTATTCGCCCGCGCCGTCGCGGAACATGCGCCGGGTGATGGACACCTCGGCGTAGTCGATCGGCAGCGCGCCGTCGGAGTTGTCGATGGTCAGTGTGACCTCGGCGCGGCCGAGTGGTGCGCGGCCCGACGTGCCAGCGAAGATGACGTCCTGCATCTTGCCGCCACGCAGCGCCTTCGCACCCTGCTCGCCCATGACCCAGGTGAGCGCGTCGACGACGTTCGATTTGCCCGACCCGTTCGGACCGACCACGCACGTGATGCCGGGCTCCAACCGCAGCGTCGTCGCGGACGCGAAGGACTTGAAGCCCTTCAACGTCAGACTCTTCAGGTGCAAAGTCGACGACCTTTCCGTGTTCTGCCTGGTTATCAGAGGATCCGGCGACCAGTCATGGTATCCGTCGAGTGCCGGGCACTCCCGACGCGGGGCTGTGCCGGCTCTCCGGGTCTTCAGGCCGTACCAGTGGGGTGTCACGGGAGCTGCGTTCAGGTCCGGCGTCGGGTGCCGCTCGAGTTCTGGGCGTCCCCGACGAGTTACTCCCCCGCCTCTCCGGGTCTTCAGGCCGTACCAGTCAGGTGTCACAGGAGTTGCGTTCAGGTCCTACGTCGGGTGCCGCTCGAGTTCTGGGCGTCCCCGACGAGTTACTCCCCCGCCTCTCCGGGTCTTCAGGCCGTACCAGTCAGGTGTCACAGGAGCTGCGTTCAGGTCCTACGTCGGGTGCCGCTCGAGTTCTGGGCGTCCCCGACGAGTTACCCATGTGCTCCTGAAATCAGTTGTCGCGTGGGGAAACGCTTTGTTTTGTTGGGCGGCGAGCATTCGCTTCGTAGCGCGATCGGCTTGCCGAAATGGTCCGCATCGCCGTCTGCGGCACCGAATCGTCTTGCGCGACGCGGGCGCAAACGGTTGCCAGCTCATTGCGGCGGCTCGCAGGACAGACCTGCTTTCATTCGCACACCCGAAGGGACGGGTCCACCGATTCCGAGAGGTCTCGACCATGCACTGACATCGGGCCGTCCGGGCACATACGATCCCTCTGATTCACCAGCGGAATGTTCGGGAGCGCAACAGGATGCCTGCCCCCTCACCAGGGACCAGCACAGCGTTCCGCCTTGCCCGCATCACGGCGCTGGTGCTCGGCTGCCTGGTGTTTCTCTACGCGTGTGAGCGCAGCAAAAGTGTGGTGCTCAGCGATGTGTGGGTGGAGGTGGCCGTCGCGGGTGGGTTCGGTGTGGCCGGACTGGTCGCGGCATGGTTCGAGATCACACTGAACGCGCGGAACCGGCAAGGCGACGTGGCCCGGCGACGGGCCGACATCACATGGGACGACGCCGAGGAACCGGACGAGGCTCCCATTCATGGGAATCTTGCCGCCCGGTCCGGTGAGCTGGGCGACGAGGACGCACGGAGCGACCGCGCCGGGCGAACCGGCTGGCCGGCGCGACCGGACTCGGTGCCGTCGCTCGAGGACGACGACCGGCTCGAGACCTCCGCGCGCACCAACCTCACCGCGTGGATTCCGCGGGCATTGCGCAGCGGCCGGGCCGACACAGGCGACGCCGACGAGCCGCCATTGCTCGCCAAGTGGAGTGCCCTGACGAAATGGGTGCGCAACGCCGAGCCGGACGTCGATCTCGTCGACGGCGAGATCGACCACATCGAACGCACCGAAACCAGGGAGCTGGTCATCGAATCCAGCGGATGGACCATGCGTGCCAGAATCGTCCGCTCCGGCGACCTCGTCTTCCACCGACGCGAGCGCGGGGGCGCACACCCGCAGTCCGAATGGAAGTGGACCTTCCACCCGAACGCCTTCCCCGCGATCCGCGCCGTACTCGGCGCCACGACCGGCGATCTGCTCGACCTGCTCGAACAGACCATTCCAGGGCTGGAGCCGGGTGCCCGCCACGATCCGGGCGCTTGGCTGCGCGCCCACGATATTCCGGCGATCTACCGCGAGAAGGGCGTCAGCGCCGCCGAGGTGACCCGGGAACTTCCCGTGCTCCGGCCCGGCCTGGCCGAGCCTGCTTCCAGTCCCGACCGACGATCACGGGGCCACGAGTGGCCCACCACCGCGCAGCCGAACACGCGGTCCGACGACGCCGACCCGCTGCCCGCCGAACGTTCCGCGCGCCGCCGCACCGATTCCGAAAGGGCTCGGTCGAACGGTCCATCGCCGCAGACCGGCGCGGAAGAGCCGAATCGTTCGCGACATCGTCCACCCGCTCGTTCCGATCAGCCAGACCGTCGACGCCACAACCGCACCGACTACGACGAGTTCGCCACAACCGACGACCAGCCGGACACGCGCGATGAGCGAGCACGCCGATCCAGGCAGGCCGCGGCGTACCGCCGGTCGCCCACAGATCGCCAACCCGTTCGGCAGCGAGATCCGTACCCGCCCATGGACTTCGAGCCCGCGCGACGCCGCACGACGCCGTCGGCTCCGGACGAGCACACATCCCGGCCTCCCGCTCGGTCGGCGCCGTCCGACCACCATGCCGAGCCGTCGTACGACCGACCCGCACCCGGACGCCGCAACGGGCGCGACCAGCCGTCCCCGTCGCATGAGCCGAATCCCCGGCGCACGTGGTAGCGGGGCCCGGGACGCGAATCGGCGCTGCGGCCGGGCAATCCGAGCAACAGCGCCGAGATCGGTTCAGCTCGTACGGCGGCCGCCGCCCTCGAAGCCGGCCACCATACGGAACGCGAGGACCGCGCCCCACGGGCCGATCACCCACACCGGCCAGAAATAGGTGAACTCGCCGACACCGAGCGAGATCGCTGCCCAGATAGCCAGCACGAGAAGGCTCACACCGAGCCAGGTGGTGCCCTCGATCCGCTGCCAGAGCGGGAGGCGGGGCCACACGTCGGCCGGTTCGGCGGCCTCCTTGGCGAGCTTGGGTAGATCGGACAGCACCAGGTTCAGGTCGTCGCGGGTGGTGGTGGCGTACACCTGGGCGACCCGCTGGTCGTATTCCGCGAGATCGATCCGCCCGTCCGACATATGCCTGCCGAGCAGCCGCACCACCTTGTCGCGTTCGGCGTTCGAGGCGCGGGTACCAGTCGAGATGTCCATGTCGTTCCTATCGACGGTTCCACACTCCATAGTGGAATATGCCCTCTAGCATAACCCTCTAATGTGGAATGTCAACATCGCGTCCTTCGGTAACCGACCGCCCAGCGGTAGTGTCAGAACTTCGAGTACAGAAGTATGGACAGGTGTACAGATTTCGGGCCCGGCGAACGGCCGGATCCGCTCATCGGTCGATCCGCTAGGAGGCACAGTGTCGCAAACCGTGCGCGGGGTCGTGGCCCGCAGCAAAGGCGCGCCGGTCGAGATCGTCGACGTGGTGATTCCCGAGCCAGGACCGCACGACGTGGTGGTCCGGGTGCAGGCGTGCGGTGTGTGCCACACCGACTTGCATTACCGCGAAGGCGGGATCAACGACGAATTCCCTTTCCTGCTCGGCCATGAAGCGGCGGGCGTGGTGGAGATCGTCGGCGACGCGGTGACCCATGTCGAGGTCGGCGACTACGTGATCCTCAACTGGCGCGCGGTCTGCGGTGAATGCCGGGCCTGTCAGCGCGGCCGCCCCTGGTACTGCTTCGCCAGCCACAACGCGAGCAGGAAAATGACGCTCACCGACGGCACCGAGCTCAGCCCCGCGCTCGGCATCGGCGCGTTCGTCGACAAGACCCTCGTGCACGAAGGCCAGTGCACCAAAGTCGATCCGGAAGCCGATCCCGCGGTGGCGGGCCTGCTCGGCTGCGGCGTGATGGCCGGCATCGGCGCGGCGATGAACACCGGCACCGTGACCCGCGGCGACACGGTCGCGGTGATCGGCTGCGGCGGAGTCGGCGACGCGGCGATCGCGGGCGCGCGCCTGGCCGGGGCGAGGACCATCATCGCGATCGACCGGGACGCCCAGAAGCTGCGCTGGGCCAGCGAATTCGGTGCCACCCACACCATCGACGCGACCGCCGAAGACGTGGTCGAGAAAATCCAGGAGTACACCGATGGCTGGGGCGCCGACGTCGTCATCGACGCGGTCGGCCGTCCGGAGACCTGGAAGCAGGCGTTCTACGGGCGCGACCTGGCGGGCACGGTCGTCCTCGTCGGCGTCCCGACACCCGACATGACCATCGAGATGCCGCTGATCGACCTGTTCTCCCGCGGCGGCGCGCTGAAGTCCTCCTGGTACGGCGACTGTCTGCCGGAACGCGACTTCCCCACCCTGATCGACCTGTACCGCCAGGGCCGCCTGCCGCTGGAGCGCTTCGTCACCGAACGCATCGCGCTCGACCAGGTGGAGCACGCCTTCGGCAAGATGCACACCGGCGACGTGCTGCGCTCGGTGGTGGTCTGGTGACCGCCCGCATCGACCGCGTCGTCACCTCGGGCACCTTCTCCCTCGACGGCGGCACCTGGGACGTGGACAACAACATCTGGCTGGTCGGCGATGACGCCGAGGTCGTCGTCATCGATGCCGCGCACGATGCCGACCCCATCATCGCGGCCGTGGCGGGCCGGACCGTCCGCGCGATCGTCTGCACCCACGGACACAACGACCACGTCACCGTCGCCCCCGAACTGGCCGAGCGTCTCGACGCGCCGATCCTGCTGCATCCCGGCGACGACCCGCTGTGGCGCATGACCCATCCGGACGTCGCCTACCGGTCCCTCGCCGACACCGAGCGGATTCCGGTGGCGGGCACGGAGTTCGAAGTCCTGCACACGCCCGGCCACTCCCCTGGCTCGGTCTCGCTCCATCTCCCGGAGGCGAAGGCCCTGTTCACCGGCGACACACTGTTCTCAGGCGGACCTGGGGCGACCGGCCGCTCGTTCTCCGACTTCGGCACGATCATCGGCTCGATCCGCGACCGGCTGCTCACCCTCCCGGAGGAGACCACGGTGCACACCGGCCACGGCGATTCCACCATCATCGGCGCCGAGAAACCCGCACTGGCCGACTGGATCGCCCGCGGCCACTGACAGCAACGCGAACGCGGTCGGCAACCGTAGCTGACGACCGCGTTCGTGCGCCGGTCAGCCGCGATACGGGTAGCTGCGGTCCAGATCCAGGTTCAGTGGCAAAACATCGACCCGCGGCTCACCGAGGAAGTCCATGGTTCGACCGCTGGTATGCGCGTCCACCACCGCACGAACCTGCTCCTCGGAAATCCCGCGCGCCTTCGCGATTCGGGACACCTGGATTGCCGCGTACGCCGGGGAGATGTTCGGATCCAGCCCGCTACCGCTCGCGGTAACGGCGTCCGCAGGTACCGCCGGGTCGGCCGGGGCATCGCCCGGGATCGGAACGATGCGGCCGCGGGAGTAGTCCCGGCCCGGCCCGGCGCATTCGACCCGAACCCCGCGGTAGTCGGCCAGGAACGGCTGCGCCGGGCACGCCTCGTTGAGGCTGACCACCTGCAGCGGATGCGGTACGTCACCGTAGGCGTCGCGCGGGCCGATCACCGAGAGCACCGCGCCCACACCGCTTTTCGTGCAGTACGGCCGGCTGCCATCGACCCCCTCACGGTCGCCGACCTCCTTGCTGCGCGCGCACACCGTGGTGAGCAGACTGGTGTGCGAGGCGGTGTCGACCATGTCCTCCGGACCCAGATTGCTCGCGGCCGTGGACATCGGGTCGTACCCGTCTGGGTGGGTGGGTGATATTCCGGCGGAAGGACGGCTCTGGAAGTACTGCACCAGCGCGGCGCCGCCGGAGTCGGTGAACGACTGCCCGATCAAGCTGGAGCCCACCGTCCTTCCGTTCTCCTCGAGCAGCGACCCGTCCGCCTTGTCGTGCAGTCCCGGCAGCTGTGCGACGGCGAAAACCGCCAGCGGATAGACGATTCCGGTGATCGCGGTGAGCGCCAGCAACGCGCGCAACGCGGCGAGATGCTGCCGGATCAAGGTTGAAAGGCGCATGTCAGGACATCCCGGGGAGGAGTTGGACGACGAGGTCGATGAGTTTGATGCCGATGAACGGCGCGACAATGCCGCCCAGCCCGTAGACGGTCAGGTTGCGGCTCAACAGTGCCGACGCGTTCGACGGTCGGTAGCGCACGCCGCGCAGCGCCAGCGGGATCAGCGCGACGATGACGATCGCGTTGAAGATCACCGCTGACAGGATCGCCGACTGCGGGCTGGCCAAGCGCATGACATTGAGCAGGTCCAAGCCGGGGAACAGCGGGACGAACAGCGCGGGAATGATCGCGAAGTACTTGGCGATGTCGTTGGCGATGGAGAATGTGGTGAGCGCGCCGCGGGTGATGAGCAACTGCTTGCCGATCTCCACGATCTCGATGAGCTTGGTCGGATCGGAATCCAGGTCCACCATGTTGCCGGCTTCCTTGGCCGCCGAGGTGCCGGTGTTCATCGCGACGCCCACGTCGGCCTGAGCCAGTGCGGGCGCGTCGTTGGTGCCGTCTCCGGTCATCGCGACCAGCCGCCCGCCGTCCTGTTCCTGCTTGATCAGCGCCAGCTTGTCCTCCGGTGTCGCCTCGGCGAGGAAGTCGTCCACCCCGGCCTCATCGGCGATCGCCTTGGCGGTCAACGGGTTGTCGCCGGTGATCATCACCGTGCGGATGCCCATCCTGCGCATCTCGTCGAACCGCTCCCGCATGCCCTGCTTCACCACGTCCTTGAGGTGGATTACGCCGAGCACCCTGGCCGCTCCGTCTGTGACCTGTCCGACGACCAACGGAGTTCCGCCTGCGGCGGAGATGCCGTCGACCGTCGCGCCGAGTTCGTCGGGCACCGAACCGCCGCGCGCGCGTACCCATTCGGTGACCGCACTGGCCGCGCCCTTGCGCAGCAGGCGCCCGTCGACGTCGACGCCGGACATCCGGGTCTGGGCGGTGAATTCCACCCACTGCGCGTGCGTCAGCTCGCCCGGCGTCCGCTCCCGCAGCCCGTATGCCTGCTTGGCGTACACCACGATGGAACGGCCTTCGGGTGTCTCGTCGGCCAGGCTGGAAAGCTGTGCGGCGTCGGCCAATTCGTCCTTGCCGACGCCGGGCACCGGGACGAACTCCGACGCCTGGCGGTTGCCGAGGGTGATGGTGCCGGTCTTGTCCAGCAGCAGCGTGTTCACGTCGCCCGCGGCCTCGACCGCGCGGCCCGACATGGCCAGGACGTTGCGCTGCACCAGCCGGTCCATGCCCGCGATGCCGATGGCCGACAGCAGCGCGCCGATGGTCGTCGGGATCAGGCACACCAACAGCGAGACCAGCACGATCCCGGTGACGCCGTGCACATCCAGCGCCGACGTGTCCGCCACCCCAGGGTTGTTCGCCTTGCTGAACATCGCCAGCGGCTGCAGCGTGACGACCGCGAAGACGAAGATGATCGTCAGCGCCGCGAGCAGGATGTTCAGCGCGATCTCGTTCGGAGTCTTCTGCCTGCTCGCGCCCTCCACCAACGCGATCATCTTGTCTATGAAGCTTTGGCCCGGCTCCTGGGTGATGCGCACGACGATCCGGTCCGACAGCACAGTGGTTCCGCCGGTCACCGCCGAACGGTCCCCACCGGACTCCCGGATCACGGGCGCGGATTCGCCGGTGATCGCCGACTCGTCCACGGATGCGATGCCCTCCGCGACGTCGCCGTCGCCGGGAATGACCTCGCCCGCCTCGACGACCACGTGATCGCCGCGGCGCAGATCCGGCGCGGCGACCCGCTCTTCGACCACCCGGGCACCCGGCGACCAGTCGGGCAGCCGCCGCGCGACCGTGTCGGTCTTGGCCTTGCGCAGCGCGTCCGCCTGAGCCTTGCCGCGGCCCTCGGCGACCGCCTCGGCCAGGTTCGCGAAAATCACGGTGAGCCACAGCCATACGACGATGGCCCACGCGAAGAAGCTCGGATCGCTCAGAGCGAGGATGGTCGACCAGACCGCGCCCAGTTCGACGATGAGCATCACCGGGTTGCGCCACAGGGTGCGCGGATCGAGTTTGCGCACCGCGTCCGGCAGCGAGGTCACCAGCATCGTGGGGTCGAGCACACCCTTCGGGACGCCCTTGTCCCGCCGCTGCCTTTCGGGCTCAGGCTCGGCGGAGCTGTTCTTTTCGATTGCGGGACTGGTCATCAGTGGATTCCTTCGGCGAGTGGCCCTAGCGCGAGTGCGGGCAGGAAGGTGAGAGCTACTAGGATCACCGTCACACCGACCACCATGCCGACGAACTGCGGCCGGTGCGTCGGCAGGGTTCCGATCGACTCGGGAGTGGTGCCCTGCTGGGCCAGCGACCCCGCCAGCGCGAGCACGAAGATGATCGGCAGGAAGCGGCCGAACAGCATGGCGAGGCCGAGCGCCGTGTTGTACCAGTCGGTGTTTCCGCTCAGGCCCGCGAACGCCGAACCGTTGTTGTTGGCCGCGGAGGTGAAGGCGTACAGCACCTCGGACAGGCCGTGTGGCCCGGAGTTCAGCATGCCAGCCCGTTGCCCCGGCGATGCCATCGCCAGCGCCGTGCCCACGAGCACGATCAACGGGCTGATCAGAAAATACGAGGCAGCGAGCTTGATTTCGCGCGGCGTGATCTTCTTGCCGAGATATTCCGGTGTGCGGCCGACCATCAGGCCTGCGACGAACACCGTGATCACCGCGAGAATCAGCATGCCGTAGAGCCCGGAGCCCGTCCCACCCGGCGCGACCTCGCCTAGCTGCATGTTGAACATCGTCATCAGGCCGCCGAGACTGGTGTAGGAGTCGTGGAACGAGTCGACGGCGCCGGTCGAGGTCAGTGTCGTCGCGGATGCGAAGGTGGCCGAGTTCGCCACCCCGAAGCGCTGTTCCACGCCCTCCATCGACGCGCCGATCGCGGTCGGCACGGTCCCGTGGTGTCGGAGCTGGACCAGGTTGGTCAGCGTCACGCTGATCAGCGCGATCGTCCCCATCACCGCGACGATCGCGTAGCCCTGCTTACGGCTGCCGATCAGCCTGCCGAACGTACGCGGCAGCGAGAAGCTGATCACCAGCAGCAGGAAGATCTCCACCCAGTTGGTCCAGGTACGTGGGTTCTCGAACGGGTGCGCCGAGTTTGCGTTGTAGAAGCCGCCGCCATTGGTGCCCAGTTCTTTGATCGCCTCCTGGCTGGCCACCGGACCGCCGGTGAGGGTCTGCTGGGTGCCGTTCAGCATCTGCGCGACCTGGTCGTGCAGGTGGAAGTTCTGGATCGCGCCGCCCGCGACCAGCACGATCGCAAAGACGAACGCGAGCGGCAGCAGGATGCGGAGCGTGCCGCGCACCAGATCCACCCAGAAATTGCCGAGGTCGCCGGTGTGCCTGCCCGCGAACCCGCGCACCAGCGCGATCGCCACCGCCATCCCGACCGCCGCGGAGACGAAGTTCTGCACCGCGAGCCCGGCCATCTGCACCAGGTGCCCCTGGGTCGATTCACCGGAGTAGTTCTGCCAGTTCGTGTTCGTCACGAAGCTGACCGCGGTGTTCCAGGCCAGCGCGGGCGTCATCTCGGTACCGGGATCGTTCAGGTGCAGCGGAAGTCTGCCTTGGACCAGCTGGAAGAAGAACAAGAAGAGGATGCCGACCGCCGAGAAAGCCAGCACACTGCGGGCGTACACCGACCAGGTCTGCTCGACATCGGGCTGGGCGCCGATAGCGCGGTAGACGACGCGTTCCACGCGGGAATGCTCGCGACCGCGGTACACCCGGTACATGTAGTCGCCGAGCGGCACGTGGACCAGCGCGAGCGCGAGGACCAGGGACGCCACGAAGGCGATCCCCGCGGTTGTCGTGTTCACCTAGAACCTCTCGGGAAACAGCAGCGCGGCGACCAGGTAAATGGCGACGCAGACGGCGAGAACCAGACCGGCCAGGTTCGCGATCACAGCTTCTCCACCCCGCGCTGGATCAGTCCCAGCAGCGCGAACGCCGCCACGGTGAGCGCCGTGAACAGCACGACAGACATGACTCGACAACCTCCATCCGCGCGCCATGGTGGAGCACGCCAGAGCGAGTCAAGCGCCCGGGCGACCGTAGGAAGCGATTCCTTACAACTCCTTAGCGCCCCGGGATTCCGCATTTGCGATTCGTTAACGGCATAGCTGCACACACGCAGTGCTGTGGTGACGAGCCGGAACTGCGCCGATCCCGGGATTGATCAGGATGTCCGCGCCGGCTGGCACGATCTCGGGCAGTCGGCTGCCCCACCACCAGCAACCAGCGATCGGCCGTCAGCCGCAGCCGGTGCACCTTCGCCGTCGCCACCCGCACACACGGCACATTGTCCGGCGCAGAGCGATCACCGGTTCCTTGTCACGAACTGCACGACCGGGTCCCATCAGAGCGGTCGGTCGGAACCGCCGAAAGGAAGCTGTCAAAGAAGAGCGCTGGACCGTTAACAGACCGTAAAGATCGGGGTCGGTGGGTACCCCGGCGGTAGAAGTGGAGAGCCGGTCAGGCGGACGACTCCAGCGCGACCGGCGGTGTCTCATCGGAAGAAGGGTCGTCATGTCGGCAGTCACCATTGCCGTTCTCGTCGGGTTCGTGTGCTGTGCACTGGTCATCCGGGCGCTGGGCAGCCGCGCGCAGCCGCACCCGCCGCAGGCCGTGGTCGTAGCGGACGACCGCGGCGGGCGGTGGCGGACGAACGAGCCGGGGGCGTTCGATGTCTGAGCGCTGGGCCCAGCACGCCGGTTCGATCGAGGGTTGCTCGGCCCGGGACTCGCGGCGCGCGATGATGAAGGCGTGAAACGCGGCCAGCTGCGCATCTACCTGGGCGCCGCGCCCGGAGTCGGCAAGACCTACGCCATGCTCGGCGAGGCGCACCGGCGGCTGGAGCGCGGCCGCGACGTGGTGGCCGCGGTGGTCGAGACGCACGGCAGGGAGAAGACCGCACGGCTGCTCGAGGGCATCGAGCGCATTCCGCCGAAGCTGATCGAGTACCGCGGCACCACGCTCCCCGAACTCGACGTCGAGGCGGTGCTGCGGCGCGCGCCCACGGTGGTGCTGGTCGACGAGCTGGCGCACACGAACGCACCGGGCAGCACGCACGAGAAGCGCTGGCAAGATGTGGCGGACTTGCTCGACGCCGGCATCGACGTGATCTCCACGGTCAACGTGCAGCACCTGGAGAGCCTCAACGACGTCGTCGAGCAGATCACCGGCATCCAGCAGCGCGAAACCGTGCCGGACGCCGTGGTGCGCGGGGCGGACCAGGTAGAGCTGGTCGATATCACGCCGGAAGCGTTGCGGCGCAGACTCTCCCACGGCAACGTGTACGCCGCCGAGAAGATCGATGCGGCAATGCGCAACTATTTCCGGCCGGGAAACCTCACTGCGCTGCGCGAATTGGCGCTGCTGTGGCTGGCCGACCAGGTCGACGCCGCGCTGGCCAAATACCGCTCCGACCACAAGATCACCGAGCTGTGGGAGGCGCGTGAGCGCGTCGTAGTCGCGGTGACCGGTGGCCCGGAGTCGGAGACAATCGTGCGCAGGGCCAGCCGGATCGCCACGAAATCCAGCGCAGACCTCGTGGTCGTGCACGTCGTGCGTGGCGACGGGCTGGCTGGGGTCTCCACCGAGCGCCTCGCCCGACTGCGCGAGCTCGCGGCCAGTTTGGACGCCTCGCTGCACACCGTCACCGGCGACGATGTGCCCTCGGCCCTGTTGGAATTCGCGCGTGAGGCCAACGCCACGCAACTGGTGCTGGGCACCTCGCGGCGGTCGCGCTGGGCCCGGATCTTCGACGAGGGCATCGGGTCCACTGTCGTGCAGCGCTCCGAAAAGATCGACGTGCACATGGTGACGCACGAGGAAGCCCACCGCGGGTTTCGCCGCTCCGCGCTGCGCACGCGCAGGCCCGTAACCGCATGGCTCGCCGCGGTTCTCGTGCCCGCGCTGGTGTGCGCGGTCAGCGCCGCCTACTTGGACGACGTGCTGGATCTCGGCGGGATCAGTGCGGTGTTCGTGGTTGGCGTCGTCGCGGTGGCATTGTTGGGCGGCATCGTGCCCGCGTCGGTTTCGGCGCTGCTGTCCGGCCTGCTGTTGAACTGGTTCTTCGCACCGCCGCGCTACAGCCTGACCATCGCCGAACCGGACAGCTTCGTCACAGTGGTGGTGCTGCTCATCGTCGCCGTCGCGGTGGCGGCGCTGGTCGATGTGGCCGCGAAGCGGACAAGGCAGGCGCGCAAGGCCTCTCGGCAGGCCGAGTTGCTGACCATGTTCTCCGGCGCCGTCCTGCACGGCGCGGATCTGCCCAAGCTGCTCGAGCAGATCAGGGAGACCTTCGCCCAACGCGCGGTCAGCCTGGTGGCGGGCGACCGGGTGCTGGCCGAAGTAGGCGTCGACCCGCCGCGCCTGCCGGCCGACGCGAGCACCGTGGTCGAGGCGGGCGACGCGCACCACTGGCTGCTGCTCGCGGGCCGACCGCTGCCGACGGCCGACCGTACTGTTCTCAACGCGGTGGCCAACCAGGCCGTCGGACTGGTGCGGCAGGCCCGCCTCGCCGAGGAGGCCGGCGCCGCGGCGGCGCTGCTGGAGGCCGACCGGCTGCGCCGGGCGCTGCTCTCGGCGGTCAGCCACGACCTGCGCACGCCCCTGGCCGGAGCCAAGGCCGCCGTCTCCAGCCTGCGCAGCGACGACATCGAATTCTCCCCGGAGGACACCGCCGAGCTCCTGGAGACAATCGAGGAGTCGGTGGATCAGCTCACCGCGCTGGTCGGCAACCTGCTCGACTCGTCGCGGCTCGCGGTCGGCGTGGTGACGCCACAGCTGCGGCGGGTGTACCTGGACGAGGTGGCGCACCGCGCGCTGGTGAGCGTCGGAATGGGCGCGCGTGGGCTGCGCCGCGCCGCAATGGACCGGGTCGGGGTCGACGTCGGCGACGTCTCGGTGCGGGCCGATGGCGGCCTGCTGGAACGGGTGCTGGCCAACCTGATCGACAACGCGCTGCGTCACGCGCCACGCGATACCCCGGTCCGGATCACCGCCGAGCGCACCGGCGACCGCGTCTCGATCGCCGTCGTCGACACCGGTCCCGGCGTCCCGCACGGTGCGGAGGAGCAGCTCTTCGAGCCGTTTCAGCGCCTCGGCGACCGGGACAACACCACGGGTGTCGGGCTCGGACTGTCGGTGGTGCGCGGTTTCGTCGAAGCGATGGGCGGGACGGTGCACGCCGATCCGACGCCAGGGGGAGGATTGACCATGCTGGTCGATCTGCCCGCAGACGAGGTACCTACTCCCGACAACGCGGGCGCGGATGTCTCGCGTGAGACGACAAGCGCAGGTGAGTGAGGTGTCCCTGACGGCACAGGAGGCGGTGGTGACGAAAACGCCCGAGGCGGTGGCGACCAAAGTGCTCGTAGTCGACGACGAACCGCAGATCGTGCGCGCGCTGCGGATCAACCTGTCGGTCCGCGGCTACGAGGTGATCACCGCGGCGACCGGTGGTGCCGCCTTGCGGGCGGCCGCCGACAAGCATCCGGACGTGGTGATCCTCGACCTCGGCCTACCCGACATGGACGGCATCGAGGTGCTCGCCGGGCTGCGCGGCTGGACGTCGGCGCCGGTGATCGTGCTGTCCGCGCGGACCGACTCGGCCGACAAGGTCGAGGCGCTCGACGCGGGCGCCGACGACTACGTCACCAAGCCGTTCGGGATGGACGAGTTGCTTGCCCGGCTGCGCGCCGCGGTCCGCCGCGGCGCCACCGACACCGACGCGTCGGACCCCGTGGTGGTGACCGCGTCGTTCACCGTCGACCTCGCCGCCAAGAAGGTCACCAGGCACGGCGAGACCGTGCACCTGACGCCGACCGAGTGGGGCATGCTGGAGATGCTGGTGCGCAACCGCGGCAAGCTGGTCGGGCGACGTGAGCTGCTGCGCGAGGTCTGGGGTCCGTCCTACGCCACCGAGACGCACTATCTGCGGGTATATCTGGCGCAGCTGCGGCGCAAGCTGGAAGTCGATCCGTCACACCCGAAACACCTGCTCACCGAGGCAGGAATGGGCTATCGGTTCCAGGAGTAGTAATCCCAGCCACCTGCCGGTGACCGCCAGGAATGGCGCACGCGACCCAGGCGTTGCCAGGCGCGCGAGCTGATTTCGACGAGAATGGCAGGATCGAACCATGGCTGAACAGACCGCTACACCCGCCACCGCCACCGCAGCGCCGGTCGAGCAGGGCCCGACCACGCTGTGGGTCGCGCGCACCGGGACCAGGGCCTACACCGGCCGCAGCTCCCGCGGCGCCGAGGTCCGGATCGGGTCGCAGGGCGTCGCCGGTGTGTTCACACCGGGCGAGCTGCTGAAGATCGCCTTGGCCGCCTGCTCAGGCCTGAGTGCGGACTTCCCACTGTCGCGCAAGCTCGGCGACAACTTCGACGCGACCATCCGGGTGTCCGGCGACGCCGATCGGGAGAACGAGGTCTACCCGCAGCTGGACGAGGTGTTCGAGCTCGACCTCAGCGAACTCGACGACGAGGCACGCGAGCGGTTGCTCGTCACGGTGCAGCGCGCGATCGACAAGGTGTGCACCGTCGGGCGGACGCTGCGGGCCGGCTCGAAGGTGACCTTGTCGTTCGACGTCGAGGCCTGATGGACGACGCCATTCGGTTGAGCGCGTGGGTGCACGGCTGGGTCCAGGGAGTGGGTTTCCGCTGGTGGACCCGGGCACGCGCGTTGGAGCTCGGGCTGGTCGGGCACGCGACCAACGCCAGGGACGGCCGCGTGCACGTGGTCGCGGAAGGACCGCGACAGGCGTGCGAAAGGTTGCTCGAACTCTTGCGTTCGGGGACTGCACCTGGTCGGGTGACCTTGGTTGTGGAAAGCTGGGAGCCCGCGCGGGGTGATGTGACCGGTTTCGAGGAGCGGTAGTGGCAGTTCGGGCGACGAGGGGGGCGCAACGGTGAGCACGCAGCATCCGGGTGACGACACGCGTCCCGACAACCCCGAACCCGAGCGGTCGTCCGCTCCGGAGCATCCGGCCACGCCTTCCGCCACCGGTTCCGAACCCGAGCCCGGTGCGCGAGCGGCCCCGGAGTCCGCGCCGGCCGATTCCGCCGAAGCGCAGGATCGGTCCACTTCCACCTCGAGTGGGCCGGGCACGACGTCCGATTCGGTCGCGCCGAGCGGAACCGCCGCGGCTCCCGGCACTCCGGGGCCGCCCCGGCGCGGCAGCGTGCAGCGACAGGAAGCGGGGGTGACCAAACCACGTCCGCCCACGGTGGCCGAAGCGAGGGCCAGGGACAAGGCGCGCAAGCACGCCGAGCAGGCACAGCAGGCCGCCGCCGCGGCCGAGGAGGCCAAGAAGCGCAAGCGCAAGCGGGTCATGATCGGTGGTGTGGCCATTGTCGGCGTCGCCGGTCTGGTCGGCGGCGGCTACCTGGCCTATCGTGCGCTGACCGCGCCCGACCGGGTCACGGCCTACTGCGTGAAAACCGAGAACGGCCAGGAGGTCGTGGTCGACGACGACCACTGCGGCGACGGCCGACCCGGCTTCGTGAGCAATAGCGGTGGCGGACCGGGCCTGATCGTGCTCGGCGGCGGACCGCAATACCGCTACTACTACGGCGGCACCGGCACCGTCGGGAAGCCGCCGACCGGCGGCACCACGGTCACACCGCGCAACGCCGAGATCAAGACCAAGAGCGGAACCACGGTGCAGCGCGGCGGGCTCGGCAGCAAGAGCACCGGCGGGGGGTCGTAGATGCGGCGCGTACATGATACGCCCCGGCCGGGCTGGCAGCAGACCGTCGAAGGCCAGGGCCTGGTCTACGGTTCACCGGGACGGGATGCGAGCGGCCAGCCGAGGCCGTACTGGGACGAGTCCGTCCACTACGAGTTCGACATGCCGGAGATCCTCGCCTTGGAGGCCGACGTCGAACTGCTGCACTCGATGTGCCTGAACGCGGTGGAGCACATCGTGCTCACCGAACGGTTCGCCGATTTCGGTCTGCCCGAGTGGAGTTGGGGCCCGATCGCCGAATCCTGGAAGCGCTCCGACCCGTACGTGTACGGGCGTTTCGATCTCCGTTACGACGCGCGCCGGCCCGCGAAACTGCTGGAGTACAACGCGGATACGCCGACCTCGCTGTTGGAGGCGGCGATCGTGCAGTGGCACTGGCTCACCGACCGCTACCCGGGTGGCGACCAGTGGAACTCGTTGCACGAGAAGCTCGTCGAGCGCTGGAGCGCGCTGCGCGACGTGCTACCGACGCCACAGCTGCACTTCACCTGGTCCGGCGCGGACGCGACCGGCGAGGACAACGTCACCACGGCGTACCTGCAGGAGACCGCCGCGGAGGCCGGGTTCGACACCATCGCACTCC
>NZ_JBFRFQ010000045.1:0-55946 GCF_052114905.1 Nocardia sp. 2TAF39
AGCGACCGGAATCGATCACCCGATGAGCAGCCTCGACCTTGTACTCGGCCGAGAACGACCGACGCTTACGAGGAGGCATAACGGACATCCCTACCAGCAGAACCATCGATCCTGCTAACTCGGTGTCCACTACCCGGGGTGAACCTCAGCCCCCCATTGCCTCATATGCCCGGCCGGAGAAACAACAGTCGAGGATCAGCACCCTGTTATGGGCGCCGGACTCGGCCATCACTTCACGAATGTGACTCATGTCCAAGGACGTCCAGTGGTAGGCCTTCTTTGCTGTCCGCGGAAGGCCCAGGTAGAGGCGGCCTCGCTGATCCAGCACCCCGTGCCCGGCGTAGTAGACGAGCAGTAGGTCCTCGGCGACATCGGCAGCCCCTTGCAGGAGCGGCCAGATCGATCCCGGATCGGCGACGTCAACGGCGGACGCGCAGTTCTTTTCGGGGAATGCTGCACCTGCACTGCCCGTCAGGACAGTTTTCAGGTCCTCGATGTTGTGACGCACGGCTGGCAAATTGGGCAGATGGTTGTCCTCGTATTGGCTGGTGCCGATCAGGACCAATTGGGAGCGGGGCCCGTCCGGCAACCGCATGGACTATCTCCTCACTCTGGCGCGCTTGGGCCGAAAACCTTGGCGATCTCGTCAGCCGCTGGCCCTTCACCGGTGACCTCGATGTTGGTGCCATCGGGTGCGGTGATACGAACGCTGATCCCGGAGCGACGTTGCTGCAGCCAAATCGAGATCGACTTGGCGAGAAGTGTCGCCGCGCCGCCACCTCCCAGCGCCACGATCAGCACATCCTCCAGTGCCCCCATATGCTCGGGCTGCACCACCGCGTCCCGGGCTTGGACGCAGCCACGGAACTCGGGCTCTTGGGCCAACCAGTCTCGCAGAGACAAGATCTCATTGTATGGATCACGGCTTCCCAGCGCACGAAGCTCTGCGTCAATCACTGTGTCCCCTCCGTCGTCGATCGCAACATCGTGCCGCCTCAGTTTGCTCCTCATCTAGAAGACATCGAACCTGAAGGTGGACGACGCGGATGGCGATGCTACTCATCGCCAGGCTCTGCCAACGAATCGCGTTGTTAGACGGCCTTAAATTAACCTGTCGCGGTCGAGTTTTCCGACGCGGCCGAGTACGGTGCGCCGACGCTGGTCAAACAGCGTTTCGATCTGCTATGTAGACGAGTCGACGTGGCCACCGGAGCGTGTGCAGCGGTTCCTGACCGAGATTGGTGTCCAGCCGGGTCTGCATGTGGGCCTGCTGAATTGGGATTCCGGGTTGGTTGTCGGTGCCTGGGCGTGGCGGCTGTAGGGTCAGGCGTATGCCGCAGCGCGTCATCCGGATCGCCACCCGATCCAGCCCCATGGCCCTCGCCCAAGCCGAGCAGGTGGGTCCGTCCGGCGGGCATTGCGTCGTGGACGGCTGGGATGAATTCGGCGAAGGTGGGTGCGGGCGGGCGTGGTGGCGGTGTGGTGTGCAGGTCGGCGGGGTTGAGGCCGAGCCCGTCCAAGACCCGCAGCGCCGCCGCGATGTCGGCCGCGCGGGCCGCGCCGGCGTTCACGACAGGTCTCCGTCGTCGGCGCCGGCGAAGCGGCAGGCGGCCATCTCGGCGAGGACCTCGGGTGGGTAGACGACGAGGATGCCGTGGGTCGGGTCGGCGGCCAGCAGCACCCGGGCGCCGATGACCAGACCGACCGCGTGGCGGGATTCCGCGGGCAGCCGCAGGTGGCCGTGTTTGGTGACACCGACCGTTCCGTAGCCGGGGCGGGAGATGATGATCAGGTCCTCGTGCACGCGCCAGCGCAGCCGATCACCTGGCTTCCAGGCGAGCACATCGAGTAGTGCCCGGTCCATCACCCGCCCATTCGTATCGATCGGGCGTATCGAGTAGAAGCCGGTCTGTTCGTGGTGCTCACGAATCCGCGGCAGCGGCAGACCGGAACCCGACTGCCCCGCAGGGAACCGACCGGTGGTGCCGGGCACGAGAAGCGGTATGACCGCCGCGAGTGTGTTCTCAGTCACACAAACCCACCCCTGAAAGCGGAAAACCGCAGGTCAGTGAGGATGGGAAAGAGGTGGGTGTCAGGGCATTGCCCTGACACCCGGATTGGGTAAATTCGCCCTGTTTTTGTGTCCGGAGGGGGACTTGAACCCCCACGCCCGATAAAGGGCACTAGCACCTCAAGCTAGCGCGTCTGCCATTCCGCCACCCGGACCGATGGTGCTCAGCAAGATTATCGGATCACTCCGCGTGGACCAAATCGCGCCTGGACCTGGAGATACTCGGCCGGCTTCGGCGCGGCGGCGCCGCGCGAGCCGTGCGGCCGAAGGGTTGGTTTCGGGCGCACGACTCGCGGGGGTGTGTCAGTGGATTTCTTCGAAGGTGCGTTCGAAGGCGAGGGCGCCGTGGCCGTCGGCTACCTGGCGGTCGAGGAGGGACTTCAGGGGAGCTACGAAGTCGACAGTGACGCCCGCGTCGCGGCTGGCGCGGTTGATCGCATCGAGTGCGGATTTGTGGAAGGTGATGGATTGGACAGGGTCGGCGTAGTTGTCGGCGTCGATGACGCGGCCCTGGTACGGAAGCGATTGGGTCATTGCGGCGACCCATGCGGCGGCCCGTTCACCGAACTCGGCTGCCGATACGCCGACCGAACGCATCATGGCCGCGCCGTGCAAAAAGCCGCCGAACATCGCATACATGGCCGCGAGGAGGGCGAAGTCGTAGGTTGACGCGAATCCCGCGTCGTCGCCGAAGTACTCTGCGGAGGCGAGCAATTCGAGGGTCTCACGGTGGGCGTCGAAGACTTCCCGTGAACCGCTGTAGAGGATCGAGGCGCCAGGCTGGCCGACCATGGACGGTACTGCCATGATTCCGCCGTCGAGGTAGGCGCTGCCGCGCTCGGCCGCCCAGGCCGCGAGTTCACGAGCCTCGCCAGGAGCGGTGCTGGTCAAGTTGATCAGCCGCCGTCCAGCCAGCCGGTCGGCCACCGGGTCCAGGGTGGCGTGCACTGACGCGTGGTCGAGCAGGACCGTGAAAATCGGACCTCCCGCGCGGATCGCTTCGTCGACGGTGGCCGCAGCGGCAGCTCCGGCCGCGACGAGGTCGGCGTCTTTGCCAGGCGTGCGGTTCCATACCGTCGTCGGCAGGCCCGCCTTCAGGAACGTTGCGGCCAGCGCTTTACCCATCGCGCCCAGCCCCAGAATCACCACCGGGGTGTTCGTAGTCTCCGCCATTGCGGGTTCAACTCCTTGGAAAGTCGAAAACGTCGTGGTCAGCGCGCTGAAACCCAAGATTGCCCTTTGCCCGACGGACCGGCAAGTACCTACTATTTTGTCTGGTACTTACCAAACGGTGTGTAAGCAGGTAGAGAGGTCGGACGATGAGCGCGAAGCGATCCGGGCCATATTTCTGTGGCATCGACGCCGCGATGGACGTAGTCGGCGGCAAGTGGAAGGCGCTGATTCTGTGGGATCTGGCGACCCACAGCGTACGGCGCTTCGGCGAATTGCGCAGGGGCCTGCCAGGAGTCTCGGAGAAGATGCTGATTCAGCAGCTGCGCGAACTGGAGGAGGACGGAATCGTGAGCCGGGTCGTCTATCGCGAGGTGCCACCCCGGGTCGAATACCGCCTGACGATTCTCGGGGTCGCGCTCAACGGCGCTCTGGAACCTTTGGGCGCTTGGGGTCGTGACCGCATAGATCGAATCGGCGCGGCGCGCGTGCACTAGTCGGACTGACTTGCCTATCGTTGTGCGCCCGAACAGTTGTCGATGCGGCTGTGGTCGCGTTCGGCTGTAATGAATCGACGAACCGACGGGCCACCATGGGGCCAGTTGGAGATGCCGCAGGGGCCATCGAGCGCCCTGGACAATGTGAGCGGCAGCATGGTGATGAAGTGCCCGAGCAGCTCGGCGATATCGCCGACGAACCGCACCCGATCCCCAGCTTGGGGATGGGAGGTTCGGCTACGGCCTTGATGGGCCGTCGCGGTGTTGCTGTCACATTCGACCCCGCGTGGCCGCATCCCGTTCGCGTGGATCGACCAGGTGGAGGCGGTGCACGATGCTCCGTACTCCGGAGCGATTGCGACGAGATTATCGCAGCCGGATCACCGGATTCGACGGCCCGACCCGGGATTCGACCAGCAGGGCCCGGGAGGGCACCGATTACGATCAGGATGATGCGGATCCGGCCGGAGCCTCGAGCAGGCTGATTACCCACTACAGCCGAGTGCGCGCGGACCCGGCACGGGCGGGAGGACACACCGCGGCTCGTCCGCCAGGTGGTAGGAAAGGGGACGTGTCCGCAACTGGCGAAGGAATCGATCCGAACAGAAGCTCACGCGCGGTGTCGGAAGTGGTGGAGCTGGTCAGCACGCTGATCCGCTTCGACACCTCCAACACCGGCGACCTGGCCACTACCAAGGGCGAGTGCGAGTGCGCGCAGTGGGTGGCCGATCAGCTGAATCAGGCGGGGTATACCACCGAGTACGTGGAATCCGGGGCGCCGGGGCGCGGCAACGTCTTCGCACGGCTCGAAGGCGCAGATCCCACCCGGGGTGCGCTGCTGATCCACGGGCACTTGGATGTAGTGCCCGCCGAGGCCTCCGACTGGAGCGTGCACCCGTTCTCGGGCGCGGTGCGCGACGGCTACGTGTGGGGTCGCGGCGCGATCGACATGAAGGACATGGTCGGGATGATGCTGGCGCTGGCCCGCCAGTTCAAGCTCGAGGGCACCGTGCCTCCGCGCGATCTGGTCTTCGCGTTCCTGGCCGACGAGGAGAACGGCGGCAAGTGGGGTTCGCAGTGGTTGGTGGACAACCGGCCCGACCTGTTCGAGGGCATCACCGAGGCAGTGGGGGAGGTCGGTGGGTTCTCGCTGACCGTCCCGCGCCCCGACGGCACCGAACGCAGGCTGTATCTGGTGGAGACGGCCGAGAAGGGTCTGGGCTGGATGCGGTTGCGCGCCAAGGCCCGCGCCGGTCACGGGTCGTTCCTGCATGAGGACAACGCGGTGACGATCCTGTCGGCCGCAGTGGCGAGACTGGGCAAACACACCTTCCCGCTCGTGCTTTCGGATTCGGTAGCCGAGTTCCTGGCCGCCGTCGCCGAGGAGACCGGGTTGGCGTTCGACCCGTCCGGTCCCGACATCGAGGGCCAGCTGACCAAGCTGGGCACCATCTCCCGCATCATCGGCGCGACACTGCGCGACACCGCGAATCCGACCATGCTGCAGGCGGGCTACAAGGCCAACGTGATCCCGCAGACCGCCGAAGCCGTGGTCGACTGCCGCGTGGTCCCGGGACGGCAGGCGGCGTTCGAGCGTGAGGTGGACGAACTGATCGGCCCGGACGTCGAACGCGAGTGGATCACCAAACTCGATTCCTACGAGACGACCTTCGATGGCCACCTGGTCGACGCAATGAACAACGCGGTGTTGGCCCACGATCCACGCGGCCGCACCGTGCCCTACATGCTGTCTGGTGGCACGGACGCAAAAGCGTTCGCCCGCTTGGGGATTCGCTGCTTCGGTTTCGCGCCGCTGCAGCTGCCGCCGGAGTTGGACTTCACCGCCCTGTTCCATGGCGTCGACGAGCGGGTTCCGGTGGAGGCTCTCGAATTCGGCACCCGGGTGCTGGAACACTTCCTACTGCACAGCTGAACCGATCCGAAAGAGGTTCCATGACCTACAACCCGTACGACGCGCTTCCTCAACTACCGTCCTTCACCCTCACCTCCGACGACGCCACCGACGGGCACCCGTTGGGCAACGACCAGGTCAGCGGCGTGTTCGGCGCTGGAGGCAAGGACATCTCGCCGCAGTTGTCCTGGTCGGGGTTCCCCGCGGAGACCAAGAGCTTCGCGGTCACGGTGTACGACCCGGACGCGCCCACCGCGTCCGGGTTCTGGCACTGGGCGGTCGCCGACATCCCGGCGAGCGTCACCTCGCTGCCCAGCGGCGCGGGCAGCGGTGAGGAGGGCGGAGCCCTTCCGACCGGGGCGATCACGCTGCGCAACGACGGCGGATTCCACGGCTTCGTCGGCGCCGCGCCGCCGTCTGGGCACGGCCCGCACCGCTACTTCATCGTCGTGCACGCGGTAGACGTCGACAGTCTCGGCATCGATGAGAACGCCACGCCCGCCTACCTCGGCTTCAACCTGTTCTCGCACACGCTTGCCCGCGCCACCCTGATCGGCACCTACGAGCAGAAGTAGAACTCGGACACGAGCTGTGGTCCTGGGCGAAACGCTCAGGCCCGCAGCGCTTTCTGCATGCAGCGGCTCCATCTGCAGGCCGCCGTCACCCGAGTTGGTCGCCTTTCGAGGGCATGGATTTCAGACGGGAAAGACCTCCCAGAAATGGGGACAATTCAGGACGGGAGGCGTTTCGCGGGACCTGGATATCCTCTGCCCGGCCGCTCCGAGACGAAGGCACAGAGGAGGACTGATGGGTTCCGAACGCACCGTCCGCGAGGTGGTGGACATGATCGTCGAGCTCGGTCTTGTCGACCGGTCCACACCTCGGGAGACCTTCGAGCCGGACGTACTCGACGAGCCGCTGAGCTACTACGGCCACACGGCCCAGGATGCCGTGCTCAGTCTGCTCAGCGAACTGGAGATCCGATACTCGTTCGATTACAAGACGTTTCGCGGCATCGACGAGGCCGACGACGAACGGCTGGAATGGTATCAGGCCGAGTTGCAGTCGATCGCCTCCTGCAGCCGAGGCTTGGTGACCATCACCAACGTGCGACTGGTTGAGAACGACGCGGACCGGCAGCTCCAGTTCGACTGTAACGGCGAGACCGAGTCATGGCCGGTATATCCCGGAGATGAGGACGAGGCTTTCGAAGCCGGACTCGTCTTCGCCACCTACCTCGCCGGAATCCCTGCAAACTCCTCCGAGCGTTTTTGTGCCGTGGATCCCGGGGACGAGGACGTGAACGGGGAAGCGGTCTTCGGCGACCCCGGCTTGCTCAATCAGCTGGGCGCGCATTTCGGACTCACATTCACGTGAGCGGCTTTGCCGCCCGGTATCGACGGACCGGACAGTCACGTCCGATCAGGTGGATCGCGTAGCGGCAGTTGGTTGCTGGTGCCCAGACCGCCCGGAGGAGGTACGCTACCGCTGAACGGCGGCCCACGCGGGCCGCCTGCTTGACTGATGAGGGACCGAACATGAATATCCGCACGGAAACAGCCTTGGTGCTGTTCTTCTCTGGACTCATCTTCTTATGGGCACTGGTTCTCGGTGTGTGGAAATGGCAGGCGATGACCAACTCGCCGGACGGCTTGGCACACCCCTACGTCGACATCGCCCACCGAGCCGCCTTGCTGTACGCGTTCGCGACCGGGCTGATCGCGATGTTCGTCGAACTGTCCGGCTGGCCGTCTGCGGTGAACTTCGGTGCGGCCGCGGCGATGATCCTGCTGTTCGTGGTAACGATCGCGAACTATATCCGGCTCGGGCTGCGGCGTGAGACCGACAATCAAATGCGCAACCCGCCACCCTCGGCGCGTTTCGTGCTAGCCGCTCTGATCGTCGGCGAAATCGGAGCCTTCTGCGTCCTACTCGTCGGCTTCGCCATGGCGCAGCTGTAGTGCCGACCTGTCAGACATCCTCTCAGATGCCGTCTGCTGAGCGCCGGTGTCGACAAAAGCAGTTCACGGACTGAAAGCCAGTCCCTGAACCAGGCATTCGTGAACTAGTTGCCCAGCGAGAAGACGCCAGCGTCCATGGCTGACTCGCGTTGGCCGGTCGGCTTGGAGAAACCTCTACGCGCCGATGAGATCCGGGGCCGATGCGGAGCCCGGCTGTGCGTAGACGGTCTCGCCCGGCGGATCGACAGCCAACGGCACGTCACCGTCGCTCGCGACCACCGCCGGCTCGTCGACGGGCCGGGGGAGCTGCGAGATATCCGGCTCGACCGCCCACGGCGCGGAATCCGTAGGAATCCAGTGCTTGCGACGCCTGCGTTTGGCCTCCACATAGTCGCGGGCCCGCTCACTGAGCACCTCGGTCCGCAGCGGCACCACGGTGACGTGCAAACCGGCCCGCCGCAGAGCTTCGACCTTGCCTGGATTGTTGGTGAGCAACTGCACCGAACGCAGGCCCAGATCCGCCAGAGCGCGCGCGGTCGCAGCGTAGGTGCGGGCGTCGGCGGGGTAGCCCAGCTTCTCGTAGCTGGCGAATGTATCGGTGCCCGACAACTCGCTCTCGCGGTAGCCGAGCGCCTTCGCGATCAGTCCCGCGCCGCGGCCCTCCTGCTCCAGATAGACCAGTACCCCACACCCCGCAGCTTGGATCAGATCGAGCGCCTTGTCCAGCTCGGGCCCACAGTCACAGTCGTCGGACCGCAGCGCCTCACCGTATAGGCAGCGCGAGTGCACCCTGACCAGGCATCCATCGGTGACCGCACCGAACATCAACAGGTGGCCCCGCTCGTTGTCCTCGTCCAGTTCCACCACACGAACTCGCAAATCATGCCCCTTGCGACCGAACCGGTGATCGGTATCGGCAAGGCCGGACACAATTCTGGTCAATGCTCCTCCGTAGCGAGTCGGAATATCCGTTCGACCTCACTCACCAGTGGCATTGCGCCGGGGACATCCCCGACCGATTGCGTCGCCACCATCGCGGCGGTCGCCCAGACGTAGTCGTTGCGTTCGGCGGGGCGGCGCGTCGAAACGAGACGATATACCAGCGCGGCGGAGAAGGCGGCGTGAGCGCCGACCGAGTCCTCCAATGCGGTCGGAAACGGCTGGAATTCACCGCTGACCTGGTCGGACCACACCGCGCACCGGAAGTCTTGAATCGCGCACACCGACCGCACCCCAAGCGCACGCAGCAGCGTCGCGGTCTGCGCACCGGAGCCGACCGTGCTCTCCGGCACCATCGCCAGCGCCCCCAGTTCCTTGTCCGCGCCGACCAGATAGTCCACTGCGCCGAGATACTGGTAGAGGTACTGTGGGCGATCCAGCGGCGGCGCCGGGTGGACGACCACCAGCGGCCGGGTTCCCAAGCACCGTAGTTCCGCCATGATCTGCTCGATCACCCCGGTCGGTTGTTCGAAGGTGAGCAGTACTGCGTCGGACCCGACCAGCGCATTGCGGACGCCCGCACTGCGTAGATCCTGTGCGCTCAACCGGATTCGCTCGTCCTTGCATCCGATCGTGCTGGCCGCGCCGGTGCCGGCGATCGTCACCGACGTGACCGGCGTCGGCGCGAACGGCACCACCTTGACCAATTCGGTGTCGACCCGTTCGCTGCGCAGGTATTCGAGAATGCGACTTCCGGCGTCGTCGTCGCCGACCGCCGAGATCAGGCGCACGTCCAGGCCGAGCCGGGCGGCCGCGACCGCGCGGGTCAGGCCCTTGCCGCCGGGATGCTCCTCGTAACTTCCCCAGGCGGTGCCGCCCGGGCCGGGAATCCGGTCGACCAGGTACATGTGGTCGATGACCGCGTCACCGATCACGGTCACCGCGCCGCGGGACTTCGCCGAAACCAACTGTCTCGCCGTTGTTTCCGATGCAGCGATGATGGTGTCGAGGACGGGCGCGCCGTCGAACACCGACGCCGTTGCCAGCAGGGAGGCCAGTTCGGTGAACGCACGGTGCTCAGGTGCCGCACGCAGCGACCGCACCGTCGGCGCGGCGGGAATCCGTTGCGCCCCTATGGCTTCGTGCAGCACCTCCCAGCGTTGGGTGAGATATTCGCGTCGTTCGCCCAGATCCGAAGCGTACAAGCGGTCGAGGTTCACGCCGTTGGGCGGATGCTCACGCAGCAGTCCCAACGACAGTTCCGCGTCCACGATCAGCCGGTTGGTGGGCTCCAACCGCCGGACCAGCTCCTGTACCAGCGGCAGCACCGCCTCCTCCCGTGCCATGCCGGCGCGCCACGCGTACTGGCGCACGGCGAGCAGATCCAGCAGCGGAAGCACATCGATCTCGGTGCTGCGCAACCGTTCCGAGCTCAGTCCGGACCGTTTGCACAACCGCGTAAGGATATTGCGAACGGCAACCATCCCCGAGTCCTGCGGGACCATGGCGAATGCCCCCTCCTCGATCGGCGCGTCGTCGGTGCGCCGCGCTCACGTCGGCCACTCGGGTTTAGCCAGCCGGCGAACTGTCAATTTCCAAATTACAACGGCAATTGCGCTCGGGGAACGGCAAATGCCACACTGGATGTGGCGATCCCCATCGCAGCACCAGGCAATTCGGGAGGGCTGGTGATGAAAGTGATTCTCCTGATATGGCAGATTCGACGGCGACGGCAACACCGCCCCGCCGGACCGGAGACCGAGCTGGTGGCGAAGTCGGTGGTGGACTAAACCAGCCGCCGCCCAACTCACCTGCAGCAATCCGCTCGGTCGTCGCCCGCTCCACCGCAGCGGCGAAGCGCCTACAGGCCGCCCGTGCGTCGGCCCGGCCGGGCACACCCTCCTGCGATCGGTGCGCCTCGGCGACAAGTCGTCCGCCGCGGAGCCGACCGTGGCGACCTACGCGAACAGCCGATCGACGACCAGCAGCGCCATCCTGAATGGCGTGGCGGGCAGGCAGCGAGGAACAGGCATGGCGGCTGAACTGGTGAACCCACCGCCTCAACCGCGAACAGGCGCGAGCCGGAACAGACCTGAGCGAACTGCTCAACGCCCCGGCTCGGCAACGGACCCGTCGGCCCACACGTGCGCCGACCCAGAGGGAATCACCCTGCAGCACGCATCGATCGCGCTGCCTCAGCGGATGCACGACAGGAGGCATTCGTGACCATCGATCCCAAAACCCTGGAGCCGGCCTCACTCCATCTGTTGCACCGGAGACAACGATGACCGTTCACACCACCGAATGGACGATGACCAGTGACCTCACCCCGGAGTCGGCCTACCGCGACAGCGAGGGCACCGACGTATGGCGGCTGAGCTGGCTGCCGAACCGGCCACTGACCCGTGCCCAGGCGCAAGCGGGTATGGAACTCGACGAACTGCTCAGCGACCCGTACGGGGTACACGACCGGATGATCCAGGCCCGCGCCGACATCTATGCCGACCAACTGGGCATCCTGCGCGAACACGCCGTGATCCTGCTCGCCAAGCGGATGGCGGCGAGATTGAACCACGACCTGCGACCGGAAGGGGACACGGCGCCGCCGGGGCCCGGCCCGCGCACCCGACGATTGCGCACCCACAGCACCGAACCACCATTGGTACACGGCTGACCCGATCGGCCGCGCCGCGAACAGCCCGACCTCAAGCGTGGGCGATGTGCCCCGCGCCGACGGCCTCGCCGATACTGCGATATCCATCGGCGCGCACCCGATCCGCGAGACCACGATGGATCTTGCGCATCCAGAACGGGCCGCCGTAGATGAAGCCGGTGTAGCCCTGCAACAAGGTAGCGCCGGCAAGGATGCGTTCCCATGCCTGGTCGACGGTTTCGATACCGCCCACGGAGATGAGCACGAGACGATCGCCGACACGACCGTACAGGCGACGCAGAACCTCGAGGGCACGGTCGGCGACCGGTGCGCCGGACAAGCCGCCCGGGCCCATGGCGGCAACCTTGACAGGACCTGTGCGCAGCCCATCGCGGCGGATGGTGGTGTTGGTGGCCACGATGCCCGCCAGACCGAGCTCGACGGCGAGATCGGCGACCGCGTCGATGTCCTCGTCGGACAGATCCGGGGCGATCTTCACCAGGACCGGCACCCGCACACGGTCCAGCACCGCCCGCAGAATCGGCCGCAGCGATTCGACGGCCTGCAGGTCACGCAGGCCGGGGGTATTGGGCGAGCTGACATTGACGACGACGTAGTCGGCGTGCGGACCGAGCAGGGCGGCGCTGGTCGCGTAATCGGCGGCCGCGTCGTCGGGCTCGACGATCTTCGTCTTGCCGATATTGGCGCCGATCGGCACGCCGCCGCGACGGTCGCGCAGCCGTTCGGCGGCAGCGGCGGCGCCGTAGTTGTTGAAACCCATCCGGTTGATCAAGGCATGGTCGGCGGGCAACCGGAACAGCCGCGGCGCGGGATTGCCCGGCTGGGCCTGGGCGGTGACAGTGCCGATCTCGGCGAAACCGAACCCGAGCGGGGCCCACGCGTCGACGCCGTCGGCATTCTTGTCGAAACCGGCGGCCAGACCGAGCGGCGCGGGAAACTCGACCCCGAACGCGGTGCCGCGCAGGACAGGGTCATCGGTGGTGAGCAGCTTGGTCATCGCCCAGCGCAGCGGCGGGAACCAGGCGGCGAACCGCATGGCGGCAAAGACCAGGTGGTGGATGCGTTCCGGCGGGACCAGGAACATCAGTCGTAGTAGCAGAGCGTACATCGGCTCACATTCCGGGTTCGGGCTGAGGTATTGCGGATTTTCGTCGGCGCAGCAGCACCCGCCTGCTGCCGTCGGTGTAGGCCCGCACCCGCGACAGCTCCCAGCCGCCGAACTCGGCCTGGATCGTCAGCCGCATGGACGCGGTCACCCGCGTCACGTCGGGTGGCAGGCGCAGCGGCACGTACTCGTAGTCGTCGCTGGTGGTCTCCCAACCCGCGGGCAGGGCACCCCTGCGCGCCCGATGCGCCGTCGGATCGGGAGATGCCGCGGAATCGTCGCCCGCGCGCGGTGTCCGAGCCATCAGTGCCCTCTCTTCCGATCGTCCGCACCGATCCGTTGCAGACCGTCGCCGGTCGCGGACCCCACGAACAAGTCACCGGTGCGCTGCTCGATGGCCACCGAGTTCGGCTGCCGGACGGTCGAGTAGCGGCCCACTTCCTCCGGTATACCCGTCGACAGGTCGAATCCGACGACTTCGTTGCTCTGTGTACACGTCACCCATACGGTGTCGGACCGCTGGTCGTAGGCAAGCGCGTAAGGCGACGATCCTACCGGGAAACGCTGACGCAGCACGAGCGGTCCAGCACTATAGACCAGCAGTTCGTTACCCGCGGTGTCGGCGACGACGATGCGGCCGAATGGATCGGTGACCAGGTTGGTGGCGCCGTCGCCCGCGCGAAGCGCCAGTCCGAGACGGTCTGCACCGAGGTCGAGCTGGGTCAAAGAGGTTTGGCGGCGGTCGAGCACGGAGACGTGTTCACCGGTGAGCGCGACCGCGTCGGCGGAGGCGAGACCCGACACGGTCTCGGCGACCTTGCCGTCGGGGGAGACGATGCGGACCTTGCCGTCCGCGGTGCCGACGATCAGCGAGCCGTCCTCGCGCTGATGCACCGACTTGGCATCGCCGTCGACCGGTATCTCCGTCACCACGCCGGTCAGGAGGTCCACGCGGAAGACGCGGTTCGCCGCGGGAACCAGGACTTCGCCCGGCTTGCCTCGAGCCAGACCCGCCCCGTGTGCGGGCAGCGGCAGGGTGCGGATGGCGGGATCCGGAATACCTCCGGGACCGACCCGGGTGAGCGTTGCGGGATCGACGACGAACAACATGGCGGTGGTGTCGCCGCTCGCGTCGAGCGCGACCAGCTGCCCGGTGCCCGCCTCGGCGAGCAGTCCGCCGACCGGATTCGCGAACGCGAAAACCTCGCCCGCAGGCCGCGCGCTCGCGGCGGGCGCGACCGCGGCAGTGGCCGGTTCCCTGGTCGGCTGATCGTCACCGCCGGTGCCGGAGGAGCATCCGGCCAGCAGCACCAGCAACGCCACACCTGCGAATGCCGAGCAGACCGAGCCACGAGGGCGCATCCACCGAACTCCTTCTACCGACGAATCTTCCGCAACCGAACCATCTGACCATGATGACGTAACCGACCGACCGACCGGGTCTCTGCTCGAGCAGAATGTCGGTAATCGGGGTTACGGTGGATCCACACAGTGTCCGAATCAGGGAGTTCCGGTTGAAAGCCGACAATCCGTCGGGATTTACCATCGATGACATCACCGTCGGCGCCTACGCACACGGGTTCGGCAGTACAGCCGACGGCCGCCCCTACGCGTTCCGCACGGTCCGTTCGACGCTGATGCTGGAGATCTACCGCCGCGACCTCGACAGCGCCGTTCCGGCCCCGGAAGACGTGGTGGCGGTCGCCGAGGCGAGGGTCACCGACATCGACCTCGACGACGAACGCAGTATCATCGCGCTGGTGCGGGATATGATCCCCGACGCCACACCGGCCGCGGCCGCCGCGGACCGGGACGTCACGACCGTGCGAGCCCTGCTGGGACGAATCAGCGCAGTAATCGATGGTATGTAGAGAGTGATGACTGACACACCGCTTCCCCGGAACGCCCGGATCGCGGCAGGCCTGCTGCTGGTAGCCGTCGCCGCGGCCTGCAGCACCGGCCCGGACGAGGCCGCTGTCGACGCCGCGCGCTCCTCGGCGAACGCATCGCTGTCGGCTTCGATCACCGCCTCCGCCAGCGCCGCGCACCGGCCGCTGCCCACCGCCGCCGAGCTGGACGCCCACATCAAAAGGGCACTGGACCCGGCACTGCCCGACAGCGAGCGCACCGACCTGATCGAGGACGGCGAGGCCTTCCGCCAAGCCATCCCCGACATGTACAAGGCGCTGCAGGACAACCCCCGCGCCGTCTACGGCGTCACCGACCCCGTCTTCGACAACCACGACGGCACGCTCACCGCGACCATGCGGCTGGACAAGGACGGCACCGGCGCCGTCGTGCGCACCACCGTCGTGCACTTCGTGCTCGTCGACGGCAAGTGGAAGATCTCGCGCAGCGACTTGTGCGGCATCCTGCGCTCGGCCGACTACCGCACACCGGCCTGCGGCTAGCCCGCGCTCCGCGACTCGATGCTGAGGTCCGGATCGCTGCGGTGGGGACGGTTCGTCCACCGCAACCGTTTCCTGGTGCTTGCCGCGTTCGTTCTGTTCGTGCTGGTGTCGGGGTGGTACGGCCGCGATCTGTCCGGGCGCCTGACCCAGGAGGGCTGGTTCGATGAAAGCAGTGAATCGGTCGCGGCCGCCGAACTGGCCGACAGCACCTTCGGGCGCGACACCGACAGCGATCTGATCCTGCTCTACACCGCCCCGCAGGGGAAGACAGTCGACGACCCCACTGTCCGCGGACCGGTGACCGAACAACTCGCACACCTGCTGGCGACCTATCCCGACCGCATCCGGAAGATCGACAGCTATTGGGACAGCCCGTTTTCCGCGCAGGCCACCGACGCCTCGCACACCCACGCATTCGCCAGCGTCGGGTTGCGCGGCGCGGGCACCGCGACCGTGGAGAACTACGCAGCCATCAAAGACCACCTCGGCGCCGGACCCGACGGCGGCGGCCCCGGCGGCACAACGGTGCAGCAGGCCGGGTTGCAGCCGGTCGTCGAAGGCATCAACAGCGGCATGCAGCACGACATCAAACGCGCGGAAGTCATCGCCTTGCCGATCGTGGCGATCCTGCTGTATTTCGTGTTCGGCGGCGTGATCGGGGCGCTGCTACCGGTGCTGATCGGTGGCATGACAATCCTGGGCACGCAGGGCGGACTGCGCCTGCTCACCGACTACATCGCCGTCAACGTCTTCGCCAACGCCGTCATGACCTTGGTGAGTCTTGGACTGGCGATCGACTACGGACTGTTCACCGTCACCCGTTTCCGGGAGGAGCTCGCCGCCGGACACACGGTGGAAGAGGCCACCGCGCGTACCGTCGCGACCGCGGGGCGCACAGTGCTGTTCTCAGCCGCGATCATCGCGATCAGCCTCGGCACGCTGTTCACCTTCCCGATCGGGGTGCTGCGCTCGGTGCCCTACGGCGGCATCAGTTCGGTACTGCTGGCGGCGTTGCTGTCGGTGACCGCGCTGCCGGCGGCCTTGAGCATCGTCGGACGCCGCATCGACTTCCTGGGGTGGAAACAGTTCTCCCGCACCAGGACCGAAGCGCGGATCCAGGCCGGGTTCTTCTCCCGGCTCGCGCTGTGGGCGATGCGGCGCCCGCTCGCGGTGGCGGTTTCGATCGTGCTCGGGCTGCTCGCGCTGAGTATCCCCTTGCGGCACATCGAGTTCGGCGGACTCAGCGAGCGCTATCTCGCCGGCGACAGTCCGGCGCGGCTCGCGCAGGAACGATTCGA
The DNA here is from genome assembly GCF_052114905.1 of Nocardia sp. 2TAF39. Classification (NCBI taxonomy): domain Bacteria; kingdom Bacillati; phylum Actinomycetota; class Actinomycetes; order Mycobacteriales; family Nocardiaceae; genus Nocardia; species Nocardia sp. 2TAF39. The sequence goes on from NZ_JBFRFQ010000045.1 coordinate 16,039, forward strand.
CGAGCTGTTCCCGAGCTTCCGTACCGAGCCGTTGAAACTCGTGGTGGTGGGCGCCGACCCGCAACAGTTGAGCGACATCCGATTCGCCGCCAACCAGGTCGCCGGGCTGACCGGACGGTTCGAGCCCTCCGCGCCGACCACGGACGGAATCAACGTGCTCGCCGCCGGGCTCGCAGACAAACGCGACGCGGACCGGGTGATCGCGGCGCTGCGGGCTCTCCCCGAACCGCCCGGGGTCGACGTGATGGTCGCCGGAGTGCCCGCGCTGGAACGCGACAGCATCAACGGCCTGCTGAAGGGGCTGCCGATGCTGCTGGCGATCCTGGTGTCCACGGCGCTGGCGCTGATCTACGCGGCATTCCGGTCGGTCGCGCTCGCGCTGAAGGCCGTCGCGATGAGCGCGCTCAGCCTCATCTCGACCCTCGGTGTGCTGACCTGGATGTTCGTCGAGGGGCACGGCGCGGGGATTTTCCATTTCACGCCGGGACCGTTGATGTTCGCGGTGCTCGCGCTGATCGTGACGGTCGTGTTCGGGCTGTCCACCGACTACGAGGTATTCCTGCTGTCGCGGGTGTCGGAGGCGCGCGCCGAGGGCGCCTCCGCGCCGGAAGCGATCCGCTCCGGCATCGCCCACACCGGCGGCGTGATCACCTCCGCGGCCGCCATTCTCATCGTGGTCACCGGCGCGTTCGGGTTCTCCGACCTGGTGCTGATGAAATACATCGCCTACGGCATGATCGCGGCACTGATCCTGGACGCCAGCGTGATCCGCATGCTTTTGACGCCTGCCGTTCTGAAAATGATCTGGCGGTAGCTCGACGTCGCGTGGGGCGAACCTGATCAGCGGCGAACGGGCAGGACCAACTGGGCGCCGGTGATCGGGTGGTCGAGTACCTCCACCGGATGTTGGTAGACGCGAGTGAGCAGGGCGGTCGTGAGGACGTCGCGGGGTGGGCCGTCGGCGGCGATGCGACCGGATTCGAGAACGGCGACCCGGTCGCCATAGGCGGCAGCGATACCGAGATCGTGCAGGACCACCACCACGGCGGCGCCCGCGGCGGCGCGAGCGGTGGCCAGGCGCAGCACAGCTTCCTGGTGGCCGAGGTCCAGTGCGGCGGTCGGCTCGTCCAGCAGGAGGGTGCCGGTGTCCTGGGCGAGCACACGGGCCAGCGCCACGCGGGCACGTTCACCGCCGGACAGCGTCGGAAACGACCGGGCGGCAAGGTGTTCCACGTCGGTGGCGGCCATCGCGGCGGCGATCTGCTCCTCGTCGCATTCGCGGCGCTCGGTGCGCACCCAAGGCGCGCGGCCCATGGCCACCACTTCTCGTGCGGTAAACGGAAATCCGACGGTGTGGCTCTGCGGCAGCACGGCCCGCCGCCGCGCCATGTCCAACGGCGACCAGTGCGCCAACGCCCGCCCATCGAGCTCGACCACTCCTTCGCTGGGCGTCAGCTCCCCGGCCAGCGCAGCCAACAGCGTCGACTTGCCCGCACCGTTCGGGCCCACCAGCGCCACGACCTGCCCCGCGACCACCTCGAAATCGATCCCCTCGAGCACACGCCGACTGTGTGGCCCACCGCCCCCGCGCCGATCCACACTGACCCCGACCGCGCGCACCGTAACCACGCCACGCTCCGGCGCCACCGGCACTTCATTCACCCGAGCGAACACCCCACCCAACCCGTACCGCACCCCGCTCACCGACCACCTCCCGCACAAATTCCACCGATCGAGGCACACACCGAGGAAAGGGATTCTCGGCGTTTGCCACAGCCCTGTGCCACTCGACGGAGGACGCGGGGGGTCATGCCCAGCCACCGGAGCGTGCTCGGGTGCGGCGCAACAGCCAGAAGAAGAAGGGGCCGCCGATCAGCGAGGTGAGCATGCCCAGGGGGAGATCGGCGTTGTCGATCAAGGAACGCGCGGCGACGTCGGCGGCGAGCAGGACGACGGAGCCGACGATGGCGCTGAGCGGGATCAGGACGCGGTGGCCGGGGCCGACGAGCATCCGCACCAGGTGCGGGACGATGAGGCCGACGAACAAGATGATCCCCGTGAACGCGACACCAGCGGTGGCGAGAACGGCGACGACGACGATCACGTTGCGGCGCAAGCGCTCCACGTCGACACCGAGATGGCGCGCCGCGGACTCACCGAGCGCGAGCAGGTCCAGCCGGGGCGCGATGAGCACCGACGCGGCCACACCGACGAAAGTGAGGCACGCGACCACCCCGACGGATTCCCAGGTGGCACCATTGAGCGACCCCAACTGCCAGAACACGATCTGGTCGCGAGCCGCCGGGGAAGCGACGAACAACAACAACGCGATCAACCCGCCCGCGAACGCGTTGATCGCCACACCGGTGAGCACGAGCGTGACAACCTCGGTGCGACCGTTGGAACGCGCCAGCACATACACCAGCAACGTGGTCGCCAACCCTGAGACGAACGCGGCCGCGGCCACCGACCATGCGGCGACGAACGCGCCGCCGACCACGATCACCGTTCCCGCACCGACCGCCGCGCCCGCCGACACCCCGATCACCCCGGGTTCGGCGAGCGGATTCGCGAACACCCCCTGTAACAGCGCACCCGCTGTCGCGAGCGCGGCGCCGACCAGCATCGCCAGCACCACCCGCGGGAACCGCACCTGCCACAGCGTCACCTCCCCGGCGGGATGCGCCGGCATCGGCCCCCACTCCAGCCCGATCCGGTGCAGGACGCTGCCAGCCACCTCGGCCGGTGTCGTCGGCACCTGACCGATCGCCGCCGACGCGAGCGCGAGCACGACCAGCCCGGCGATCGCCACTGCGAACACGATCCCCACCCGCGAGCGGCCGCGCGACTTCGGCGTGACCGTGGGCCCCGCCGGCTTCGTGGCCGAGGAACTCATGCGGGCTCGGTGCCGTACACGGCCTCGCTCAGCGCCGCGATCACCCGGCCGGTGTTGGGTCCGAAGCTCAGCAGCACCGCATCGGACATGTCCACCACGCGCTTGTCCCGGCCGGCCGGGGTCTGGGCGATGCCGGGCACCTTTTGCAGCCCGTCGACTCCGCCGACGGATTTCAAACCGTCCGACATCACCAGCAGCACATCCGGCGCCGCCCCGATCATGGCCTCGCTGGTGATCGCGGTGAACGGCTCGGTCAACCCGGCGACGGTTCCGGCGTCGCGCGCGCCGAGCGCGGCGATCAGCGCATCCGCGCCCGACCCAGGTCCGGCGAGCATCATGATGGCGGTGGAGCGCAGATACAGGAACGCGATGGTCAGCTGCGGATCCTTGGCGGGCACAGCGGCGCTCGCGGAGGCGATCTCGTCGCGGGTGCGCTGCGCCAGCGCCTGCCCGCGGTCGGGCACGCCGAGCGCGCCCGCGACGGCCTCGATCTGCGGCACCACCCCCTCCATCGTGCGCTGCGGATCGAAGTAGACGACCGTGACACCGGCCGCGCGCAGCTGCTCACGCACCGCGGGCGCGGCACTGGTGGTGTCGGTCAGGAACACCGAAGGCCGCAGCGCAAGAACCGATTCCACATTCAGCGACCCGTTGCCGCCTGCCACGTTGGGAACATCCCGCACCGCGGGGAAGGCGGCGGAGGTGCTGCGCCCGACCAGCTTCGGTCCCAAACCGAGCGCGTAGACGATCTGGGCGAGGGTGCCATAGCGGTCCACAGCGATGATGCGGCCCGCGTCGCTGACGGTGACCTGGGTGCCGTCGAACGAGCGCACCGTCACCGGCAGCGCGGGCGTCGGTTCCGATCCGATCGGCACCGGGTCCAGATCGCTCAGCGTCGCCGTCGACGGCCCGTGTCCCCTGTGCGACGTCCCGCCCTCGGCGCCGCACGCGACCGCACCGAGGAGCAGACCCACCGCGAACACGGCGGAGACGGCACGCAACCCTCCGGTTCGGACTCGGCCGAGACGCCCACCCACCGTTGCTGCAGTGCTCATGCAGGCAAGGCTAATCTGCCTCATTCGGTGCGTGCACTGACGTCGTCCAGTGCGGCCGCGATCGCGCGCGGCAGTTCGAGGGTTTCGGCGGCCAGCACCCCGGTGAGCTGCCCGATGTCGCGGGCGCCGACGATCATGCTTGCGATGGCAGGCCGATCCCGGATCCAGGCCAGCGCGACCGCCAGCGGCGAGGTCCCCAGCCCGTCCGCGGCGGTCACCAGCGCGTCCACCACCCGGATCGCGCGGTCGTCGAGCCCGCTGCGGATCTCCGCGGCGGTCGCCTCGTCGGCGCCACGCGAGTCGGCCGGAACACCGTCGCGGTACTTGCCGGTGAGGATCCCACCCGCCAGCGGCGCCGAGGCGATCACACCGACACCATGATGCTGGGCGGCGGGCACGAAGTCGGCCTCCGCGCCGCGCGCCAGCAGCGAATACGGTGTCTGCGCCGCGGTCACCGGCATGATCGCGGCCAAGCTGGCCAGCTGCCAGGCCCCGAACCCACGCACCCCCGCGTAGCGGACCCGTCCGGAACGCACCGCCTGCTCCAGGGTCGCGGCGACCTCCTCGAGCGGCGTCCGCGGATCCCACACCGCGACATTCCAGATGTCGAGATAGTCGGTGCCGAACTCGAGCAGCGTCCGATCCAACTGCCCCAGCAGCGCCCGCCGCGAGGTGTCCACCGTGGTCCGCGCCACCTCCGGACCAGGCACCGCGGGCCCGGTCGGTGCCGGAGCGCGCCGCAGCGCAATCCCCGCGCATCCGCTGAGCACCAGATCGTCACGCGACACCAGATCCCCCAGCAGCTCGGCCAGGATCCGCTGCGCGCCACCTCCCGCGTAAGCGGGGGAGGTGTCCACCAGCGTGCCACCCGCGTCCACGAACGCGACCAGCTGCACCGCGGCGTCCTCGGCGTCGGTGTGCGATCCCCAACTGTGGGTCGCCAGGCCGATCCGGGACACCCGTAGGCCGCTGCGTCCGACCGTCCGCTGTTCCATCACCGTGTCCGCGCATTCGTCACGGCGCCAAGCCTAGAGTGTGGCGCCCCGAGTCGGCGTCCACGCGCGCCGTGGGTCGCGACGCAACGGCCCGACATGTCCGCACCGGCCCGACACTGTACTGTCGCTGCGAGATTGCGACGACAATCACGTCGGTGCAACCCGCTGGCACACCAATTGCCCAGTCGGATCGAAGGTTTCGGGCAGCAGGGAGAGGTAGTTCGTGGTTGAGTCGATGACCTGGGTACAGGCACTGGTGCTCGGTCTGGTGCAGGGATTGACAGAGTTCCTGCCGATTTCGTCGTCGGCGCATCTGCGCATCGTGTCGGCGGTATTCTTCGGCGACGACGCTGGCGCCTCGTTCACCGCGGTCACCCAGCTGGGCACCGAGGCCGCCGTGCTGGTGTATTTCGCCAAGGACATCGGGCGAATCGTGCTCGCCTGGTTCCGCGGCCTGGCCGACAAGACGCAACGCGGACTGGACTACCGGGTTGGCTGGTATGTGATCATCGCCACCATCCCGATCGGCGTGCTCGGTTTCCTGTTCAAAGACCAGATCCGCACGGGGGCGCGGAATCTGTGGCTGGTGTCGTTCATGCTGATCGCGTTCGCGCTGGTGATCGCGGCCGGTGAATACTACGGACGCAAAGAGCGTCCGATCGTGCAGTTGACCACCCGCGACGGTCTGGTGATGGGTTTCGCGCAGTGCCTCGCGCTGGTTCCCGGTGTGTCACGTTCGGGCGCGACATCGACGGCGGGTCTGTTCCTCGGGCTCGAGCGCGAAGCGGCCGTGCGGTTTTCGTTCCTGCTCGCCATTCCAGCCGTGACCGCCTCGGGCCTGTTCAGCCTGCCGGACGCGTTCGAACCCGCCGGCGAGGGACTGCATGCCAGCGGACCGCAACTGCTGGTGGCGACGCTGCTGGCGTTCGTGGTCGGCTACGCGTCGGTGGCGTGGCTGCTGCGGTTCGTGGCCCGGCATTCCCTGGACTGGTTCGTCGGTTACCGCATCGTGCTGGGCCTGACCATCATGGGTCTGCTGGCGGGCGGGGTGGTTTCGGCGACATGATCGCTAGGCTGGCCGCATGACGGTGATCCTGTTGCGGCACGGGGCGTCGACCTCGAACGTCGCCCGCACCCTGGCCGGTCGCAGCACCGGCGTCGAGCTCACCGAGCGCGGCGACGAGCAGGCGCGGGCCGTGGCCGAACGACTGGCCGGGTTGCCGATCGAACGCATCGTGCACTCCCCACTGCTGCGCTGCCAGCGCACGGTGGCGCCGCTGGCGGAGAAGTTCGGGCTCGAGCCGGTGTTCGACGAACGGCTCATCGAAGTGGACTACGGCGAATGGACCGGGCGTCCGATCGCCGAACTGGTCGAGGAACCGCTGTGGAAGGTCGTGCAGCGACACGCCTCCGGCGCGGTGTTCCCCGGAGGTGAGGGCTTGGCGCAGGTGCAAACCCGTGCGGTGGCCGCGATCCGCGACCACGACCGGGCACTGGTCGAGCAACACGGCCGCGACGCACTGTGGGTGGCATGCACGCACGGCGACGTGATCAAATCGGTGCTCGCCGACGCCCTCGGCATCCACCTCGACGGCTTCCAGCGGATCATGGTGGAGCCCGCTTCGATCAGCGTGGTTCGCTACACCCCGACCGCACCCTACGTGTGGCGGCTCAACGACACCGGCACCGATCTGTCCGCCCTCGCAGCGACCGGACCGCAACGCTCGTCGCCCGCATCGGCCGCCGATGCCGGCGACGCGACCGCCGACGCTTCCGGGCCGGTTCCCGGCGGGGAGCTTGGTGGTACCGGAAGTGCGGATAATGGGAATGCGGAGCGCTGAGATTCCTTGTAAACGATGTAGCAACCGTTGTATGGAAGCCGCGCGCCGCGGGTAGTCGATCAGGGTCACGTATCAGGAGGTGCATGTGTCACGCGCAATCCATGTATTTCGCACCCCCGATCGTTTCGTCGCCGGGACCGTCGGTGAGCCGGGCGATCGCGCGTTCTATCTGCAGGCCGTTCAGGAACCGCGCGTCGTCAGCGTGCTGCTGGAGAAGCAGCAGGTGAAGGTACTCGCCGACCGGATGGGTCTGCTGTTGGACGAGGTGGCCCGCCGTTTCGGCGCCGAGGTGCCGCCGCAGGCCGAGGATGTCAGCGACAACGCGCCGCTGGTGACCCCGATCGACGCCGAATTCCGCGTCGGCACCATGGGTCTCGGCTGGGACGCCGATGCGGGCGCGGTAGTGGTGGAACTGCTGGCGATCACCGAGACCGAGGTCGACGAGTCGGTGGTACTCGACGACACCGAGGAGGGTCCCGACGCGGTGCGCGTATTCCTCACCCCGATCCAGGCCCGCGAGTTCGCGCTGCGCTCGACCCGGGTGATCGCGGCCGGGCGTCCGCCGTGCCCCCTGTGCGGTGAACCGCTGTCGGCGCGTGGGCACATGTGTGTGCGCACCAACGGATACAAGCGCGGCGACATCTTCGGCGCGGCCGAAGCAGAGGAGTGAGTAGGTGGCCGAGGCCGGGGACCGATTCCGCAGCGGCGAGCTGACGGTGATCGGGCGGGTGACTACCGCCAGCAACGTGACCCTGGTCTGCGAGGTGATCGACACCGCCGCCGATGACACGGATGCCTTTCCACTGCGGGTGGTGTACAAGCCGATCCGTGGCGAGCAGCCGCTGTGGGATTTCCCGGACGGCACCCTGGCCGGACGTGAGGTGGCTTCGTATCTGATTTCCGAGGCGATCGGCTGGGCCGTGATCCCGGAGACGATCCTGCGGGATGGCCCCTTCGGGCTGGGCATGGTGCAACGCTGGGTCGAGGGCGTGGACAACCACACCGAGCAGGGCAACCGGCTCGATCTGATCGACCTCTGCCCGGCGGGTGCGATACCGGACGGTTTCTGCGAGGTGCTGCGCGCGCTGGACCAAGAGGGCAACGAGGTGTCGCTGATCCACGCCGATGATCCGCGACTGCAGCGGATGGCGGTGCTGGACGTGCTGCTCAACAACGCCGACCGCAAGGGCGGGCACGCACTGGAAGGCGTGGACGGGCAGGTGTACGGTGTCGACCACGGCATCTGTCTGCACGCCGAGCACAAGCTGCGCACCGTGCTGTGGGGGTGGGCCGGTCAGCCGATCTCCGACGGCATGCTCGCCGACCTCACCGCATTCGCGAAGGAGTTGCCTGGCGCGTTCGCCGACACGCTCAGCGAGCACATCACCGACACCGAGATCGATGCGCTCATCGAACGTACCCAGCGGGTGCTCGACAACCCGGTGATGCCCGTGCCGCGTACGGCACGACCGATCCCGTGGCCCGCCTTCTGAGCGCGCCGGCTGATTCCGCGGCGACCACGATGCCGTCGCGGTGGAATTCCTGGCACAGTTGAGCTTCGAATGCTCGGCGCGATGACGAGGAGGACCCGATGACCCACTCCACCGGAGACCGTGCGGCACCGACCGTGCAGATCGGGATCGGCGCGCCGACCTACAAATTCGCATTGCACTATGTGCATCTCTACAACAAGAAGCCCTACCCCGACACCGACCTGCATCTCTACGACAACGGCATCTACTGGCTCAGTTCGGAGGGGGAGAACCACTTCGGCGTCTACGTCCTCACCGAGGGGTCGGTGGACTCCGGCCGGTTCACCATCCGGTTCATCTCGTTGCCCTCACCGGACTGGGGCGACACGGTCGCCTACCACGAACTCGAGTTCGACGTGGCTCGCGGCGAGTTCACCCAGATCGCCCTCGCCGACACTGACCCGGACATTCCGGACCTGGACGGGACGTTCGCGATCACCCGGAACACGATCGCCGATCCCACCCGCCGCGCCGACAGCTGATTCAGCGAAACCCAAAACCTTGACATCCCACGAATTGTTGGAAGACGCAGGTCGGCACCAGCCGCCCGACGACTCCCGCGCGCCGCGAGACCGGGCCGGGGGCGGATGATCCCGACCACACCCTTACCCTCGTAATCATGCAGTCCTGGTCCGATACCGCCCTTCCGACCATCCCCGGAGCAGGGCCGCCGTTGCGGTTGTACGACACCGCGGACCGTCAGGTACGACCGGTTACCCCCGGTGCGACCGCCACCATGTACGTCTGCGGGATCACCCCCTACGACGCGACCCACCTCGGGCACGCAGCGACCTACCTGACCTTCGACCTGGTCAACCGGGTGTGGCGAGACGCCGGCCACGACGTGCACTACGTGCAGAACGTCACCGATGTCGACGATCCGCTGTTCGAGCGGGCCGCCCGCGACGGCGTGGACTGGCGGGACCTGGGCTCGGCCGAGATCGAGCTGTTCCGCGAGGACATGTCGGCGCTGCGCATCGTGCCGCCGCGCGAGTATATCGGCGCCATCGAATCCGTCGACGAAGTCGTCGAGTTCGTGCAGAAGCTGCTGGCGTCCGGTGCGGCGTATGTCGTCGACGACGCCGAGTACCCCGACATCTACTTCCGCGCCGACGCCACCGAGCAGTTCGGCTACGAGTCCGGTTACGACCGCGCCACGATGGAGCGGCTGTTCGCCGAGCGTGGCGGCGACCCGGACCGCCCCGGCAAACGCGACACCATCGACGCGCTGCTGTGGCGCTCGGCCAGACCTGGTGAGCCGTCGTGGCCTGCCCCGTTCGGCGCGGGCCGGCCGGGCTGGCACATCGAGTGTTCGGCGATCGCGTTGAACCGGATCGGCCCGGAATTCGACATCCAGGGCGGCGGTAGCGACCTGATCTACCCGCACCACGAATACTCCGCCGCGCACGGCGAGGCGCTGATCGCGGGCCGTCGTTTCGCCCGTCACTACGTGCACGCCGGCCTGATCGGGCTGGACGGGGAGAAGATGTCGAAGTCCAAAGGCAATCTGGTGCTGGTGTCGGCGCTGCGCCGCAGCGGCGTCGACCCGGCCGCCATCCGCTTGGGGCTGCTGGCCGGCCACTACCGGCAGGACCGCATGTGGACCGAGGCGGTGCTCGAGCAGGCTCAGCGACGCCTCGAGCTGTGGCGCTCGGCCGCCGCGGCGGCGTCGGGCCCGTCGGCCAGCGACACGGTCGCGCGCCTGCGCCAGCACCTGACCGACGACCTGGATTCACCCAAAACGCTGGACGCCGTGGACAACTGGGCCCGTCAGGCCCTCGACTACGGCGGCATCGACACCGAGGCGCCCGCACTGATCACCACTGCGGTCGACGCCCTGCTCGGCATCCGCCTGTAACCGCCGGACCCGTCCTCGATCCAGGCCGGGGGCGGCACTCGAGCGCATCGCTTGCGTGCGCCACACTTTCCGTGATGTGGTGCTCGCGTGCGCAAGATTCCTCTGTTCGGACGCGGCGGCGCGCTGGCGACCATCGCGGCCGGACGGTTGAAGCCGGCGGGGCAGCCCACTGATCCGCGGACAGTTGCCGCACGCACACGGTTCTTCGGCGCCGACACCGTCGACGCCGACTCCGGCGCCATACGAGCCGATCGGGTGGTGCTGTCCTGGGTCGGGTGCACAACCTATGCACTGGCCATCGGCGGTTCGGTGTTCCTGCTCGACGCGTGGGTGCCGCGGTTGACCAGCGCCGGTTACGTCCCGGCGACACCGCAGGATCTGGTCGACCTGTCGCCCGCAGCGATCTTCGTCGGGCACGGGCACTTCGACCACGCCGGTGACGCGGGCCGCGTCGCGCAGGCCAGCGGCGCCGCGGTGCACGGCACCGCCGAGCACTGCGCCAATATCAGCGCGCAGGTATCCGACCCGACGTTCCCGACCGTCGCCCACGGCGACAGTGAAGCGCCGATCGGCGCCCGCTACGACTTCACCGTCGGCGCGGTCGAAGTGACCGCGATCCGGCACTTGCACTCCGCACGCACCCCACCGGACCCGGCAGGCCGATCGCCGCGATTCCTCCCCCGTCCGGAGCTGGGCGTCGTGCTCACGCACCCGCCGTCGCTGAGCGGCGTGCTACAGGGGGCGCCGCGACTTCTGGACGCCGAGGGCGGCGTACTGCTGTATCAGTTCCGGGTGCCGGGCTTGTCGCTCGTCTGGCATGATTCGACGGGACCGCTCACCGAACACGCCCCCCACGTGTTCGACACCCTCGCCGCACTGCCTGCCATCGACGTGCAAATCGGCGCGGTGCAGGGCTACAACCAGATCAGCAACGGACTGCGTGATCCACGCACCTACCTCGAGGCGCTCACCCCCGCCGTGTTCGTACCCTCCCACCACGACAACTGGCTACCCGGCCTCACCGCGAGTGCCGCGAACTACGACCCGCCGCTGCGCGCCGAACTCGCCCGGATCGCGTCCGCCCGGCGACCGGAGCTGCGCACGCTGCACGATCCGGCGGACTATGTACGACCCGGCAGGCTCACCTTCACGCTCTGAGCGCAACAGTCGAGCGGTACCTGCGTCCTGACGGTCGACGCACCTCTCCTACCGCGCCACCTGCTGTTCGGCTGGTTGGTGCACCGTGTCGGCGGGCTTTTCGGCGTAGAGCCGCTCGATCTCCTGGGCGTATTTGGCCGCGATCGGCTTGCGCCGCAGTTTCATCGTCAGCGTCACCTCGTCACCGCCGGGCTCCCAGAAGGTGGGCAGCACCGTGAAGCGTTTGATCTGCTCCACACGTGACAGGGTCGTGTTGCCCGCCGCGACGCCACGCGCGATCTCGGCCAGCACGCCGGGATCGGCGGCCAGCGCGGGCGCCGACGCGTCCGCCAAACCGTGCCGGGCGGCATACAACGCGGCGGTTTCGGCGTCGATGACGATCAGCGCCGTGTTGTAAGGGCGGGCGTCGCCGATCGTGGCGATGGCACCGACCAGCGTGGTCGCGGCTTTGACGGCGTTCTCGATGTTGGCGGGGGACATGTTCTTTCCCGCGGAGTTGATGATCAGCTCCTTCTTACGGTCGACCACACGCAGGTAGCCGCTGTCGTCCACGGCGAGAATGTCGCCGGTGTGCAACCAACCGTCGGCGTCGAGTGCCTCAGCGGTCTTGTGCGGTTCCTTGCGGTAGCCCTTCATCACCAGCGGCCCGCGCACCAGGAATTCGCCGTCCTCGGCGATCCGCCACTGCATCCCGGGCAGCATCCGGCCCACCGAACCCAGGCGCGCCTGGGCGGGCGGGCAGGCGCTGGCCACGCAGGTGAGTTCGGACATGCCCCAGATCTCCGAGATCGGGACGCCGAGTCCGAAGAAGAACCCGAGCGTCTGAGGCGGGATCGGCGCGGCACCGGACATGGCCCATTTCAGCTGGTCCAATCCGACTTTCGCGCGCAACCCCGACAGCACCCGCTCGTCGGCCTCCGCCCATTCCGCGGCCAGCTCGGCGCCGATCGTCATACCACTCAGCTGCGCGTCGGCTTTGCGCGCCGCCACCCCCAGCGCCCACTGCAACCCGCCCCGGGCGGTCTCGTCGGGTTCGTTCGCGACCGCGAACTCGATGGCCGCCTTCAACTTCTCCCACACTCGCGGCACCGCGCCCCAGATCGTCGGATGCACATCGACCAACGCGGCAGGCAGCAGCGAGCGGTCGGGCACCACCGTGATCTGGATTCCGTAGACCTGCTGCAAGTACAGACAGCAGAACCGGTCGGCCATGTGCGCCGACGGCAGATAGGAGGTCTGGCGGTCGCCGAACGCCACCGGAAGCACGGCGTGGAACGCGCGCGCTTCGGCCAGCAGGTTGGCGTGTGTGATCTCGACACCTTTCGGGTTTCCGGTGGTGCCGGAGGTGTAAACGAGGGTGAGGATGTCCTCGGGCCGCACGGCCCGCCAGGTCGCCTCGAAATCGAAATCGCCGCTGCCCATGGCTTTCAGCTCATCGAGGCCGAGCGTGCCCTCCGATGCGCCATCGAGGCAGACGATGGTCTCGATCGGCGCGCCGCAGCTGCGGATGCGCTCGACGTACTGCTGCTCACAAATCACCACCCGGTTGCCCGCGTTCGCGAAGACGTAGCTCAGCTGCTCGGGTGCGAGCGTGTTGTACACCGAAAACGAGGTCGCGCCGGTGTGCTGGACGCCGACCTCGACAGGATAGAACTCGACCCGATTGGCCATCATCAGCGCGACGGTGTCACCGCGGCCGATCCCGAGGGCGTGCAACCCGGCGGCGACCTCGCGGACCTGGTCGGCGTACTGCCGCCAGGTGAGCGTGTGATCACCGCCGATGGATCGGACGGCCACCGCGGCCGGATCAATTACCGCGCTGCGCTGGAATGCGGCACAGGACGTGTTCGGTTCGCTCATCCCACAACCTCGTTCAGTACACCTGGCTTTCCCAGACCGTAGGTGCCCGGCCGACGCGTGGGGGCCTTTTCGACCGTTTTGGGCGTTTTTCCTCGTCCGGCGTTCGGTATCGAGGTCGGCGGCCGCAGGACCTACGGATCGGATCAGCTCGTCGGCCGCGAGCACCGCTGCGTGATGCGGCCGCACGCAACATGATCGACAGCGATGCGCACTCGACCCGCGCGGCGAGGATTCGATCTGCTACCCCAGGGTCGCCCGAACAATAGGCGTCGCGAACTTCGCTGAGCTCGGCCCGAGCGGCGCGACGATGGGGTACTGTACGGTGCGTCAAGTCCGGCTCGAACGAACAGAACGGCGCCGCGAATGTCACGTGTGGTCACCAAAGAGCAGTACTTCGACACCGCACTGGAGGTGCTCGCCGAATTCGGGTTCAAGGGCCTCAACATCGGCGTGCTATGCCGGCGGCTCGGCGTCACCAGCGGCTCTTTCTACCATCATTTCGGTAGCTGGCAAGGATTCGTCGACGCCCTGCTCGACCACTGGGAAAACCGCCAGGTCCGTATCCTGCGGACGCTGAAGTTCAACCAGGGCAACCCCGACGACGACATCCGCGCCATGTCCGTTCTCGCCGCCGGATTGCACCATGCCGCCGAGGCCGCGATCCGCGCGTGGGCCGCCAATGACGAATCGGTCAACCTCGCCCTCAAACGCGTCGACGAATCCCGCAGGCGCACTGTGCACAAGGCGATCAAAGGCGTCATCGGCGACAACGACACCACCACCGTGGTGACGTCGCTGGGCATGGCGATGCTGGTCGGGTACCAGCAGATCGCCGCGGGCGGCGAGGAGCTGTCGCTCGACGGGCTGCTTACGGAATACGCGCGCCTGATCTACTCGCACGCCCGGCGCTGACTCCCCGACACTAGCCGAGCAGCTCGTCCACGTAGCACCACCGCCACGCCTCACCCGGCTCCACGCTGCGCATCACCGGATGCCCGGTGCCCGCGTAGTGCTTTGTCGCATGATTGCCCGGCGACGAGTCACAGCACGCAATGTGCCCACACGACAGGCACATCCGCAGATGCACCCACGCCAGCCCCTCCGCCACACACTCGGCACACTCGTCGGTCCCCGTAGGTTCACGAACCAGCGGCGCGACACGCAGATGCGCGCAATTGTCCTCGGCCACCGGGGCCGCCAGCGGTTCGACGCGCTCTTCCTCGGCCTCGTCGAAGCGGTCGATCATCGACTCCTCGAGATCCAGCCGCGCCATCACGTGCTGGAGGATCTCGTAGTCCACCGCGCCGGAATCCCGCACCCGCAGCACAGTTTCGCGTTCGGCGCGCAGCATCTCCAGCCGCAGCCGACGGTACTCCGCGGTGGGGGTGGCCAGTTCCGACTCGGCGCGCCCGAGCCGCTCCCACGCGGCGTTGGTCTTCCAGGTCACGCGGTCGCGCAGCATCTCGACCACGGCCGGCGGGGTATCCGGCGTGATCGCCGCATCGAGCGCGGCCAGGCCCACCGCGGTCGATTGCTGCAGCAGGTTGGCCTTCTGCAGCGCGTCCTCGGCGCGGCTGGGCCCCCGCAGCCGCAGCCACCGCATCAGCCACGGCAGCGACGTCCCCTGCAACAGCAGTGTTCCCGCCACCACCACCAGCGCGAGGAGTTTCAGCACCGGCAATTGCGGGGTTTCCTCGGGCAGCAGCAGCACCGCCGCCAACGTCACCACGCCGCGCATCCCTGCCCACGACACCACAACCGGGTGCGTCAACGGCACATCGTCGGCCCTCCCGAACCGGCGTGACAACAGCGTCGACGGAAACACCCACAGCGGCCGCGCCAGCATCGTCACCGCCAGCACCGTGATCGCCGCCGACACCAGAGTGCGGTGGTCGAGCCCGCTGCTCCACGCACCTTCGACAATCGCGCGCACCTGCAACCCGATGATGACGAACACCGAACTCTCCAGGATGAATTGGATCGTCCGCCAGTTGATGCGCTCGGAGATCCGCGACGCCGCGCTCTGCCACACCGGTGCGCCGTGTCCGAGGATCATCCCGCAGCAGACGACGGCGATCACCCCCGAGGCGTGGATGCCCTCGGCGGGCAGATACGCCGCGAACGGAGCCAAGAACGACAGCGTCGTGTCGAGCACCGGATCGGTGATGCGACGGCGCAGCATCGCCAGCAGGTAGGCGACGACGATGCCGACGGCCGCGCCACCGCCCGCCGCGAGCAGGAAGTCACCGCCGGCCTGCCACACCGACACGGTGCCCGCCGACGCCGCTATCGCCGTGCGCAACGCCACCAACGCGGTCGCGTCGTTGAACAGCGACTCCGACTCGAGGATCGTCACGATCCGCCGCGGCATCCCGATCCGGCGCGCCACCGCCGTCGCGGCCACCGCGTCCGGCGGCGCCACCACCGCACCCAAGGCGACCGCGACCGCGAACGGCACCGGCAGCAGCCACCACACCACCGCCGCGACAGCGAACGTGCTGAACAGCACCAACCCCACCGACAGCAGCACGATACTGCGCACATTGGCGCGGAAATCCACCAGCGACGTGCGAATCGCGGCGGTATACAGCAAGGGAGGCAGCAGACCGAGCAGAATGATCTCCGGATCCGGGTGGATCTCCGGCACGAACGGCAGAAACGACGCCGCCACCCCGGCCACTGTCAGCACCAGCGGTTCGGACACCCCGAACCGACGCGCCAGCGCCGCCAACGCGGCCGCCGACGCGACAAGAACAACCAGGCCGATCGCGACATCCACTGTGGCATTCTCGCAGAGCGCACGATCGGCAACCGACCGCGCGGTAGATGACACGTGCGCGATCGGCGGAACGGCTGTGCCCGGCGCGTGCACGCGCCATGCTTGTCGGCGAAAGGGAGGTAGGCATGGAGGAGTTTGCGTCCTGGCGGGCGAACGGACGACGACACACCCACCGCGGCCACCAGATCTTCTGGCGGGACGGCGGCGGGGGCGCCGAAGGCACGCTCGTCTGTATCCACGGATTTCCGACCGCGTCATGGGACTGGCACGCCGTCTGGCCCGGCCTGTGCGAACGCTTCGCACGGGTCATCGCCCCGGACATGATCGGTTTCGGCTGGTCGGCGAAACCGCGCCACTACGACTACACGATCGGCGACCAGGCCGACATCCACGAAAACCTGCTGCGCGAACAAGGCGTCGGCCGCTACCACATCCTCGCCCACGACTACGGCGACACGGTCACGCAGGAACTGCTGGCCCGCGAGGCCGAACGCCGTGCGGCAGGCGACGGATCACTGGTGATCGAATCGGTGTGCCTGCTCAACGGCGGCCTGTTCCCGGAAACCCACCGACCGCGCCCGATACAGCGGCTGCTGGCGAGCCCGCTGGGAGCGGCAGTCGAGGCACTCGGCAGCAAGCGCACCTTCTGCCACAGCCTGGCCGGGGTGTTCGGCCCCGACACAAAACCCAGCGACAACGAACTACACCAGTTCTGGCTGCTGTGGTACAGCAAGCACGGTAAACGCAACGGGCACAAACTGATCCGCTACATGGCCGAGCGCCGCAAGCATCGGGAACGCTGGGTCGGCGCGCTGCAGCAGGCGCAGGTTCCGATTCGGCTCATCGACGGCCTACTCGACCCGGTCTCCGGCGCGCACATGGCGCGCCGCTACCGCGAGCTGATCGCCGGCCCGGACGTGGTGGAGCTGCCGAGTATCGGACACTACCCCCAGCTCGAGGCCCCGGAACAGACGCTGACGGCGTTCCTGGAATTCCACGGCGATCGGGTCGGCTGAACCTCCCGCCACCGCATGCCCGCGCGACACCAAGCCTGTCCACCGCCCCTAACCGGTGCCCGGACAGCAGAACAATTCCCACTCCACCGATTTGAACAGAATTTCGAACCCACAGGAGGAAGCCAGCTCATCAGCGAGACGCCAGCATGTCGTGACGGGCGTGGAAGTCGTCGAGCAGCCGGGCACCCACTGTCTGTGGTTTCCGAACGTTTTCCAACCAACGGCCGGCGGCTTCGATGTTCCCGTGGCGAGTGCACGCCACGCAGTGAGTGCCGAGGCAGGCGCACCCGTCAACTTCAGGGCGCGCGGCCCCGAATGTACCGGTATGACGCAGCACAGGCCGGCATCATCGAAGGCGTTTTGCTGGCGATCACCACACCCGCTGCGGAATCCAGGCGCGGGGAGCAGGACTCGTCGTCAAATGCCCGCGGCGTTGGAGTAGAAGAGTTGATCTTCGCGGTAGCCGCCCTGCCCCATTCCGATGGCTGCTGGGTCGTCGATGAACTCGATCGCCTTGATCCATTTCACCATCTTGTAACCGAGCTGGGTTTCGAATCGGGCCCGCACCGGCGCGCCATGCTCCACGGGCAAGGGGATACCGTTCATCTCCAACGCCAGCATTGCTTGAGCCTGCCGGGCGATCGTCAATGGCACGGCCTCGTAGTAGAACCCGTACCGGCCCCTGCCCTCGGTCAAGCCCTTGTCGTCCATCGCGTAGAACACCGCATGTGTTGCTTCCGGGTGCGGACGTACCACTTCCAACAGCCGTGTCATCGGCACTCCACCCCATTCCGCGATCGCGTTCCAGCCCTGGATACAGTTATGGTTCGTGATCTGCTGCTCCATGCCGAGTTCGCGCAGTTCCGCGAGGGAAAACGACGCCGGGCGCTCGACCTTACCGCCCACCATGAGCCGATAATTTTCGAATCCTTCCGTCGCCATGCGCTCGTATTCCGCACCCACTGGCGGGTAGCCGTTAACGCGATGGTATTCGGAAATCTGGCTGCGGCGATACCGCTGCCGCGAGGTGACCGATCGCGACAGCCAATATTCGAATGGGCCGACAAGCTTTCCGATAATCCGCTGCGTGCTGCGCGGACTGAGCCGCGAGAATACCGTCGCACCGATATGAATCATGACGATCAGCGCCAAACCCAGCGACCCGATCACCGTGGCGAGGGCGCGATCGGCATCCGCGGATCCGAGGACGATCTTGGCGAATTCTTCCGGAACCCCGTGGACCACGACCATGAATACGTGCACCGCGACGAACGCGACGAACGCGCACAAGCCGAGAAAATGCACACTGCGTGCGCCTTGTTTGCCTCCGAAAACCTTGCCGTACCACGGGAACTTCGCCAGCACCGCGGGGGACATCGCTGCACCGGACGCCATCTGCAACGGGGCGAGCATGAAGACAACCGCGAAGTAGGTCAACTTCTGCACCGCGTCGAACGGCTCGCCAGGTAACTGGGGAGCCAACTCGAAGTGCAGATAGGTGCCCACGTCACGAATCGCCTGCGGGAATATCGACCAGTCCGTCGGAACGAGATATCGCCAATATCCGGTCACCATGACCATGGCAATGTACACGGCGCCGGTCAACACCCAGAAATGCGCGGTAGAAAAATGCCAGTAGCGGCCGAGGCCGAGGTTGTTCCGACCCGGCATGGCCACCACCGGATTCCAGGATTCTTCCTCGTCCAGCGAAACCCACGGGCGCCGGGAATCGGCGCCGAATGCCTTGCGGGTAAACCTCGCCCATTCCCGTCCCGGCGGGCAGCTGTCATTCCAGTACAGCTTCGGAAATGAAGACAGAACTTCGATACCCGATCGCGCCAGCAGCGACCAGAACAGAATATTGAGAGCGTGGGTGACGATCACGAACCATGGATATTCAGGCACCGCATTCATGAGCACCTCCCGGCTGTCGGAGGACCTCCGCTCTCACTCTACCGAGTGCTGAGCGAGGCCGGGTACTCGATATCGCTTCGTCATGGTCAGACAGCGGCTTTCATGCTGTCATGGAGTAATGAGCGAGCGGGACCGCGCCACCGATGCCGACACTGTCCAATCAGCGGTCGCGGCGGCACGTCGCGACGTTCTCGGCGGGCGAGGGCCCAACGCGGGACCGGCCGAGATTCTTCGTTCGCAACGAGAACGCCCGAACCTCGGTGGACTGCCCGCACCGCTGGAGCGGGAACTGGTTCACATTGCGGCCCTCCTGCTACGGGAAGTCGACGCAGCACCCGACTTCTCCACCGTCCCGAGCAAGATCGAACGTTTGCGGGCACTGTGGGATCCCGTCCCCGCCGACAAGCGGCATGCGGCAGCATGGCCCTGGCATCCGGTAAACCACGACCCAGCCTCGCCACCTACCCCGGGGCCCGGGAACAACTAATTCGATCGAGGCCGACGACGAGACGTCAACCTGTCGTGTGGGCGAGCCCCAGGCGGCGCGCCATTCCGTGCGCATCCGGGGGTGTGGCGTTCGACGGCGCTCCTCGCGAATTTCCGAGATTCAGCTGCGGTGGCCCGAAACAAACTCCTGGGCTTTGGTTTTCGCGCCTTGCGCCATGAGATGCCAGCCGTCGGGGTCGCCGCGCAAGACCGCTTCGGCGGTCGATTTCATCTGTTCCCACGTGGCGTGCGGTGGGATCGGCGGCACCTCCGGATCGCAGCGGATGTCGAGCACCGTCGGCCGGTCGGCCGACAGCGCCTGCTCCCAAGCGGCCGCGATATCGTTCGGATCATCGACCGCGAGCGCACCGAGCCCGGACGTGCGGGCGAGTTCGGCGTAGCAGACGTCCGGCAAAGACTGTGATTGCTCGAATTTCGGCGCTCCGCCCATCGATCGCAGCTCCCACGTGACCTGATTGAGGTCGTTGTTGTGAAACACACATACCACCAGCCGCGGATCCGACCACTGCTCGTAGTAGCGGCTGATGGTCAGCAACTCGGCCGCACCGTTCATCTGCATCGCGCCGTCACCGACGAGTGCGACCACCGGCCGGTCCGGGTGCGCGAACTTAGCGCCGATCGCGTACGGCACGCCCGGCCCCATAGTGGCCAGCGTGCCCGACAGCGAGCCCCGCATCCCTTTGCGGAATCGCAGGCAGCGGGCATACCAGTTGGTGGACGACCCCGAATCGGCGGTCACGATCGCGTCCTCGGGAATGCGCTGCGACAACTCCCACACCACCCGCATCGGATTGACCGGTTTCGCATCCAGCATCGACTGCCGTTCAATAGTGCTCCACCAGCGGGTGACGTTGGCTTCGATCCTGTCGCGCCAGCCGCGGTCGGCTTTGCGTTTCAGCAGCGGAAGCAATGCGGTGAGTGTTGTCTTCGCGTCGCCGACCAGGTTGACCTCGGTGGGGTAACGCATCCCGATCATGGCGCCGTCGATGTCGATCTGCACCGCCCGCGCCTGACCGAACTCGGGAAGGAACTGCGAATAGGGGAAGTTCGACCCGATGATCACCAAGGTGTCGCAGTCGCGCATCAATTCATAGCTGGGTCGTGTACCCAGCAGGCCGATCGATCCGGTCACGTACGGCAAAGTGTCCGGCAGCACATCCTTGCCCAACAGTGCCTTGGCTACCCCGGCACCGGTGATGTCGGCAAGCTCGATGACCTGGTCGGCGGCATTGCGCGCGCCCTGACCAACCAGGATCGCCACCCGCGAGCCGGCGTCGAGGATATCTGCGGCCCGTTCGATATCGGCAGATTCAGCGGTGATCGTGGATCGCAGGGCGGCCGGTGGGCTGGAGGGAATCTGTTTGAATGCATGCTCGGGCGGCTGGTAGCGCTCCTCCTGCAGGTCGGAAGGGATTATCAACGCGGCGGGAGCCCGACGAGTGCTCGCGACCCGGAAGGCGCGGTCCAGCGCGTTGGGCAGCTGCTCGGCGACGTTCACCTCGACCAGGTAGTCCGAAGCGACGTCCTTGAACAGGGTCTGCAGGTCGACTTCCTGCTGGTAGCTGCCGCCCATCGCGCTGCGCGCGGTCTGACCGACGATCGCCACAACCGGGACATGATCGAGTTTCGCGTCATAGAGGCCGTTCAACAGATGGATCGCGCCGGGCCCCGACGTCGCGGTACAGACACCGACCTCCCCGCTGAACTTCGCATAGCCCACCGCTTCGAACGCGGCCATCTCCTCATGTCGCGCCTGAATGAACGGAGGCTTGTTGTCGGCGCGATCGAAGGCCGCGATCAGACCGTTGATGCCGTCGCCCGGATAGCCGAACACCTGTTTCACGCCCCACGCACGTAGTCGTTGCAGGACGTAGTCGGCGACCTGGTCAGCCATATCGTTCTCCTGTCCGCCTTCGAGGTGTCGTCTCCGGCGCGGGTACCCCCGCAGCCGTGTCCCAATCCCCACGAATGCCCGCCGAAGAGGTGGGTACCCGCGCGATGGCACGTTTGTGCCGATACCATCCGCCGCCGTCGAGAGGGAGGTGCCCCTGATGGCACGTTCGGCTGACACCCCTGGCCACCGCCGCACCTCGACTCGCTCACAGTGGCCGCTGGAGTCGTTGCACACGGAGTTGACCGAGCGGATCGACGGCGAGGTGCGATTCGATTCCGGCAGCCGTGCGACGTATTCGACGGATGCGTCGAATTATCGGGCGATCCCCCTCGCGGTGGTCGTGCCGCGCACGCCGGAGGACGCGGCCACGGCTATCGGCATCTGCCATGACCACGACGTGCCGGTGGTCTCCCGTGGGGGCGGCACCAGCCTGGCCGGGCAGTGCTGCAACACCGCCGTCGTCATCGATTGGAGCAAGTACTGCACTCAGGTGGTGTCGGTGGACCGCGCCGCAGGCACCGTCGTGGTCGAACCGGGCATCGCGCTCGACCGGCTCAACACCGAGCTGGCCTCGACCGGGCTGATGGTCGGCCCCAAACCGTCGACCCACGTCAGCTGCACCATCGGCGGCATGATCGGCAACAACTCGTGCGGTTCCACCGCGCAGGCCTACGGCAAAATGGTCGACGCCGTGCGACGGCTGGAGATCGTCACCTACGACGGACTGCGCGCCTGGGTCGGGCCCGGTGCGGTCATAGCGACCGACGACGAGCGCGGGCGTGACCTCCGCACGCGGCTGCGCACAATCCGGGACCGCTACGCCCAGGACATCCGAGCGACATTTCCGCACATCCCGAGACGGGTATCGGGCTACAACCTGGATTCACTCTTGCCGGAAAACGACTTCGATATCGCCAAGCTCCTGGTCGGCAGCGAAAGCACGCTGGCGACCGTTTTGCGGGCAGAGCTCGAGTTGGTGCCCCGACCTCACGCGATGGCACTGGCGGTACTCGGATTCGAGGACATCTACGCCGCCGCCGACGCCGTGCCGCTGATCCTGCCGCATAAGCCGGCGGCGCTCGAGGGCCTGGATCACCGGCTGGTCGAACTCGAGCACAGCAGACATCTCGCCGAGCGCGCGATCGGGCAGCTGCCCGACGGCAGAGGGTGGCTCATGATCCAATTCGACTCCGCCGACCAGCAGGACGCCGACCGCAAGGCGCGCGTCATGGTCGATGATGTGTGCCGGCGCACCGGAGCGAGCTCGACGATACTGGATGACCCCAAGCGAGAAGCCGAACTGTGGGCGGCCCGGGAGGCAGGCCTCGGTGCCACCGCGTACCCGCCTGGCGGCCCGGAGACACACGAAGGCTGGGAGGACGCAGCCGTCCCGCCCGAGCGGCTCGGCGACTATCTGCGCGACTTCGAGCGACTGCTGACGCGCTTCGGATACCAATCCAGTTCACTTTACGGGCATTTCGGGCACGGCTGCGTACACACGCGCATACCTTTCGACCTGCGGACCGCCGATGGCATCGCGAACTATCGCACGTTCGCTCAGGAAAGCGCCCGACTCGTGGTGCGCTACGGCGGATCGCTGTCGGGTGAGCACGGCGACGGCCAGTCGCGCGGCGAGCTGCTGCCGATCATGTTCGGCGACACCGTGGTGAACGCGTTCCGCGAGGTGAAATCGCTCTTCGATCCGCACAACAGGATGAACCCGGGCAAGGTCATCGACCCGCATCCACTCGACGAGGATCTACGGCAGGGGAGCGCCTACCGGCCGTGGGAGCCCGCGACCCACTTCGCCTTTCCTGACGACGATCACCGCTTCAGCGCGGCGGCGGCCCGCTGCGTGGGGGTCGGTAAGTGCCGCGGCGACAGCAGCGGCGTCATGTGCCCCAGCTATCGGGCGACGCGGGAGGAGGAACACTCCACCCGTGGCCGGGCACGGATACTGTTCGAAATGCTCAACGGTGAGGTGATCACCGACCGGTGGCGCTCCACCGAGGTCCGCGACGCCCTCGATTTGTGCCTGGCCTGCAAGGGGTGCCGCAGCGACTGCCCGGTGGATGTCGACATGGCCACCTACAAGGCCGAATTCCTCTCCCACCATTACCGGCGACGTCTGCGGCCGATGGCCCACTATTCGATGGGCTGGATTCCGCTGTGGGCTCGGTGGGGGACCAGCATCGCGCCGCTGGCCAACGCGGTCACGCACACACCCGGGCTGCGGCAGCTCCTCGCCCGCGCCGGCGGCGTCGATCCGCGCCGGGAGTTGCCACGGTTCGCTTCGGCACGTTTCACCGAAACTTTCACTTCCCGAGACACTTCCGATCCGCAACCGCGGGCCACCGTGCTGCTGTGGCCGGACACGTTCACCAACAACTTCGAACCAAACATCGCCCACGCCGCCGTCACTGTGCTGGAAGCGGCGGGACTCCACGTCGAAATACCCGCCCGCGCTGTGTGCTGCGGGCTCACCTGGATCTCCACCGGACAGCTACCCACCGCGAAACACGTGCTACGCCGTACCCTGCGCACTCTGGAACCGCAACTGCGCCACGGAACACCTGTCGTAGTGCTGGAACCCAGCTGCGCCGCCGTCTTCCGCTCGGATCTGCCCGAACTGCTGCACGGCGACGAGGACGCACACCGGCTCGCGGGACAGACCCGCACTCTCGCCGAAGTGCTGGCCGAATGCGCACCCGACTGGCGCCCGCCCGCCGTCGATGGCGCGGCCATGGTGCAGCCGCATTGCCACCACCACGCCATCCTGCGCTACGACCGCGACCGCGAACTGCTCCGAACCACCGGTGCCGACATCGACGTACTCGACGCCGGATGTTGCGGCTTGGCAGGCAATTTCGGCTTCGAACGCGGCCACTACGAAATCTCGGTCGCGTGCGCCGAGGACACGCTGTTGCCCGCCATCCGGCAACGACCAGCCGGAACCGAGGTCTTGGCCGACGGGTTCAGCTGCCGCACCCAGATCCGCCACCTAGCCCCCGACACCCGACCGCGACACGCCGCCGAACTGCTCGCCGACGCCATCACCGGCCGCCGCGCATGATCAGCGCGGATGTGCGGATCGAGGACCCGGTGACGGTCGCCGCCTACCGGTTCCCGACCGCCGAGCCCGAGGCGGACGGCACTCTGACCTGGGACGCCACCACAGCAGTCGCGGTCGAGGTGACCGCCGGCGGCGAACACGGGCTCGGCTGGACCTACAGCAGCCCCGCCGCCGCCACGATCATCACGCATGATCTGGCTCCCGTCCTGCGCGGATTCTCACCCTTCGACATTCCCGGCTGCCGCACCGCCCTGCACCGCGCCTGCCGCAATATCGGCACCACAGCGGTGGTCGCGCACGCGTTGAGCGCGGTCGACATCGCGCTGTGGGACCTGAATGCCAGGCTGCTGCGGGTGCCGCTGTCGGAACTCTTCGGCTCCGCGCGGCCCGCCACCCCGGTATACGGCTCGGGCGGCTTCACCAATCTCACCGACGCCGAACTCGCCGAGCAGATCGAGGATTGGCTGGCGGCGGGATGCTCTCTCGTGAAGATAAAGATCGGCCAGGACCGCGGCGCCACGATCGACCGTGACCTCGACCGCGTCGCGAAAGCCACCGACCTGCTCGGCGGGACCGGTCGCCTGATGGTCGACGCGAACGGCGGATACACGGTCGGGCAGGCGCGCCGTGTCGGCGCCGAGCTCGACCGGCTCGGTGTTGTCTGGCTCGAGGAACCGGTCACCAGCGACGACGCATTCGCGCTGGGACGAGTTCGCGACGCGGTGCACTGCGATGTGGCCGCCGGTGAGTACATCTACAGTCGCTACGACGCCGCGAAGCTCGTCGGCTCCGTGGACTGCCTGCAACTGGACGCGACCAGATGCGGCGGCTACAGCGGATTCTTCGAATGCGCCGCCCTGGCCGCCGCCCACGGCTTGGATGTCTCCGCGCACTGCGCACCAGCGCTGCACGCACCGATCACGGCGGCCGTGCCCAATCTGCGGCACCTCGAATGGTTCGTCGACCACGCCCGCCTCGAGCCGATCCTGGTCGAGGGCGCCCCTGTTGTCGCCGACGGCTTCCTGCCACCGCACACCCGTCGGACTGGACACGGCATGTCCCTTGCCGAAGCGGCTTGTGCCTATCAGATCTCATTGTCGCCGCAACCGAGCGGCCAGTGATTCGGTCCGTTCGGCCAGCCAAGTCTGGGGACTGCGCCAGTGCGCGCGCTCATCGAACCCGCCATGTGCGCCGAAATCTGGTCCCCCTGCGCGGTCGACCGGCCGCCACAGGTTGTCCGCACGCTCGACGTCTTCGGTGTCCGTCTGCTGCGAGGAGTACCCGGTGCGGGCGAGATATCGGTCGAGCACCGCCGGCGCCAAACGCTGCGCGAGCACCGTCCCGACCGTGCTCGCACCGATCCAGTACTGCTTGCGGCGCGGATGCGCCGCGGCGAAGGCGATCGCATCGGCGACGATTTCAGGCTGATAGATCGGCGGAACCGGCTGCGGTCGCTTCGGCAACCGTGATCGCACCCAGGAGAACTGCGGAGTGTTCACCGCCGGTGCCTGCACGATCGTGATGTGCACGTTGCTGTGATCATGCAGCAGCTCGACGCGCACCGCCTCCACGAATCCGTTGACGGCGTGCTTGGCGCCGCAGTAGGCCGACTGCAGCGGAATCGCGCGTTCCCCCAGCGCCGAACCCACCTGCACGATCGCGCCCCGATCACGATGGCGCATGCGGGCCAGCGCCGCCATCGTGCCGTGCACCGAACCCAGATAGGTGACCTCGGTGACGCGGCGGAACTCGTGCGGCGCGATTCTGCTGAACGGCGCGAACACCGAGGTGAACGCCGAGTTCACCCAGACATCGATCGGCCCGAACTCGGCCTCGACACGCTCGGCCGCGGCCTCCACGGCAGCGAAGTCGGCGACATCCGCACTGATCGGCAACGCCCGCCCACCGGCCGCGCGCACCTCCTCGGCGGCGGCCGCCAACCCGGCGCGACCGCGGGCGAGCAACGCGACCGATGCACCATCGGCGGCGAACCGGCGCGCTGCCGCGCGCCCGATTCCACCGCTGGCGCCGGTGATCACCACAGTCTGCGAACTGGTCACGAACACTCCCTTCCATAGCGGCGCGATCGCTTACCTCGGGCGATCGCACCGATCCTCCAGCGACGCCAGCCGAATCGCGGATTCCAGCAGCATCGCGTGCACGAACGCCTGCGGCAGATTGCCGCGCAACTGCCGCTGACGCACATCGAATTCCTCGGCGAACAACCCCGGCGTGCCGCAAGCCGCCCGATTGCGTTCGAAGAACCGCATCGCCGTCACCGGCCGCCCGAGCTGCTCCGCGGCCATCGCCATCGCGAAGCCGCACAACAGAAAAGCGCCCTCGCGTACCTCCAGCGGGCGCGCGTCGCGCCGGAACCGGTACACGTAGAAATCGCTGCACAACTCGTCTTCGACCGCGCCGAACGTGGCCGCATAACGTGGATCGCCGACGGGGACAGCGCCGCGAAGCATCGGCAACAGCAGCGCCGCGTCGACACCCGGATGCCCTGGACTCCGTTGCCAGCGACCACTGGGATGTCGCCCACTATGCGCCGCCTGCGCGATCAGGAAGTCCGCGAGAGCGGTACACCACCCGGTGTCGACTCCGGTCGCCGCGCAGGACGCCACCGCGCGTAGTCCGGCCGCACAGGTCAGCCGGGAATGAGTCCACAGCTGGTTGTCCAGCTCCCAAATTCCGGCGTCGGGCCGATCATGACGCTCGGCGATCGCGGACACTGCCACATCGACAGCGCGGCGATGCCCCCCGTCCAGCCGGTCGTGTCGGCCCGCCGCGGCGAACAGCAGCAACGCCTCACCGAACGTGTCGAGTTGAAACTGCTCGCTTACCCGGTTGCCGGTCACCGGCCGCGCCCCGGGATAGCCGGGAAGATCCAGGTCACGCAGTAGCGGAACGGGCCCGCCGTGCACGGTGTAGGCGGGGGCCAGATCGGGCCCGTCCGCGTGCAGCCTTTCGGCAACGAAGTCGACAGCGTCGTCGAGCAGCCGGTGTGGTCCCGCCGCGGCTACAGCTTGACCGGCCAGGCATTGATCGCGAATCCACACATACCGGTAGTCGTAGTTCTCGCCCTGGTCGGCGCGTTCGGGCAGACTCGTGGTCGCGGCGGCGACCATCCCGCCGGTGTCGGCGGTCATTCCGCGCAACACCGCATACGCGTGGCCTGCGTCGCGGGGCGCCACCGCATGTGCCAGATCCGGTACCTGACGCTCCCAGGCGGATTCGGTGTCCGCCCAGACCCTTCCCGCGTCCGGTGGGTGACCGGGCAGGGTGACATCGGACAGCTCGAGGATCAGATCATGGTGCCCACCCGCGGGAACCAGCATTCGATCAGTCCAGTACGGCTGGTCCTCCTCGTCGACGACCGAGGCCGACTCAGCTCCCGTCCACCGAAGCCGCACCGGTCCGACACGGGCGTGCCAGACACCGTCGGCGTCGCGGTGCAGCCCTCGTGGCGGCGAGGTACCGAACCCTGCGACCGGCCGCAAAACGACATCCACCTCGGCGTCACCGTGCAGCGCCAGCACGCGGCGCAGCAGCACCGCCCGATGCGCCTGGCCAGGAAACATCAGCGCCTCCCGGCACTCGATGATCGCCGACCCCACAATCCATCGGGCGCGCCAGATCAAGGTGCCTGTCTCGTAATAGCCGCCCCACACGAACGGGCCGGTGGGTGTGACCGAATAGAGCCCTTGCCCACCCAGCAGGCTCGCGAATATCGCGTCACTGTCCCACTCGGGCGCACACATCCACGAAATATCGCCCCGTGGACCCACCAGCGCACCACGCTGCCCATCTGCGAGCAGCGCGTACTCCCGCAACACATGCGGTGCACCCGCGCAATCCCCGGTCATGGTCGCCGAGTACCACGACGACAATCGGATAACCATCACACGATGCGCCGCAATCAGTCATCGAACATTCGAACTCGCTCGAACCTCCGAACTGCGCTGTTCACGAGCCACCTCACACGGACAGTCGGCAGTCGACACCGCGGTGTGCGGCGAGACTCACTGACCAGGATTTCGCAGTGGGCCGCACACAACGTGCACTGTCAGGCAATAGTGGTAGCACTCATGGATTTTCACCTTCTCGGGGTCACCTCCCACGGGCTGATCACGGCCCAGGCCGCGATGTCACCACATCACCCCGTAACGTGGGCTGCATCCCGGCAGCGAACACATCGGCGGTGACCACATCGGCGGTGACCACATCGGGTACCAGGGTGGGCACATCCGAATTGTGCTCGCACACTTCACTTTTCGCCCCCGACTCCGCCGGCCAAGGCCGCGAGCACGCTCCTGGTCTGGTGATCGGCGCCCAACTGGTTCGGGTGGAACGGCACCGCCGGGCCCACCGGATCACTGGTGAACGGGATCAGGCCCTCCACCCACCGCGTCCCTGGCGCCTGACACGCGTCATGCCCGATGCTCGTGGCATACGAGTCGACGAACTCCACACCGGTCGCCCGCGCCACCCGAGCCAGCATCGCATCCAGCTCGATCAGCTTGTGGCCCAGCCAGTTCGCGTCCGCATCCGAGATCGGGACGGCCGGAAAGCAACCAGGTCCGGTGCCGACGCCCGCGAAGTAATCCAGCAGCAGAATCCGCGCACGCGGCGACCGCGCACGGATGCCCTCGATCACCGACGTCACCTTCGGCGCGACCGCGGCGATGTTTGCCGACATCCGATCGACGCCGTCGACCACCAGCGTATTCAGGCAGGGTGACACCGCAGGATCGGCGGTCAGGCAGCGCTGGACCGTGGCGGCCAATCCCGCGTCGTTACCGCCGATTTCGAGGGTCACCAGATCCGTCGACGGGGTGAGGCGATCGAACTGCGGCGCGCTCACTCCGCGCGCGGTGCTCTGCGCAGTGGTCATATGCGCGGTCGTCGCCCCACCGCAGGTCGCGTCCCGAAACACCGGCATCGCCAGTGCCGCGGCCACCTGCTTGGCGTAGTCGGCCCGGCTCTGTGCGCACCCGATCGGCACGAACTCGTCGGTCGGCTGACTCAACGAGGCATCTGCCGCCCACGAGTCGCCCAGAGCGACGTACTCACCGAACAGGGGAGCCGCCGAGGATGCCGACACCTGCACGCCCGAGACAGCAGCCCCGATAGCCGCGCACGCCACCATCACGCGCACCCTCCCACCCATTTCGCCTCCGCACCTAGCCGACTTCCAGCAAATTTGGACTTACGTCCAATATCAGTGAACCTAGCATCACAGTGTCCGACAAGCGCGTACAGCGTCCAAATCCCGCCAGCCTCAGCATATTTCAGGACGAATCATAGACCGGAACGCCAACTTGACCGACCTTTGCAGGCGCCGACACTCCTCACTCCGACGTTCAATCGCAACCCGTCCCCACAGACAAAGCAGGGGAGTCACCTCCCAGCTACACAGTCGGCTCGCGGACGGGCACCCCGGTGACGGATTCCCCCTTCGACGGAACACGAAATCCCGGCAGGTACCGATTCACCACAGGAATCAGCACGTGAATCAGCGGACCGATCCCGAACGCGTACACGAGCGTTCCGATACCGACACTGCCGCCCAGAACCCACCCGGTCGACAACACCGTCACCTCGATCACCGTGCGCACCACCCACACCGATTTGCCGGTCCGGCGAACCAGTCCAGTCATCAATCCATCCCGCGGCCCCGGCCCCATGCCCGCGCCGATATACAACACACTGGCCACCGCGTTCACCATCACCGCAACGCCCATCGCGCCCACCCGCACCGGCAGCGCCTCCCACGGCGGCAACCACGCCAGGCCGACGTCGACCGACAGCGCGATCACCACGACATTGCTCACCGTTCCCAATCCAGGCAACTGCCGCAACGGAATCCACGCCAGCAACACCGCGACACCGGTCACCGCCGTCACCGCCCCGAAACTGATCGGCACATGCCGCCCCACCCCTTGATGAAACACATCCCACGGATCCAGTCCGAGCCCCGCCCGCACCATCACGGCCATCGAGAACCCGTACAACCACAACCCGACATACAACGCGACCAACCGACGAACCAGCACCGACCGAGCATGCCGATAACTGGACCGCCAAAACAGAGCCACCTACCAACTACTGGACTGTAAAACACCACCTCCACCCGCCCTGCCCACAACCGCTCATACGGTTCAGGACCAGCCACGTGCGCTACCGCTACGGCAACGGTGCAGCCCAGCGCAGCACAGTTCCCCCGGTGGGACTGCTCCCGATGCCGAAACCGCCGCCCGCGCGCTCGGCGCGAGCGGCCAAGTCGGCCAGCCCGCTGCGCCACGTGAGGTCGTCGGGAACACCGGTTCCGTCGTCGGCCACCTCGACGGTGATGTCGTCACCCACTGTGAGGCTGACCGAAACCGAAGTCGCGGCAGCATGCCGGACCGCGTTGCTCGCCCCCTCGCGCACCACCGCCGCGACATCCTCGGACAACAGCGGCGCCAGCACGGAAACAGGACCGGCCAGGTGCACCGTGGTACGCAAGCCGCTGTCGGCGGTCGTCTCGGCGACAATGTCATGCAGTCGTTTACGGAACGCGGGGGTCTCGGTGGCGCTGGTGCTGCTCTGCAGGTCGAAGATCGAGTGGCGGATATGCTGCAAGATGGCCTGCAGGTCGTCGATGGTTTCGGTGAGCCGGGCCTTGACTTCGGGCGCACGGGCCCGTTGCAAAGTGCCCTGCAGCGACAGGCCTACCGCGAACAGTCGCTGCATGACGTGATCGTGCAGATCGCGGGCGATCCGGTCACGATCGGACAGCACGTCCAGCTCCCGCATCCGCCGTTGCGTGTCCGCCAGGTGCAACGCGAGCGCGGCTTGATGGGAGAACGCCACCATCATCGACTGCGCCGCAGCGTCCAAGCCCGGCGCACCGGCGGGCCGCAGAGTGGTGAGTACACCGATCGTGGTATTCGCGGCTCGTAACGGTAGGACCAGCACCGGGCCGAGTGGCGCCGCAGAGTCGAACAGCACATTGTGCAGCAACCGGTCGACGGCCATGGCATGCCCTTCCCGGAACACCACGCCGGAATGAGATTCGCTGATCGGGATCCGCCGACCGATCAGCACATCGGCTTCAATACCCGCAGCCGCGACCACCGCCAATTCGGTCACTTCTTCATGGGGGATATCAGGGTCGTCGGGCAGGGCGAGGAACGTGCACGCAGAGTCGGTAAGCGTCAACGCGCGCTGGGCGATCAGGTCGAGCACTTCGCCGGGTTCGCCACCGGCGAGCAGCTCGGTGGACACGTCACGAATCGCTTCCAACCACTGCTGGCGGATCCGGGACTGCTCGTAGAACCGAGCGTTCTCGATCGCGATCCCCGCCGCCGCCGCGAGAGCCTGGACGACGACCTCATCGTCCTCGGTGAACTCCTGGCCTCCCACCTTCTCGGTGAGGTAGAGATTGCCGAACACATCATCGCGGACCTTCACCGGAACGCCGAGAAAGGTGCCCATCGGCGGATGATGCGCAGGAAAGCCGACCGAGGACGGATGAGCCGAAAGATTTTTCAGCCGAATGGGTTTCGGTTGATCGAACAGCAGGCCGAGGACTCCGTGGCCACGAGGCAAGTCACCGATCAGCATCCGGGTGTGGTCATCGATGCCCTCGTGAACGAACTCGGCGAGCTGGTTGGTGGTCGTTTCGGTCGCACGGACACCGAGGGCGCCGTAGCGTGCATCGACCAACTCGATGGCGGCGTGCACGATGGAGCGCAGCGTGTTGCCGAGATCCAGTCCAGCGGTGATGAGGAGCATGGCCTCGATGAGCCGGTCCATCTGATCACGGACGCCGACAATCTGCGCGATCCGGTCCTGAACCTCGAGGAGCAACTCCCGGAGCCGCAGCTGAGACAGGGTCTCGGTGACCGGCGTCCAGTCACTGGAACCGGCCTCGGACCGCTGGCGTTCCATGTTCGGAATTCTCTCATGCCCCCGGAGGCACGTCAGCCCGTCTGTGCTAGCGATTTGCTGGACTGATTCCTCCGCTTCCGCCCGCAGCTTCGCCATCAGCGCGGCACCCGCGCGATTGTCGAGCAGCGATCTGCCTACGCCGACATCGCGGACAGCACCGATGAGCTCGAGACTCTTCATGCCCTGCCGAAGCCCCCAGAAGACGGCCACCGCAGTGGAAGTCCGTCCCATCAGGAGGGGACATCCTGCTCTTACCGACGACGCGTCGCCGGTGGCAGCGTGAGTACCAGAGGCGACGAAGGAGGGATGGACGACAGACATGGATCACCGACTGCCCGATGATCACACCATGAAGGCGGCGCTCGCGCTCGCGGTGCGGGCACCGTCGGCACACAACACTCAGCCGTGGCGGTTCCGCATCGGCGAGCGGGGGATGCACATCTATCTCGACCCTACACGAGCGCTGCCCTCGACCGATCCCGATCAGCGTGACCTCGTACTGAGCTGCGGGGCAGCATTGCACCACTTACGGATCGCGCTCGCAGCCATGGGATGGTCTGCTGTGGTGCACCGACTGCCGAACCCCGCCGACCAGAATCACCTGGCTTCGATCGAACTCGTCCGGAATCGGCCGACCATGACCGACATCGCGCTGGGCGCCGCCATCACCAACAGACGAACCGACCGCAGGAACTACAGCTCCCGGCCCCTACCGCCGGGCTATCTCGGGCTGGTCACCGAACGCGCCGCGGAGTTCGGCGGCGTCATCCGCCAGGCCGCATACGAATCGCGCGACCGGCTGGTCGAGGCAATGAACGCGGCAGCACGACAACACTCCGGAGACCCGGACTATCAACTCGAGCTAGCGGTATGGAGCGGCAGGCACGACACCACTGACGGTGTACCGGCACGCAACACCCCACCACCCCGCACCGGCCATGAGATTCCGAGCCGGATCTTCACCACGCCACGGCTGACCGATTCCACCCCCGAACCCGACTACGCCGAACTGCTGGTGCTCGGTACCGCAGCCGACGACCAGCTGTCGCGACTGCGCGCGGGCGAAGCGGTGAGCGCGGTCCTCTTGACCGCCACGAATGTCGGATTGGCCACCTGCCTGCTGACCGAGCCGCTGGAGATCCCCGGACTGCGCAAGAAGATCCGACTCGGCGTGCTCGACGACGCCACCTTCCCACAAGCCATCATCAGAATCGGCTGGCTGCCCGACGACACCCCGCCACTACCGGCAGCGCCACGACGGACAGTCGACGAACTGTTGGACCCATTCGACGCCGGGGAAACCACCGCCCAATGAGCAGCGCCTTCCGTTGCGAATGAGCGCTTTTCGAATATTCCGATAACCGATGCCAAGCTGGACCTGGCTTCCCGCTCGATCAGCGACAGCGCGGGATGTTCGCTATCGCCCGACAGCCGAACCAGGCCTACCGCCTCGGCGACGGTAACAGTGTCCTCCGCCGGGGAACCCTCGCCAGTCGATGACGCCGAGCCGACGTCGCGGTGCGTGCAGTGGGCAACCGAGGACCGGTGGCCGCCCAGCGAAGGACTTTCGTCCCTGCCACGCACGAGCCCCGGCGGGAATGCTCGATAGCGAACCTGATGACGACGATAGGTAAGCCCATGGCCGACTCCGCCGCCTCGCAGTCCGTCCCGCAAATGATCGCGGCTGTCGACGGCTCCGCCAGCTCGTATCAAGCGGTGGCCTGGGCGGCGGTCGAGGCCGCCCTGCACCGCAGGAAACTGCACATTCTCACCTCGATGGCGCTGCCCGGTGGTTTCGGTCCCGCCATGGCACTGAGCGAGTCGGACATCGAGTGCAAGCGCCGCGACGGCGACCGGATCGTCACCGAAGCCAGCAGGATCGCGCGAGCCGCCGTGCCGGGTGTAGAACTCGAGCTCACCACCGAGGTGTCGTTCGACCTCCCCGTTCCCACACTGATCGCCCGGTCGGAACAGGTGAAGATGCTGGTGGTCGGCAGCAGCCGGGGCCTCAGCGCCTTCCACCGCAGCCCGCTCGGATCGGTCAGCGCCGCAGTGACCCGGCACGCGCACTGCCCGGTCGTGGTCATCCACTCGCGGTCATCCACGACATCGCCAGTCCGCCCGTAGGTCATGGATTCGCCATGGCCCGGCACCGGTCCTCAGTCATGAACCGCCAGCCCCGGCGGGCTAGGGGAGCGGCGCCGACCAGCGCAGGACGGTGCCGCCGGACGGACGGCTCTCGATACTGAAACAACCACCCGCCTGCTCAGCTCGCGTCGCCAGATTCGCCAACCCGCTGCGGCGGGTGATGTCGTCGCATAGACCGATCCCATCGTCGGTCACCTCGACAGTGACGTCATCGCCCACCCGCAATTCAACCGAAACGGTGGTTGCCGAAGCGTGCCGCACCACGTTGCTGACCGCCTCTCGGAGGACGGCCTCCACATCGTCGGACAGTGGGGGCGCCAGTACGGTGACAGGCCCAGCCAATCGCACCGTGGTGCGCAGTCCACTCTCGGCAGTCATGTCGACGATGATGCCGTGCACATGTTTGCGGTACTTCGAAGAATCCGCTGTCGTGTTGCTCTGCAGATCGAAGATCGAATGGCGGATGTCCTGCACGATCGCCTGAACGTCGTCGACGGCTTCCATCAGCCGAGACTTGATCTCCGGCGCCCGCGCCCGCTGCACCGTTCCCTGGAGAGACAACCCGACCGCGAACAGTCGCTGGATGACGTCGTCGTGCAGGCCTCGGGCGATGCGGTCACGGTCGGACAGCACATCGAGTTCCCGCATCCGACGCTGAGTGTCGACCAGTCGCAGCGCCAATGCGGCCTGGTCGGCGATTGCGGCCATCATCGACACGGCGGGGGCGTCGAGAAGCGTAGCGTCGGCGGGCCGAATCGTAGCGAGCACACCGAGAACGGAACGTCCGGCCCGCAACGGAAGGATCAGCGCTGGACCCAACTGGGTCGTCGAGCCGAAGAGCCGGAAGTAGGACCGCTTGTCGACCGCGATCATGCGCCCCTCCCGGAAGGCTTCGCCGGCACGAGATTGTTCGAGAGGTATCCGCCGCCCAATGAGTTCCTCGCGGCCGCTTCCCGCAGCGGCGACCACGACCAGCTCCGCCACCTCATCGTGAGGGATGTCCGTGTCCTCGGGCAAAGCGAGGAACGTGTATGCAGACTCGGTGAGCGCCAGCGCTCGCTCGGCGACAAGATCAAGCACCTCGCCCGGCTCGCCGCCCTCCAGCAGCTCGGTCGCCACATCCCAGGTCGCCGCCAGCCACTGCTGCCGCAAGCGGGACTGCTCGTAGAGACGGGCATTCTCGATGGCGATACCCGCGGCCGCCGCGAGTGCCTGCACCACAACCTCATCATCTTCGGTGAACTCCTGCCCGCCCGCCTTCTCGGTGAGATAGAGATTGCCGAAGACCTCGCCGCGCACCTGCACCGGCACACCGAGGAACGTGTGCATCGGTGGATGATGCTCCGGGAACCCGATCGAGGACGGATGGTCCGAAAGATTCACCAGCCGAAAAGTTTTCGGCTGTTGGATGAGCAGGCCGAGCACTCCGTGGCCGCGCGGCAGATCACCGATCAACACGCGAGTCCGGTCATCGATACCCTCGTACACGAACTCGGCGAGTTGGCTGCTCGTCTTGTCGGTCTCCCGGACCCCGAGCGCACCGTACCCGGCGTCGACAAGCTCGATGGCGGCGTGCACGATCGTGCGCAGCGTGTTGTCGAGGTCCAGCCCAGCGGTGATCACCAGCATCGCCTCGACGAGCCGGTCCATCCGATCGCGCACATCGACGATCAGCGCGATCCGCTCCTGAACTTCGGTCAGCAGCTCCCGCAGCCGCAGCTGGGACAGCGTTTCGGTCACCGAAGTCCCACCATTCGGGTGTGTCCCGGACGGCTGTCGTTCCATATCCGGCATTCTTCCACGATCAATGCCTGGATCGGACCGCTGAGCACTCGAAACCCGGGCAGGCGATGCTAGTCCGATCTGCTTGGTTGGAGCTTCGAGGCCAGCACCGCCGCCTGGGTACGTCGTTCTACCCCGAGCTTGGTCAGCAATCGCGACACATAGTTCTTGACCGTCTTCTCTGCCAAATACATCCGGCCGGCGATCTGCCGGTTGGTCAGCCCTTCACCGAGCAAGGCGAGCAGCGTTCGCTCCTGGTCGGTGAGGCTGGCCAGCGGCCCGCTCTTTTCCTCGGCCTCGGAGCGGAGCTTGACCATGAGCGCGGCCGCGGCGCGATTGTCGAGCAGCGATTTACCCGCCCCGACCTCACGGATGGCGTCGATGAGTTCCAGGCTTTTGATGTCCTTGACGACATATCCGCTGGCCCCGGCCAGGATGGCGTTGAGCATCGCCTGCTCGTCGGTGAACGAGGTCAGAATGAGACAGCGCAGATCGGTGTTCGCCGAGAGCAGCTCGCGGCACAGTTCGATACCGTTGCCGTCGGGTAGCCGCACATCGAGGACCACAACGTCGGGTTGCAACGCGGGAATCCGGGCCAGTGCCTGCGAGTAATTGCTCGCCTCACCTATCACCTCGAGGTCCGGCTCCACACCGATGAGATCACCGACCCCGCGCCGGACGATCTCATGGTCGTCGACCAAGAACACCGTGACCATGGGTACACCTCTCCCTCAGCCAACAATCCCGAACTATCGAGCTCCGCGGTGGGGCACGCCGGACTTCGACCGCGACCGAAGCCCCTCGACAGGGCCGGTAGCTCTCCGCCGATCGCTGTCATGACCATTCTGCGCCGATAGCCAGGCGCGCGCCTCCCTCAACTACCGTCTGATCAAGCGAGCGGTTGGAGACCTCACGACCGCGTCGGTCCATGACACGACCGCGGCCGGCATAGACTTCGCGATCTCGGGCCGTCACATCCAAGGCATGGAACTCGCCGATGCCCCGAAGCCGGGCCGTCAGGAGCTCCCTCGGGCAGCGGCCCCTATTCGCATCAGGTAGCCGGACGCCCATGCCCGGTTCGGGCTCATCGATCCGCCGTGGCGCCACGGAGCGCGCCGTCCGGTTCGACGCCGGACAGCAGAGAGCGCAGCCGAGCGGGCAACACAGCGAAGACGCCGTCCAGCTGCCCGGGGGAGAACAGGCCACCGAGCGCTTCGGTCACAGCACCGGCGAGTGCGACCGCCTCTTCCTCCGACACGCCCGCCTCGTCGGCGAATCGGCCTACGAAGGCTGCACGATCGTGGTGGGCGGGCACGTGGGCAGGCACCCAGCCTTCGTAGAATGCCCCGCGCAGCAATTCGGGAAGCTGTGCGGCCAAGTGGGCCGCGGTGGCAACCTCGACCTGGTCACGGACCGCGTGCAGCCACGCACGGACCGCCCGGTGCACGAAGGCTTGGTCGTCGGTCCCCAGCTTGTCACCTATGGTGCGCAGCCACTCCCGTGCGGTGTGAACCGCAGGCGCGAGTGGATCGTCATGGTGGGACACGGTTCAGCCCCCCGCCAGGGCTGAACCGTAGTCGACTGTGGCCCGCGGCAGACCGAGCCCTTGGGCAATGCTCGCCGACCATGCGCGGATCGCTGCCCAGTCGCGTAGATCACCGTGGCGCCCGCAGCCCATCAGTCGATACAGCATCCGCGCTTTCAACGAGACACCAACTCTCTCGCAATGCCCGGCGAATGCGCGGTACTCCCACGGGTAGACC
This sequence comes from Nocardia sp. 2TAF39, assembly GCF_052114905.1. NCBI lineage: Bacteria > Bacillati > Actinomycetota > Actinomycetes > Mycobacteriales > Nocardiaceae > Nocardia > Nocardia sp. 2TAF39. The sequence continues at coordinate 54,048 of NZ_JBFRFQ010000045.1, forward strand.
AACTCGCACAAGGTGGCAATGTCTTTCAACGCGATCCGTCCGATGCATTGGCCGATCGGCCCGCGCAGGGACGGGCCGAGGCCGACGCTGAAGATCCAGAGGTCTCGTCGGTACAGCTCGTCACGGTGCACCCGGATGTATGTCGCCGCCTGGGGCAGGAGGTTTATCTCGTGCACGGCGCTGCCCAGTACGATCGCGTCGAAGCGGGCCAGGTCGGGCGCGTGCTCGACATCGCTCAGTTCTATGGCCGCGCCCCGTTCGGCGAGGCAGGCGGCGACGAACTCCGCGATATCGCGCGTCGACCCTTGTGCGGTGGCGTAGATGACAAGGATGCGAGGTGCGTTCGATTCCATACCCTCAGCCTCGCGCAAGACCGCCCATGCTGGTCAGAGCCGTCGTGCCCGTGGAACGGGGACCAACGGCCTCACCAGACCATTCGGCAGAGTGACATACAGAAACGAGCCACTGCACACCGTCACCACCGCACTGATCCTCGTGATCACCGCGATAGCCGTCGCCGGGCCGGCGGCAGGCTTCGGCGGATTCCGCCGTCGCGACGCCCGATACTGAGCAGAACCCGCCCGCCCCTGCACATGCCCGATCACTGGCTCACCGCGACTGCAATCCACACCATCGTCAGTGTGGCTCGAGGACGCTGAAGATGTCCGTGAGCGGGCGGCGGGGTGTGGGCGGGACCAGGTCGCCGTCATCGGGGGCCGTCCCGACGCGAATCAGCACCTGCGGCGTACCTGGGTGGGGGATCAGGTTCGTGAGCAGTTCCCGACCTGCCGAAAGTTCGGTGATATGGGTCAGCGCACAGGTCGCCAGGCCGGCTGCGGTGCACTCCAGCAGCACCGCCGACAAGGCCTCGCCGGTATGCAGCCAATACGTCACCGAGTCGGCGTCGGTGCTGAGTACCACCAGTCGCGCATGGTCGTCGAGCTGCGCGCGGCGCATCGAATGCGGGGCGGAGGGGAAGACGCGTCCGACACCGACTCGCGCGAACTCCGCATCCGACACCAGCGCAGACGGCGGCACCCCCTCCGAAACCTCGGAATGCCCAGCCCACCAATTCAATTCGGTCTGATAAAACATGTCGTCGCGGCGCAGAGCACCGGCTTGCTGTGATGCGGCGGCAAGCCGTGGCCGGGCGCTCTCGTCGAGAACGCTGAGTTCCACCTCGTGCGGTGAGGTGAGCATCCGCATTCTGGGCAGGATGTCAGCGAAGCCCTCCGGTTCGGCCAGCGGCAGCCGATCGGTACGCCGCTGATCAATCGCGAGCGCGCGAGTGTGGACACCGGCGGGCGGGTCCGGCCATTGCCGGAACTCGATTGTCGCCAGATGATCGGGCCGTTGCGGGTCGGGCTGGCGCACCGTATCGGTGTGCCAGCCCCGGTCTGCGAAAATGGTACGCACGTGGTGCAATATCGTGCCGCAGCTGATCACCAGCTGGCGGCCGAGGGGGTCGGCCGAAGGCAGCAGCCGGTCGGCATCGGTGTGCAGGTGCAGGCAGATGCCGTCCAGCACCCACCGCCACGGCTGGGTGTTGTGCACTGACGGTGCACGGGCGGCCAGCCGGATCGCTGCCGCTACCGTCCGGCGATCAGGTACCGATACGGCGGGGTCATCGTCGTTGACGGTCATGCTTTCAGTCTTCTCGACGAGCGAACCAGCGGATACGGGCATTCCGCCTGCAGGGCGGGGCCCTTGGTCATCCTGACGTCCGGTCCTCCGCGCTTTACGCCTAAGGCCAATACCGTTCAGTTAATGGCTGGGGCGGTATTGTGTCGGTGTGCCTCGTGGTGGATGGGTGAAGCCGGAGTCGGATCGTCGGCTGTCGGATTTGGTGTCGGTGGGGTTGTTGACCAGGGTTTTCCCTGCTGATGTGGTGGATGATGT
>NZ_JBFRFQ010000046.1:0-54970 GCF_052114905.1 Nocardia sp. 2TAF39
GAGCGACCGGAATCGATCACCCGATGAGCAGCCTCGACCTTGTACTCGGCCGAGAACGACCGACGCTTACGAGGAGGCATAACGGACATCCCTACCAGCAGAACCATCGATCCTGCTAACTCGGTGTCCACTACCCGGGGTGAACCTCAAGCCGGATGGCGGCCAGCATGCCGGTGTAGCCGGCACCGAGGACGACGATTTCTCGGGTGGTGGTGTCGGTGTTCATCGCTTGCTCCATAGGGCTCGTTCTGCGTGGTCGGCTATGGGACAAGACAACCCGTCCGAACGTGACAACTCATTGTTGTGACCTGCATCACTGCTGCGACACAGTTGGGCGGCAATGGGGTTGAAACTTCGGGCGGCCCGGCGCTCCGTCCTGCGATACCAGCAGCGCCCGCAGCCGGAACCGGAAACCCTTGACGTGATGCTCGGCGGGAAGGTGCCCGAGGCGATCATCACCGAAACCGGCTACTATGTAGTTACCTGGACACCTCGCATCCCACGGCTACGAACTACCGGGCGGACCGGCAGTCGGCCGGGGCAGGTACGGAGGTGGTTGTGCGGGTACGACATCAGCAGGACAACGGATCTCACCGAGTCGAGCTGCTCGACGACGGTGGCGAGCCAATCGAGGTCGTCTCAGGATTCCTGCGCTTCCTCGCGGTACGGGACTGCTCACCCAACACGCTGGTCTCCTATGCCTACGACCTACGCCACCTATGGCGATTCTTCGCTGAACATGGCCTGAGCTGGGAACAGTTCGGGCCCAAAAACGCCATTCCGCTGCTGGAGTATCTGCGGTCGGTGCCCTCGCGGCGGCCTCGCCAGCGGATGACACTCACGGTTGCGATGATCGACAGCGAGGGGCCAGCGACCAAATGGCCGCCACCACGGTGAACAGAATCTTGGCGGCCGTGTCGTCGTTCTACGAGTACACGATCCTGGCGGGCCTGCTCGACCGTACGAATCCCATTGAGAAGCGGCCTGATCCGGCGCTGGCACGGGTGTCGGAGCGACACAGGCCGTTCATGGGCCGAGCCAGCCGCCAGCGCCCGATTCGCCGTGCCGTGAGGGTGAAAACCGTTCAGCGCGTGCCACGCCCGATGGACGACGAGAGGGTTGCCGCCCTGCTGAAACAGCTGCACAGCAGCCGGGATCGCGCGATCGTACTTCTGATGCTGCAGGGCGGCCCGAGGCCTGGCGAGGTGCTTGGGCTGCACCTGGAGGACATCGCCTACGGTCGCCGACGAGTGGTGGTTCGCCACCGCGACGACCACCCGAAGGGAGCTCGCTCGAAATCCCGCACCGAGCGGGTCGTCGACCTGCACGAGCCCGAAGCTCTGGCCGCTCTCAGCACCTACGTTATGAACGACCGTCCAACTGACGCAGACTCGCCGATCGTTTTCCTCATCGGCGGTCGTGGACTGCGGCGGCTGGAAGCCCTGTCCTACGACGGGCTGGTTCGAATGTTCGCACGGGCCTGCACCCGCGCAGGGATCCGCGAGCCATGGGTGACGCCGCATGCCTGCCGCCATACGCACGCGACCCGCATGTGGGACGGCGGAATGTGAGAGCTCACGCTACAAAAGCGACTTGGTCATGCCAGTGCGGAGTCGACACGGATCTACACCCGCGTGTCCGATCCGGCCGTGGTCGCCGAATACAACCGTGCCCTCGGAAATCTCGGCGGCTCGACGGGGGATGTCCGGTGAGGGCCGGGCACGTTTCCGCCGCAGCTCTCATCGCTTCCACCGCAACACAGTCCGGTCGGCGCACAGGTCGGCATTGCCCGCGCACCGAGTACGTCGAATACGTCCGATCCCAGAACATCGTTCCCTCCTACCGCAACGACAAGCTGCGCTACTACCGGGAATTCATGGAGCGCTATCCGATGCTGAGCGACTGGTACGCCGCGCCCCTGGTGGAGCGGGTCGGCAGACTGCCAGGAGAATCGCAAAAGAACCCCTCCTACCCGCTGTCTTTCCGGGCACGCCCGTATCTGCTGTTCCTCGCTTTCCACGGCTACGCCGTCTTCGATTACGCCTGGACGCTCGGCGCCGGGCAGCTGCGCGTCATCGACCCCGCCGCCAAGATTGGCATCGACATGGGAACCGATGCCCTCGTAGAGGAAGCCGTCGCGCTGGGCTTCGACCGTGAATCCTCTCGACAGGCGATGCACTGGACCGTGAGCCGAATCGCAATGCACACAGGGATTTTCGACGCTTCACTAATCGTGGAGCAGCACATCGCGGAGCTCCTCGACGCGGTCCGGCGATTCAGCGAGCGCGAGGACCTGCGGTATTTCTACCCATCGCCAGAGCGCTACCGCGACAACGCCTCCAAACAGTGGATCACCTGCACCAACTGCACGTCGTGCTGTTCCACCGCGGCCAGGTCGCCACCGAACCCCGCAAAAGGATGCCGTCGTGGAAGCCACCACTGGAGCTGCCACCACGAATGCAGGTCGTCGCCGAAAAATGGTTGGCCGCACGGCGACTCACCGATCGACCATCCACAGTCGACAAGCTGGAACTGGCCATCCGCCGCTTCGGCGAATGGCTCGGCGAGCACCACCCGGACGTCGTCTCATGGGCCGACGTGACCCGTGACCATTGTCTGGGCTGGTTGGGGCATATCGCCGAGGAGCCCACCGGCAAGACACACAAGCCCCTCGGGGTTAACTCCCGCATCCAGCGGGGCTCGGGATTGTCCCAGTTCTTCCGCGACACCGCCGCTTGGGAATGGAACGACGTCCCAGGCCGAAGTCTGCTGGGGGCTGGTGATTTCCCGAAGAATCCGATCAGGATTCCCCGGTTCATCCGCGAGGAGGAACTCGTCCAGCTGATGCCGGTGATCAGCGAACTCGCCTGCCCGTTCCAACGCGCTGCGCTGTTGGTTGCCCGATGGTCCGGCGCACGACGAGACGAGATCCGCCGATTGCAGATCGACTGCTTCGACCGCTATGCCGACGGCACCGGCCGCCTGCGGCTGCCGGCTCGTAAGACCTACAAGGAGCGCGTCGTCCCGCTGCACAACGACGCCGTCACAGCGCTGGAAACGGTCATCGAGTTGCGCAAGAACGCGCCCGAACGGCCGTTCACCGACGAACTGACCGGCCAACCGGTGCGATATCTGTTCATGCAGCACGGCAAGCTGCTGTCGACCTTCTACCTGTTCGACACCCCAATCCAGCAGGCATGCAAGGCCGTTGGGCTGATGGCGCCGGGCGGACGCGGCGGGCAGGGCCGCGGCACTATCACTGCCCATCGATTTCGGCACACAGTCGGCACCCAACTCGCCGAGCGTGGTGCCAGGCTGCACACGATCATGAAGGTGCTCGGTCATTCCAGCGTGAGCATGGCGCTGGTCTACACCCAGATCAGTGACCAGGAAGTCCTTCGGGACTACAAGGCGGTCCTCGGACCCGGTGCGACCATCGCCGGCCCAGCCGCCGAGGAACTGAAATCCGGTGCCCTGCCAGAGGAAGCCGTGAACTGGCTGAAGACGAACTTCTTCAAGACCGAACTCGAACTCGGCCACTGTTTGCGGTTGCCGCAGGAAGGCCCATGCGAATGCGATCTCTACCTGACCTGCGCGAAGTTCGTCACAACTCCTGACTACGCACCACGGCTACGCGCTCGACGGCGAGTCGAACAGACCCTGGCCACCAATGCCGTCGCCAGGGGTTGGGACCGCGAGGTCGAGCGGCACAACTGCACCGCCAACCGGATCGAGAAGCTGCTGACCGACCTCGAACAACCGCTGGACAATCCCGACGACACATTGGTGGAGGAACGCCTTGATTTGTCCACATAAACTCCGACATCGTGTTCGGGTTGTTCCACCACACCGAGTATCAGTACCGACCGGAGCTGGCGAACCTGCCAACCAGCGGCTGCGATGCGTCGACCCCAATGCTGGGGGGCTGGAGTCGGTCATTAAATGCTCCCTCGAATGTGAATGTGGTCGATAAGTACCCCGGGAGAGGGCCGAAATGGATCGGACAGTCGAGGCTGGGAGTGGCGCTGCGGCTGCATCGAACGCGGACTCGAAACCGACTCCTGGGACGAATCAGTAGCTTCGATGACGGACTCATGTTTCGGTCTCGACGACGTGCGCGCGAGTCCCGCGAACAACTCATCTGTCGGTAGCTGGAATCGGCGTGCACCACCACCTTCGAGGACGGAACGCCACCAGCAGATCTTTTGTAGCAGTGAAGGTCATATGCACCTCCTCGTAACCGGGACCGATGTATCTCCATCGACGATGGGTGACTCGTGTGTGTCGACTGCGATGGCGTATTCAACCGTGGGCGTATGAGATTCGAGGTCCGACCGGCGATCTTCCGGACGTTTGCAGCGCTATCTGCTTGAACCGACGGCTCCGCCACCAGAGCGTCAGTTAGTCGATCTTCGCCATCACATGCTTGACGCGGGTGTAGTCCTCCAGCCCGTACATCGACAGGTCCTTGCCGTGCCCGGACGACTTGAACCCGCCGTGCGGCATCTCGGCGATCAGCGCGGTGTGGGTGTTGATCCACACGCAGCCGAAGTCGAGCGCGGCCGACACGCGAAGCGCCCTCGACACGTCCTTGGTCCACAACGAGGACGCCAGCCCGTACTCGACGCCGTTGGCCCATCGGATCGCCTCGTCTTCGTCGATGAACGATTGCACGGTGATCACCGGGCCGAAGATCTCGTTCTGGCTCAGCCGGTCAACCTGGCGCAGCCCGCCGATGACCGTCGGCTCGACGTAATACCCGTGATCGCCCTGCCGGTGCCCGCCCACCACGACGGAGGCGTGATCGGGCACCTCGTCGAGGAAGGCAAGCACCCGCCGTAGTTGATTGGCGTTGTTGACCGGTGGCACCCAGGCGTCCTCGTCATCGGCGGCTTTGCCGAACGTCGTTGTTGCACTGCTGGCCTGCTCGGCCAGCGCCGCGGTCAAATCATCGGCCACCGACGCGTGACCGAGCACCCGGGTGGCCGCCGTGCAATCCTGCCCGGCGTTGAAATAGCCCGAGGCCGCGATACCCTCGGCGGCAGCACCAATATCGGCGTCGGGGAACACGATCACCGGCGCCTTGCCGCCCAACTCCAGATGCGTGCGCTTCAGGCGGCCTCCAGCCGACTCCGCGACAGCACGGCCCGCGGCCACCGAACCCGTGATCGACACCATCTTCGGGGTCGGATGCGCCACCACCGCAGCGCCGGTCACCTGGTCACCGGTGACCACGTTGAGCACGCCTGGCGGCAGGTGCTTGGAGGCCAGTTCGGCCAGCATCACCGTCGTCACCGGGGTGGTGTCGCTGGGCTTGATCACCACGGTGTTGCCCGCCGCGATCGCGGGAACAAACTTCCAGATTGCCATCATCATCGGGTAATTCCACGGTGTCACCTGCCCGATGACGCCGACCGGCTCCCGGCGGATCCACGATGTATGGCCCGCAAGGTACTCGCAGGCCGACTTGCCCTCGAGAATCCGCGCCGCCCCCGCGAAGAACCGGGTCTGGTCCAGCATCTGCGGGATCTCTGCGGCCAAGGTGACGTGGTTCGGCTTGCCGGTGTTGCGGCCCTCGGCCTCGACAAGCGCGTCGGCGACATTCTCCAACTCGTCGGCGAAATCGAGTAGCGCCTTCTGGCGGTGCGACGGCGTCGTGCGTTTCCAGTCGCAGAACGCCCTGGCCGCCGCTGCGTACGCGTTGCCGATATCCTGTTCGTCGGACGCCGGGGCGGTGCCGTACTGATCGCCAGTGGTGGGGTCGACGAGCGCCATCGTCGCACCGCCGACCGAGTCGACGAGCTTGCCGTCGATGAAGTTCTGGACCACTGTCATGATGCTGCTCCTCGGTTGCATTGTTCAGTAGACAATCACCCGGCGCGGGGCGTTCGGTCGCCATAGCATCTAGTCGCCGTCGCCTGCTACCACCTGCTCAGCGGCAATTCGATGCTATCGACACCGAAAGGAATGAGCTTACTCCTTTGTCGCCGCTGAGGAAATGCAGCCGGAGCCATGCCTATTGCTGTGATCGGTATCGTTTCGCCCTCATTGCAACGAATTTTGCCTTCACCACAATTTTTCATTCAAGTTCCAGAAAAAGCCGTGGGCCATTTCATCCGCGTTCCACGCGTGGAGGTGCTCTAAAGAAATTGTGGACCCGAGCCACTGCCCACTATCCGACACGGCCTGTTCGTCTTCACCGCCCAGGCCTCTCCGATAGCGGCCATCGGGCTACCCGATGGCCGATTACGGGCGCACGCCAACCGACCGCACGTGGAGCGCATTGCCGACTTCTATGCGGCAGCGGTTCGTTCAGTGTCTCGGTACGCCTCGAGCAGCCGTAACCATACTTCGGTGATTGTTCGAAAGCAAGGAACGGCGGGCCAGAGCCGCTCGATGGGAACCTGGCTCACCACGGCGATGGTGGCGGAGCGCAGTAGCTCGGAGCTGCCATTTCGAAGTGCCCTCAGTTAGCGGCTGCGACTCTGTTCGTGATGACATTTGGCTACGGTCCAATACTGGGAACCGCTGATGGGCTGCAGTACTACTGCGGCCTCTGGGTGTTTGTCATGCCGTCTGCGCGAAAGCGGTTCCCTCGTGGGCTGTTTCGACGAACCGGGAATCCAGGAATTCCGCTCGGCGGATGATGCGGTCGACCGTTGCCGGTCGTGTCGGTGGCACGGCTCATCTCTGTGGCGACCCGGTTGGTGTTGCATCCCCCGCCGGTGCGCAGCCCGTCGCGCAACGCCAGGAACGTGCACAGTTCGCAGTAGCGCCGATAGGCGACGGCGTCCCGGGCGCGGTGTCGAGGTGGCCGTGCCGCCGGGCCGGAACAAACCCGACGGCACGCCGTCGGGGACCTTGTGGGCGCCGGTGGCGTTGAGTTTCCGTAGGATTTCCACCGCCGCGGCAGTTCCGCCGCGTTGGTCACCGCGCCCTTACGCAGCCGCGCCAACTCGATCGAGGTGCCGAGGGCATCATCACCGACACCAGGTCCTACGTTGTTACAGCGATATCGTGTTCGGACTGCTGCATCGCACCACCAGGACGCTCCGAAACCCCGGCCGCACAGGGGAAAAGCGGCTGGCTCAGAAGGCGCTTCCGGTGGACGGCAGGCCATGCGACAGGTGGTGACTACCGCCGCCGCGGCCGCCGCGCCCGCCGCGGTGAATGGGCTCGACATCGCTGGGCGCCGTCTCGGTCTGACCCGCTGTCTCGGTCTGATCCGCGGGCTCGAGCACCAGCGGGGCGGCGAGCACAGGGACCGCCACGGCAGTCGCTGGTGTCAGCGCGAGCGCGGCCGCGGTCCCGACGCGCGCCAGCGCGCGGCGGGACCGACCGTGGTTGTGGTGCGTGTTCTTGCTCATGGGTACTTCCTCACTCGAGGCGTAACGCCCGATCGATGACTGCTCGAGCGTTCGCCCGGGATTCGTATGGGCGGGGAGTCTGGTCTAACAGCGGCCATCGTACCGTCATGTCCGGACCGTGATCCGAAACCTGGTGCGCTACTGACTATCCCGAACCCTACGCTCATCACTTGGCCTCGGCCCCATAAGCCGCCTTCTCGTCAAGCTGCTACTTGCCTTCGGAGCGGAAAATGTGTGAACATTATTGTCCCGCAACGCATTTCGGTGGGAACACACGACCGGATCGGGTCGATTACAAGGCCGGAAGTACACCGATTCAGGGGTTTGACGGTCGCGTTTCGGTCCAGTCGACCATCAACCTGCGTTCGGCGAACAGCCATGAGCCGAACGATGAACCGGCGTCGTACTTTTTGGCATGGTGCGCACCAGGATCCGCAGGAGGCCTGCCGCATCCGTCGCTAGCTGATCGGCAACGCGCTGAGGATCGGGTCGTAGACCCAGTTCAACATGCGCTCGGCGTCGTCCTTTGCGGCGGCGCCGCTGTCGAGTGAGCTGTGCAGGACCACACCGATCAGTGGTATTCCTGCCCTGACCGTCTCGAACAGCAGGCAGGTTCCCGCAGCATCGGTGGATCCGGTTTTGATGCCGATAGTGCCGGGATAGTCGCGCAGCAGCGAGTTCGTCGTCTGCCAGAGATGATCGCGGTTGCCTGGGCCGGCGGGCAGGTGATAGCTCTGCGACCTGACGATGTCGCGGAACACCGGCAGGCTCATCGCGCGCAGGCCGAGGGCCACCAGGTCCGCCGGTGTGGAGTAGGTGGAGTGGTCGGTGGGGGCGGGCAGCCCGCTGGGGTCGGTGAAATATGTTCCCGCCAGGCCCATTTCACGCGCGGTGTCGTTCATTGTGGCGATGAAGCCGTCTTGGCCGGGCCCATAGGCCTCGGCGAGGGTATAGGCGGCGTCGCAGCCGGACGGCAGCATCATCGCGTATAGGAGCTGTCGCGCCGTGAGCACCTCGCCGGGGACCAGGCCTGCGTTGCTTCCGTCGTACTTGGTGCCGTAGGCGATGATCTCTTGCGGCACGGTAATAGTCCGGTCGAGGTCGCCGGCGTTGATCACGACCAGTGCCGTCATCACCTTCGCGATGCTGGCTATCGGGACCGGGGTGTTCGGCTGTCGCGACCACAGCACCGTGCCGGTGATCCCGTCTGCCAGCGCTGCTCCCGGCGCCTGCACTCCATCCGGCTCAGTAGTCAGCCAGGGCAACTGAATATTGGGGTCGCTCGCGGCGGGGGCCGCCGCCACGCCATGACCAGCTGCCACGACCAGCGCCCCGGCGACGGCAGCCTGCAACAATCGGGCAAATGTCCGCATAGCCACATTCTGCCGTTCTACCCCAGCGATCAGTGGGATTTCACCAACCGAGTTACCGCGCAGCTCCGACGACAGCATGCACTCGGCTAATCCAGGATGCTCTGAGCCCGACGCTGCTCGCGCGCGACCGCTCGCCCAGCGGCATGACGGACGTCGCGGCGCCGATCTGCGGCATCTTCGCGTGGGTCTCAACACAGTCGCGGGCTGATTCCACGAGGCGGATCCTGCTGGCCAGGCAGCAAGGTCACCACCCGCCGCTACACGTCGGTCAGCACGTGGCTTGCTGGGTCGATGATCTCGATGGTGGCTGAACGCTTGTGCGTATCCATCCCGATGATGACGGTCATCGCCCGCCATTGAGAGCCACACCAAACGAGACGACGGGCAGTCGATGATCGGGAGCATCCCGCCGGGCACCTGGACCGAATCCTGGCCGGGAACCGATCCTGTCTCCAACTAGCCGATGAGTGCGTGAACCTCGAGTTCTTTGCCCAGTTCGGCGCGCAATAGTCGGCTGTACGTGACCGGTCCCCGATGACGGGACCACCCGGTAATAGAGTCCGGGTTGTTTCGTCCAGATTCAGTTGATGCTGCAGGCCACGGGGTGGTGGGTGCGGCTGCAGCGGGCAGCGTACTCGGCCGGGGTTAGATAGCCCAGCGCCGAATGCCGATGCCGTCGGTTGTGTTCGTCCTTGAAGTCGCCGATCACGACGCGGGCCTCGAGCAGGCTCGTCCAGTGGTTGCGGTTGAGGCACTCGCTGCGTAACCGCCGGTTGAACGATTCGATATGGCCGTTGTTCCACGGCGTGCCGGGCGGGATATAGACAATACCCACCCGGTCGGCGCAGAACTGCTGCAGCGCATGGGAAATCATTTCAGGACCGTTGTCCATACGCAGCACCTTCGGTGGCCCACCGCGCGCGGTGAACACCTCCTGCAACTCGGCCACCAGCCGCTCGGCGGTGATCGAGCGCTCCACCAGGTGAAGCAGCGACTCACGGGTGTGCTCGTCGATCATCGAAGCGATCTTCACCGCCCGCCCATCCGTGGTGGAGTCGAACTGAAAGTCCAACGCCCACACCACCTTCGGCGCATCCGCATCAACCAAAGGCGACGACGAGCATCCGGCGCGCTTGCGTGGCGAGTGCGCCCGCACCTGCAAGCCTTCCTCCCGCCAGAGCCGGTGCACCCTCTTCTTGTTCACCTGCGAGCCCTCGTCGAACCGCAGCGCCGCCCACGCGCGCCGGAACCCGTGCCCTTGATGTTTCGTGGCGTAGGAACGCAGCCAGACCCGCAACCCGGCGTCGGGATCGGCGGGGGTCTGCGCGGCCGGCAGCTGCCGATACGTGGACCGATGCAGCCCAACCACCTTGCACGCGAACCGTTCCGACATGCCCATCACCTGTTTAAGCATGTCAACAGCCCGCCGCTTGCTGGTCGGGCCTAAAATTTTCCCTTCGCGATCTCCCGCAGAGCGTCCTTCTCCAACTCCGCGTCCGCCAGCAGCCGCTTCAACCTCGCGTTCTGCTCACGCAGCTCCTTGAGTTCCTTCGCGGCATCGGTGTCCACACCGCCGTACTGGCGGCGCCAGTTGTACAACGTCGCCGCCGACACCCCCAGATCAGCAGCGATCTGCTCACCCGTCTGCCCAGCGGCGGCGAGCTCGTCGGCACGGCGCAGCTTCCGCACGATGTCCTCCGCGGAATGCCGCTTACGTCCTGCCATGTCCCTCAGTGTCCCTTCCAGCCCTCACCAGGGGCCAACGGGACTCTAATACCGAGTGGTCTCATCAATTGGGAACGGGCCATACGGATCGGTGAGGATTTATGGCCGAGACGGTCCGCGGTCGAGAACACGTGGCCACGAGTCATTTCGGCATGTTCCGGTCGGTGAGGCAAGGCGTGCCGGGGTCTAGATGACCTTGGCGGCGATCAGCAGGTTCCAGATCTCGCCCTGGTCGACGACCTCGACGCCGAGCTTCTCCGCCTTGGTCAGCTTGCTCTCACCGACCCCCGCTCCGGTGATGAGCAGGTCGGTGTTCGCCGAGACCGAGGACGCCGCCGTCGCGCCCGCCTTCTCACACAGTCGTTGGAACGTCGGGCGGGCGATTTTCTCGCCGGAGCGCGGGTCGCTGATAGCGCCGGTGATCACCACCGTCTTGCCTTCCAGAGGCGCCCCGGCCGCAATGACCGGGGGAAGGTCCTCCTCGCGCACGTCCAGGCAGACGCCCGCCTCTCGTAGCCGTTCCAGTTCCGGACGTAGGCGATCCAGGTGCGCGACCAGGGAGGCGGCGACCTTCGGTCCGATATCGTCCACCGCCACGAGCCGTTCCTCGCCCGCGTCGGCGACCTCTTCCAGGGAGCCGAATCCCGCCCGGGCAAGGCGAGCGGCGGTGCCGTCGGAGGCCATCGGGATCGCCAGGCCGATCAGCGCGCGGCGCAGGCCGACCTGGCGGCTGGCATCGATCGAGTCGATCATGCGCGCGGCCGAGACCTCGCCGATGCGGTCGAACTCGAGCAGCCGCTCCTTTGTCAGCGTGTAGAAGTCCGACGGGCGCTCCAGGATGCCCGCCTCGGCCAGGCGTTCGATCCACACCTGCCCGATGGCGTCGATGTCCGCCGCCGCCCTCGACGCCCAGTGGATCAGCCTGCGCACCGTCTGTGCGGGGCATGAGACGTTGGTGCAGAACAGCTCCCGGCTGTTGCCCTGCTCGGTCACCGGCTGCTCGCACGAGGGGCAGGCGGTGGGCGGCACGATCTCGCGCTCCTCACCCGTGCGTTTGGAGGCGTCGAGCACACCCGCCACGAACGGGATCACATCGCCAGCGCGGCGCACCAGCACGGTGTCACCGACCTTGATGTCGCGGGCGCGGATCACCTCTTGGTTGGCCAGCGTCGCCTTCGTGACCGTCGTGCCGCCCACGAACACCGGCCGCAGCCATGCGACCGGGACGATCTTGCCCGTCTTGCCGACGTCCCAGACCACGTCGGCTAGCAACGTGGTCTTCTCCTCGGCGGCGAACTTGAACGCCAGCGCGCCACGTGGGGAGTTGGACCGAGTTCCGGCCGCCGCGTAGGCATCACGGTCGGCCAGCCGCAGCACCGCACCGTCGAGGTCGTAGTCCAGCTCGTTGCGACCTTGCTCGATCGCGGTGATAGCCGCGTGCGCCTGCTCGGCGCCGGCGCAAAGCCGCATCTCCGCACAGGCCACCCCCAGTGCCCGCAGCCCTTGGGCCAAGTCGACCGCAGCGCCGCCAGCAGAGGTATCCAAGTCGAAGCCGAAGAACTGCAGACGGCGCTCGGAGACCGTGGCCGGGTCCTTCGCCCGAAGCGTGCCTGCCGCGGCGTTGCGCGGATTGATCAGCGGCTTGTCCGGATGCGCCGTGTTGTAGGCGAGGAAGGTCGAGCGCAGCATCACCGCCTCGCCACGCACCTCCACCCGCCCAGGGACGTCGATCCGCTCAGGGACGCCATCGACCAACGCGCGGACCAGCACGGTCACGTCGTCACCGGTGGTGCCATCACCCCGCGTCACGGCACGCACCAGCCGCCCGTCCTCGAAAACCAAGGCCAGAGACAAGCCGTCGAGCTTCGGCATCACCACCACCGGCTGGCCGGGGAAGCGGTCGAAGAACGCTGCGACCTGCTCAGGCTTGGTCGCCTTCTCGAGTGACAGCATTGGACGCGAGTGCCGGATCGGGGCGTGCAGCACTGCGGGCGCGCCGACCTGCTCCAGCGGATTCGGATCGGGCGTGAGATCGGGGTGCGTCTCGATCAGGCCACGTAGCTCGTCCTCGATCGCGTCGTATTCGGCGTCCGCGACCAGCGGCGTGCCCCGGTAGTAGGCGTCGCGCAGCAGCACAATGCGGTCGGCGAGCTCTTGGATATGTTCCCCAGTTTCCACAGCACCCGACGCTACCGATACCCACCGACACCCACGTGGAACGACGACGCGTGGGACGTTCAGTCCGCTCGATACCTCCATCTCGTAGTGGGCTGACACCGATTCCGCTTCGCTCGCCCAGACCGGCACGACGGAGATCTCGGCAACCATGGTCGGAGGGCATCGCCCCGAATACGACTGGTGGCCCTTATTCCTTCTTCAGTTCATTCAGAGCTTGCTGGGCTTGGTTTTTGGCGATCGTATCGAGCTCATCCCGATTCACTGGGGGTTCGCCTTTTGCGCGCAGGACGGCGACTTCTACTCGCACCGAGATATTGCTGTCGTGCACGCCCACAATGTAGGTCATTCCGTTGCTGGTGTCGGTGGTCGCGGTGTGCCAGTAGCCCTGGGCGCCGATTCCAGCGACCTCGCCGGAGGCCGGCTTCGCTCCGGTGGCGGCGGTGTCGGTCTGTTTCCAACGGTCGTAGGCGGGGGCAGCCTCGGCGCCGGTGAACTGGACCTGGAGGCTGATTCCGGCTTCGTCGACAGTGGCGTCGTCGTCGACGGTCGAGGGGCTGGTATAGCGGATGGCGCAGTACAGGTTGCCGCCGTCGGAGGTATTCGGCGGGAATTCCTGATGCTGAGGGTCTTCCCTGGGCGTCGACGACCACCTGTGCAACGGCGTGGAATCGACAAGGTCGCAGGCATCGGTGATCGTGCCCATCGAATAGATCCCCGGCGCGGCTTCCCGGCGCGACGTTGTCATGGCAGGGGCCGCGCTGGAAGGGGCCGGGGCGCTGGACGAGGCCGGGACAGCGGCGGAATTGCCGCCACTGTGGCCGCCGCCGATGAGGATGCCGATCGCCACACCGATACCCAGCACTACCACCAACCCGAGAACGCCGGCGATGATCAGACCCGTTTTGCCGCTACCGGTCGACGGCGGTGGCGGCCCGTACCTCTGACCAGGTTGGCGGTACCCGATAACAGGCTGACCGGGAGCATACGCAGGCGGAGGCACTGACGTATAGGGGCCCGAGTCGAGGTCCCGCAAGCCGGCCACCGGCGGATTGCGTTGCCGCACAGCGGGATCGGTGTTTGCTGGCGTCGGCTGATCGTCAGTTCCGCGCTGAGAGCAGGTCATCCCCGTAGCCCCTCCGGTTCTGCAACGGGGCTCGCCCGTCGACCATAAACTCCGAACCGATCGTATTCCTGCCGATGTCGAGCAGTCATCCGCACCGTCTGCACCGGCTTGCTCGAGTCCACAGCCTCTACGTCTCCCTCAAACCGTCCAGCGCTCTGCGGGCTTGGGGCCTGGCGATCGAATCGAGTTCGTCCCAGCTCACCGCAGGAGAACCCTTCTCACGTGTAAGGGCGATCTTTACCCGCACCGAGACATTGCCGTCCTGCACACACACGACGTAGGCCATTCGCGCGACGAGATTGCCGGTCACTTCGGAATGCCAGTAGCCCTGGCTGCCGATTCCGGTGACCTCGCCGGAGACCGACCCCGGTTCGGCGGTGACGGTGTCGGCGTGTTTCCAATGGTCGTAGAAGTGCGGAGCCGTCCCGTCGGTGAACTCGGCCTCGACGCTCATTCCGGCTCTGTTCATGGGAAATTCGTCGGTACTCGAGCTGGTGTAGCCGACATCGCACTTCAGGCTGCCGCTGTCGTGGGTGGACGGCCGGGTTTCCCGATGGTCGGGAGCGCCTTTCGGCGTGGACGACCACTTGGTCAACGGTGTCGGGTCGACCAGGTCGCACGCATTGGTGATCCCGTTCATCGAATAGGTCCCCGGCCCCGATCCCTGCCGGGCAGTGGCCGAGCCACCGGCGGACGCACTGCCACCGTCGCTGCCGACGAAGATACCGAGCGCCACACCGATACCCAGCACCACCACCAGCCCGAGAACGCCGGCGACGATCAGACCCGTTTTGCCGCTACCGGTCGGCGGTGGCGGATACGGCGGTGGCGGCCGGTACCCCTGACCGGGTTGGCCGTACCAGGGCGAGTCGGCAGCCGGTCCCGCTGCAGCGCGACCGAAGTGCACAAGGTCTGCGCGTGCAGTGGGACTGTCCTGGCGATTGAATGGCGGCGGTGTGGGTTCGGGGGTGCCCGGGTTCGGGTTATCGCCAGGTTCGTGCTGGGAATCGGTCATGCGTATAGTCCCCTCCGATGTCGCAATGCTGCGGCGAGCAGGCTACTACGTCATCGGCTATGGCGGCGTGCTGGCAGTTCCCACGATCGACATCATCTCCACCGAAATCAATGAGCCCTTCCAAAGAAGGTCGACCGGTCGGCTGGCTTACAGCTTGACGCGCAACGGAAAAGCGCGGATCCCTGGTAGTAGATCTTTCGACCGAGAACGATCTGCAAGGAAGGGCGCTCCGCGTCCGATGAGTGGGTCATGCACGGCTGTGCTGCCGTGCCCAGTCGCATCGTGACGTTCCTGACGGAGTTGCTCGCTGCCGAACGGCTACGACGTGGAACATGTGCTGTGGTCGTGCTGCGGACGACGGCCGTTCGGTACGCCGTAGGCGAGCAGGGCGCCTCGGCACTGTTGGTTGTCTCCATACCCCGGACCCCGGTATACGACGCGCCGGGCGAGTTCATCGACTCGGGTTCCCATCGCCAGGAGTCCTGGTTTTGTCGGTGTGGGTAGCTAGGGTGGGCCACGACACGATACGGCAATGGGTGAGCCACATGACTGAATTGATCGAACAGGTCGAGAAGCTGGCACGAGAGTTCGCGGCGAGCGGCGCGACAGCGGGAACATTGGAGCTGCACAACGGTATGGGCGGCCGCGGCATGCGAGCTCGCGACTTGGTCGGCGCGCTGGCGCCGGTGCGGCCGGACACCGCGGTCATATCGGCGGCGGTGCGTGCTGAACTGGGCGCGGGCCCGGACGACATGGCGCAGATGCGGCTGCGGCTGCTGGGCGACAGCTACGAGTTCCAGTACCGCTGCGAGCCACAGCATTACTACAACGTGTTCGAATGGGAGTCCGTCCGACAGGTGATCCGCGACCCCGCTTACCGCTATCCCGGCCATGCTATTCCGGTCCCGCTCACCGACGCCGCCCCTGACGACCGGCCCACCGACTCGGAGTTGGTCGCGACAGTGGCCGACCTGGTCCGCGAGTACGTGGAGCTGCGCACTCGGCAAACGGACGGCGCACCGCAGCTGGGCGCCGGGAACACCGAAGCGGAGATTGTCGCAGCCGAGGCGCGGATCGGTTTGCGGCTGCCGGAGGAGCTGCGCGCGCTGTATCGGGTGGTGGGCTATGAGCACGACGACCGGGGTCTGCTGGCGTTCACCGCGCTGCTGCCATTGGCTACCGTCGCCGCGGCCCACCTGAACGACGACACCGAGACGGCGGACCTGGAGTACGGCCACGGCACCGCCGGGGCCTGGAAGGACTCGCTGTTCGCCCGCATCGATCGCACCGTGTTCGAATCCTGGCCCCACGGCGTGGTGCGCCGAATCTCACGCAGCCCGAAGTGGGTGATTATCGGCATCAGCGACCGCAGTGTGACCGCCGTCGACCTCGATCCCGGTCCGATCGGCGTGTCCGGGCAGGTGATCACTTTCGAACCCGACGGGTGGTACGCCGCTTTCCGGCAGGACGACTCCGTTCTCGCAGTGCTGCGGCGGACGGTCGAGTCGCTGCGCGCGGGCGAGTCGGTGCTGGAGTACTACAACGCCCAAATCACCGACCATCCGCGGCATCAGGCGTCCCTGCGCGGCGTGGCCGAATCGGTCGCGGAGCTTCCCGGTGCGATCGCCGTGCAGGAGCTCACGGTCGACGGCCGTGACTCGTTCGACGCCGCGGAACTGGCGTCGCTACCCCTGCTGCGGGAGCTGCGAGTGCGCGGTGTCGAATCCGTGCAGCTGTCCGTGCCGCACACGGTTCCGCTGGAACAGCTGCACCTCACCGCGCCGCGCATCGAGCTGGAGCCGCTGGCGGGCCACCCGACCCTGTGGGACCTCACCCTCTCCGGAGCGACCGAGCCGGTGCACATCGGGCCGTTGGCCACACTGCCGTCGCTGCAACGCCTGGACATCTCGAAGATCGAGGTCTCGGACCTCGAGGCGGTCGCCGCGCTGCCGACCTTGCGGGTGTTGGTGGCCACCATGCGGCAATGGCAGCTGCTGCGCGACCGGGACGCGGTGCCCGCCGGACTGGCTGCCGCGGAGCTGGCGGGCGACGCCGCTTTCGACGACGAAATCACCTGGGCCGCAGGTTTCGGCGTCGACCCCATCACCGGGTCGCTGCCGGTCGTGCGCGGCACGCTGACGAATGTGCAGCGGCGCACCGAGCCGTACGACCACCGGGCGCACATGCGCGAGCTGATGAACCGCCCCGCGCAGTGGCCGCACTCCTAACCCGGGCAAGCATCCGCAAAGAGGGCCCCCTCGGATCGAGGAGCAGCCGCGCCAGGTGCATCAGGTTCCAGCGGATTGCGGTTGGTGAAGTCGTTCTCCGGGCCGCCGGAGCCGGGGGCGAGATAGAACGGCCCCGGCCCGGCTTCGCCGATCCAGCCCGCGCCGGCCTGCAAGACGACACAGGACGCGCGCGGGGGGTGCGCGCACGTGCGTGGATGCCCAGGCATCCGCTCACGCGCACCGGTTGAGAGTCACCCGATCGGCCTTGCGCAGCGCCGCGCTGCTGCTGACCACCCGAAACGCTGATCGTGAAGGAGATCATGGTGAACCCGCGCTCGATCGTCGCGCCGGGCTTCGGTGATCTGGCCGAGGGCCCCGTTCGGCCCTCCAACATCTACTGACCGTCCGACAATGGGATGTTCGCAACGATCACCGCCCGACACCAGGGAGTCGGGCGGTGTCGCGGCAGTCCGACCCACGACAGGAGGTGCGTGATGATCTTCATCGTTGTCAAATTCAAGACCAAACCCGATTGGACCGAGCGCTGGCTCGACCTCGTCGCCGCGTTCACCGCCGCGACTCGCGCCGAGGAAGGCAACCTCTGGTTCGACTGGTCCCGCAGCGTCGACGACCCGACCGAATTCGTTCTCATTGAAGCCTTCCGCGACCAGGCAGCTGGCGCCGCCCATGTCGGCAGCCCTCACTTCAAGACCGCGATGAACGAGTTGCCGCAGGCACTCGCGTCGACTCCGCAGATCCTCAGCCAGACCATCGACGCCACCGACTGGTCCGAAATGGGAGAGATGACCATTACGTAGCAACTGTTCGCCGCCGTCGCCGACCAACCCGTCAGCGGCCCGCGCGCGCGATCATCGAACTACTCGATCCCGAACCGGATTGGCTCGCACTGCGGCACGAACCCCAACGCGACTGCTGGCGCGCACCGCCACCCACCCGGGCGGGCCCGTAATACAGCTGCTCGGCCATCACCACTACGTCTGCCTGCGCCGCCGCGTCTGGATCGGGCCACCGGATTCGCTGTAACCTCCGCAACCAGAGCTGACTGTGTCGCCGGAAAACGTTGCCGCGCAACGCACCTACCTTGGACTACTGCGCCGCCTCGGACCGCCCGCAACCTTCGACGCAGTGCTCATCGGATTCCTGATCTGCGCCCACCGATGGACCGACCGCACCCACTGGACACGGCGAACGGAGCCAACACGGCTGGACGCGCGACAGCGATGGCTCGCCCGCGCGGAGATCCTCATCGCGCCCGGCACCGAACTGCACACCTTCGGCACGTCGAAACTGTTCGCCGCCAGCTACCCCGAGGCCGTCAGCGTCGCCGAGCTGATCGGAACACTGCGCTGCGGGCGGACCGGACCCCCAACACCGGTTCGCCACCGAGATCGGCCGCCGTCTCGGCGAGACCGGCCTACACCCTGCGATGCCCAACGACTCGATCGCGCACTGGATCGACACGACTGCTGGCGGCCACCCGGCCTGCCCATCCACGACTACCGCAGCCTGCGTACCTTCGGCGACCCGAGTTTCCGCAAGCCGCACAAAACAGTGACGAAACCAGGTTCACCAGCGCCGACTGGTTCCCCCTGCACCGCTGTGGTGGCGATGCCATGCTCCACCACCACACCCTCTCACCAGTGATCCTCCGTGCCTGGTCTGAACCAAAGGTGCTGTTCGAGAGCGCGCCGGCCGCCACCGCTGAAGCGGTATCGAAGTCCGAACCGAACACGGCGCCAACGGATCTGGACACCGATCGTTCGAATTGACCGGACCGCACGCAATGCTATCGGACTACCTCGACGCCGCGGCCGAGCCCGTCGGCTGGCCGCCACGATCGCAACCGCGCCCGACCCTGAATCCGCGGCCCTGGTCGGTCAGTGAACCCCCTACTCCACACCCAGCCCCCACCGACAACGGCAGGGGTAGTTGGTAACGCGTGGAAGCTTCGGTCAGATGGGCACTGAAATCTCGACTTCGATCCAGGGGTCCGTTTCGCTCTGACGTCTTGGGCCCAGCCGTCGGAAATCCTTTGGTCACGACCGTGATCCCTCGTGCACACTGCATGCGTGGTCGTACTGGAGAAGACCGCGCGGGCGCCGAGCCAGGCCGGGGCGACCGGGCTGAGCCTCACCTCGTGGGTGCTGTTCGCGAGTTCCGGCCCACTGGCCAAGGCGGTGATGGCGGCGGGCTGGTCCGCGGCCGCGGTGACCTCGGCGCGGATCGTGCTGGCCGCTGTACTGCTGGTGCCAGCGGTCGCGGTCCTGCGGCCACAGGCATTGCAGTTCCGACGCGCCGATCTCTGGCTGCTGCTCAGCTACGGCCTGCTCGGCGTCGCTGGTGTCCAGCTGTTGTTCTTCGTGGCCGTGGCGCTGGTTCCGATCGGGGCGGCGATGGTGCTGGTCAACCTGGCGCCCGCGCTGGTCGCCCTGTGGGTGCGGGTGGTGCGGCGCACCCGGGGTGCCCGGGCTGGCGTGGCTGGGCATCGGGCTGGCCGTGGCCGGCCTGGCTTTGGTGGCGGAGATCTGGCAGGGCGCCCGGCTGGACCTGTTCGGTGTCGCCGCCGGGCTGGGCGCGGCGATCTGCTCGGCCGGGTATTTCCTGCTCGGCGAGCACGGCGCGAGCAGGCACGATCCGTTCGGGCTGACCGCGGCCGGGCTGGCGATCGGCGCGGTGGTGATAGTCGCGGTCAGCCCGCCGTGGGTGCTGCCCTCCGGCCTACTCACCGCCCCCGCGGTACTCGGCGGCCTGCGGATCCCGGTGTGGCTGGCACTGCTGCTGCTGGCCGTGGTCGGCACCGTGCTGCCCTACCTGGGCGGGTTGCGGGCGCTGCGCGATCTGCCCTCGGCCACGGCCAGCGTGCTGGCCATGGTGGAACCGCTGGTCGCCGCCGGGCTGGCCTGGCTGCTGCTCGGCCAAGCGCTCGGGCTGACGCAACTGGCCGGGGCGGCGATACTCCTCACCGGCGCGGTGCTGGTGCAGCTGGTCCGGCCGGAAACCCCTCCTGAACAACCGGGCGGCCGTTCCGTGCCAGCGCATGCGAAGCGAGTCGTGAGCAAAGCTCCACCCGAGGCTCAACCGACTTCACTGACAACCCCCACATCGTCAGCGAATCCGCCAACTAGATCCGGACGATCACACACCCCGCGGTCCGGCCCAAGTTTGCCGGACCGCTGATCAGTGGCCTCGCCGTCCGCAACCTTCCCCTGAAAGAACATAGTTTTCGAGTCCGGGGACGTGGAAGGGCCTACGGGCAGACTGCCTACACGTGTCGGGCCTGAGCGTGGCGGACGGCGGCGACGTCCGGAAAGTTCGAAATCACCTCTGTTGATATCTACTCTGGTGAGCAACGTCTGCGCAGCGGATACCGGAGCTGGCCCCTGATTCGTGCAGTCTCCGGAGCCGTACCGTTGAGGGTTAGCGCAATCCTGGACTCAGAAGCCTTCACGGTCTGCATTCTCATCGAGTAGACGGCGTGCTTCATCACGCCAGGATTCAAACGTTGGCGGATCGATAGCTAGTTGCGCTCCAAGTGGAGGATGAATTTTCTGCTGTAGTAGCAGGAGCAGGAACTCCGCCATACCTATTTCGTACTCGTACTGCTCGCGGCGATTCCTGAGACGAAAGACCACTGTCCACTCATCGGGTTCACCGACGCATCGCCAGACGAAATCGTCACCAGCCTCGTCAGCTCCCCATGACAAAACCCCGTCCCGTGGCGGATATTCGGCATTACAGAGCAGGTGATCCTCGTACGGATGCCCGGGGAAAGGCGGCGTGGAGATCCCGATCGAGTCGCTGATCGCGCCCAGCCCGTACACAGCGACGAAGTCACGGTAGTCGGCGGGTAGTGCCCACCCCGACTCGGTGCGTACTGAGTCCCAGTCCACAATGTCTCCGCCTTGCGGCGGTGGCGGCATGATCTGCTGCAGTTCTTCAACAGCCCAGTGCATGAATGCCCGTCTCCGATCGCGCCGCAGGCCTCGCGATTCGCTCTGTGAGTGAGCGGTTCTCGATCTGCGCGACGCGGGAATGCCGCTGGCCTGTCGCAGGCGGTGCCCGAATTCTAACCTCAACGGCGGTGCGGGTGTCCGCGAGCGAATCGGTCGACGCCGTGGCAAGCTGGTGGCCGCGAAGGCGCGGCGGCCCGGCACACCGCGGTGCTCGCACCGCACGCCATGGTCGCCGAATATGCCGATCTGGCACGCGATTCGGCGCGCGTGCTGACCGTGACCGAGGTGCGGGGCCTGGGATTCGACGCGGTGATCCTGGTCGAACCACAGGAAGTCGTGGACGAATTCCCGCGGTCTCAACGATCTCTACGTCGCCCTCGCACGCACCACCCAGCGCCTGGCTGTGGTGCACACCGGGGTGCTACGCGCGCTGAGCTGAACACACGGTTCCGATGCGCCGGCCCACGCCGGACCCCGGAGTGGGCCGGAATCAGGTACAGCTGTAGCGCTGTGTCATCGGTTCGCTCCGTTCACGGCCGGATGTCCCGAACTGCAGCCCCGACAGCGCGACGCAGTCCGTCACGCCAGTGTGGTAATGGTGTAAGGCTGCAGTCGATCCACGATGAATTCGACAGAACGGCGTTCCGGGGCCGGGTTGCGGCATCTCGGAAATCCGATGTCCGGCAGGGCCGTAACAGGTCTGCATCGAGTCCCGCCGCTTCGATAATCGCACGAGCGAATCGGTATTTGGATGCGGCGCCGCCCCCGGTCGCGTGGAGCAGGCGCGGTGGATTCGGGTGCGCGACGAGGTCGAACAAAGCGGATACGAGATCGTCGACGTAGGTTGGGGACGCGATCTGGTCGGTGACGACCGCGACGTGCTCGCCCCGGGAGCATCTCCGCACGAGAGCGGCCGGGAAATCCCGGTCGGTCCCCGAGTACAGCCACATGGTGCGGACGATCCGCACATCGGGCAACGCCGCTCGGGCGGCCTCCTCACCTGCCAACTTCGATCTTCCGTACACACTCAACGGGGCGGTCGGTGACCAGGTCTCCCATGGACTCGACGCCGACCCGTCGAAGACGTACGCGGTCGAGATGTGCAGCAGTCGCGCTCCCCTGTGCGCGCAGGCTCGGGCCAGCAGTCCCGGGCCGACCCCGTTGACCGCGAACGCCTTATCGGCTTCGGTCTCGGCGGCGTCTACGTCGGTGTACGCCGCGCAGTTGATGACCACATCGCCGGGGCCGACGGTGTCGTTCAGCGCCGTTGCATCGGTGATGTCGAGTTCTTTCGATCCGAACCCGAGCACCTGCTGATCGGCACGACGAAACGGGCTCGTCGCCCTCGTTATCCCGCTGCCGAGCAGTCCGTCCGCACCGGTGACTACCAGTCTGTTCACCGCTTGTCCTCGGGCGAGGTCTCTACGAGCCGGACCTGGGAGCGTCGGTAGCCGGAAACGAACTCCCGGACCGAGGCGACCATGTAGTCGGTCATCTCGTCGGTTATGCCCGGGTACACGCCGACCCAGAAGGTGTTGTCGGCGACGTAGTCGCTGGCGGCCAAGCTTCCGGAAATACGGCACTCGATGTTCGAGTACGCCGGATGGCGGAGGAGATTTCCGGCGAAGAGGCCGCGGGTCGCTATTTTGCGGCTTTCGAGGAAGTTGACGATGTCGATACGGCCGAAAGGCGCATCCGGCAGCACCGTCAAGGCAAATCCGAACCAGCTCGGATCGCTGCCGGGGGTTGGTTCCGGCAGGCGGAGATGGTCGATCCCGTCCAGGCCTTCGCGAAGCCGATGCCAGTTATGACGCCGGCGGGCGCAGAAATCGTCTAGTCTGGCCAGCTGGGAGAGCCCGAGCGCAGCCTGGATATCTGTTGTCTTCAGGTTGTAGCCGATATGCGAATAGATGTACTTGTGGTCGTATCCGTAGGGAAGGCCGCCCAGCTGTTGATTGAATCTCTTTCCGCATCTGTTGCTTTCACCCGGCTCGCACCAGCAGTCGCGTCCCCAATCGCGCAGAGACTTCACGACGCGAGCTTTTGTCAGGTCGTTGGTCAGAACGCATCCGCCCTCACCCGTGGTCAAATGGTGTGCCGGGTAGAAGCTGACGGTGGCCAGATCGCCGAAGGTGCCGGTAATGCGTGACTGGTATGTCGATCCGACTGCATCGCAATTGTCTTCGATCAGGAACATGCCGTGCTCCGCGCACAACGCGGAGATCTCTGCCACAGGAAACGGGTTACCGAGCGTGTGTGCCAGTACGACGGCACGGGTTCTCGGGCCGATTGCCGCCTCCACGGCTTCCGGTGTCGTGTTGTATGTGGAGGAATCGATATCTACGAACACCGGTTTCAATCCGTTTTGCAGTATGGGGTTCACTGTCGTCGGGAATCCGGCTGCAGCCGTAATCACCTCATCCCCAGGGCGCAGCCGGGCATCATCCAGCTCCAGGGCGGTTAATGCGGTTACCGCGAGCAGGTTCGCCGATGATCCGGAGTTGGTGAGTCGCGCCTTGCGGAGTCCGATTTTTCTGGCGAATTCGTTCTCGAACCGATGTGCCAGGATTCCCGCCGCGATACGCATATCAAGCGCGGCCTCGACGACGGCGACCCTGTCGTCGTCATTGAGGCAGGCGCCGGATGATTGGATCTCGGTGACGCCCGCGACGAAGCGATCCTCGGTTTGCGAATTGTGGAACCGTCGGATTCTCGTGAGTAGATCGTCTCTATCGTTCATTCTATTTCTTCCGGTGCGAGCCTAGAACGAGATCTCCGAGGTCGTCGGCGAATGCAGATTGTGGCGGCAGTGCCCACATATGTCGTTTGAGCGCTCGCGCGGCCTGCCGGTAGGCGGGGTCGTCGAGGGTCCGCCGGCAGGCGGTGAAAACATCCGAGGCAGTGACGGTCATGGGATCGACGTGGATGCCGGTGCCGAGGGTTTCGCAGCGTAGTGCATTTCCGGGGTGATCGGCAAAGAAGGGGAGTACCACGTGCGGGACTCCGTAGGTTATCGTGTCGCGCATCGAATTCAATCCACCGTGCGTGATGAACAGGTCCACGTTCGCCAATACGAGGGACTGGGGGACGTACGGCAGGACATGGATGTGTGGCGGTAGCGACCGGAATATGTCCTGGTACAGCGACGGCAGCGAGACAACCGCAGTGCACCGGAGCTCGGCCAAGGCCGCGAAGACCTCCCCGTAGATTTCGGCCATTCGATCCCTGAACCGCGGTGAGAAGGGTCCGATCGAGCCCAGTGAGAGATAAACGATCGGCCTATCGCCAGGCATCGATGTGAAAACGTCCGGGAGCAGTTGATCATTGAGACGTACCGGTGGTTCGTGCCGGTAACGGACCAGTGGGGTGGCGAGATCGGCGTTATTGAATTCTTTCGGCGTCAGGGAGACCGTGAGATGCCGCAAGATTCCCGGTGTCGACGGTTCTTCCGGAAGCCCGAGTTTGGCCCGCTGACTGGTCAGCGCGGGCCGTATCAGGTCTTCGTGGAGGTTTCGCACAAGCTGCAGTGGGCCGATATCCACCGTGACGTGTGGTATTCCGAGAACCTCCGCGGCCAGGTAACCGCCGAATTCCGAGCACTCGTGCAGGACGACATCGGGCCGCCATCGTTCGGAGAGGTTCAGTACGTCTTCCGCGACACGCAGGGCGATCCGGTCGCCGAGGAACTCCGTCATGTACATCCGGTCGAACGCGTCTATGTCCCGGTCGAGCAGACGTCCGAAGATGGCTGCATCGAACTCGCGGTCCGCCCACCGTATTCCCACGTCTACGGTCTCGACGCCGTAGTTGCTGTGCAGCCAGGCGCCCCACTTCTCCGGTGCCGCAACGCGGACATCGTGGCCCTGCCTACTTATCGCGTCGGCCAGCGTGACCAGTCCGCGGAAGTGGGATTCGAACTGGTTGACGGTCACCAGCACGCGCATGCGATCTGCCCGCAAGAATGCCATGCCGGCAGCGTGACACATTGGGGCACAGGGCCGTACGCGTTTCCGCGGAACTGGCCAGCGACTGCTTCAGCTCGGAAGGTGTCGAGTAATTTGCCCGGTGGAAGCCAGGCTGAGACAGTGCATGTCGGCACTCCCGCGATCCGGTGGAGCGCGGATGGGGCGCGCGCTCAGCGTTGGATCAGCAGCGCGGTGCGGTTGAGGAGGACGCACTCCTTGTTGCGCATGGTGTCGGAGGCGTCGTAGCCGCGCACGGCGCGGTAGCGGCCGACGTCGGCTATCGCAAGCTCCTTGCCTTTTCAGCGCGGGGTAGCGGGCCGTATCCTCGTGCGGAACGACAGCACGGCCGTGAGTAGCACCGACGCTGGCGCCTGGGCGCTGCGACATATCTACCGCCACCACCATCCGGACGATTGCGTAGTGCACCTGGAGGCGACATACCTGCTGCTCGTAGAGGACGGCGACTGAGCGATGTCGCCCCTCGTCCTGATCCTTGGTCTGACCGCCGGTCAGACCAAGTGAAGGTCAACCAAGCAGGGCGACAGTCGGTGGGAGAGACGCGACGATCAAGATCCTTCCCATCATCAGTGTCTGTGGGGCTTGGTAGAACTCACCGATCAGCGCCGGCACAGAATGAAAAGGGCGAGCGTACATGTCAGAGTTCTACCGCATCTGGGAGTTGTGTGGGTTGCAGGCCTTCGACTTCCCGTACCACGACGTACAAATCGCGGCGCAGCTCGGGGATGTGCAAAAGCTGCCCGCGGCGGAATCGGTGGCTTGGCGCATCAACCTGGACTACTGCTTCTGCCACCCGCACTCATGGGAGGACATCTTCGCGCAGTTCCTCGACATCGTCGACACGACGCAGGTGCGGGCGCTGATCGTGGGTGTCTGGAGCGAGGATTACGAGGTCGGCCCAGACGCGGTGATCGAGGCTCTGGTGGCGGCCCGGGACCGGTTGCCGGCGTTGCGCGGACTGTTCCTAGGTGACATCGTGCAGGAAGAGTGTGAATTGTCCTGGATCACGCAGGGGCGCGTGACCGAGCTGCTGGAGGCATTTCCCGAGCTGGAGGAATTCGGGGTGCGCGGCGGCGAGAACTTGGCTTTTCCCGCTGTCCGGCACGATCGACTGCGGGAGTTGACCGTGGAGACCTGTGGCATCCCAGTGGATGCTGTGCGTGGTATCGCGGCGAGCGACCTGCCCGCCCTCACTCATCTCGACCTGTGGCTGGGCCCGGGGTACGACGACGTGACTGATCTGGCGCCGATCTTCGCCGGGAACCGGCTGCCGAGCCTGAGCTATCTGGCGTTGCGTAACAGCGAGATCCACGACGACATTTGTGCCGCGCCGGCTTCGGCGCCCGTGGTTGCTCGGCTCGAATTCCTGAATATCTCCCTGGGCGTGCTCACCGACGAAGGTGCTTCCGCCCTGCTCGCCGGTCAGCCACTGGGCCATCTGAAATTCCTTGATCTGCAACACAATTACCTGAGCGATGAAATGCGCGACCGGCTGCGTCAAGCATTGGAACCAGAGGGCGTGGACCTGCTCCTGTACGCCGAGGACGCCGCTGAGCACGCCGAGGCCGACGAGGACGGCGAATTCTCGCGCTACGTCGCGGTCTGTGAGTGAGCGGCCGTATTTCACAACACACGCGACAGGCCATACAGGTGGGTAGTCGTCGGCGACGGCGAGGATCGATCACCGTTTCGCCGTCGTGGACCAGCCGGTGGGCGATGTGGCGCGCTGGATGTCTCCAGGACCGCGGTGGCCGACCTCGGCGACGATGCCCGGGACGGTCGGCGTCTGTGGTCTCGAACGGGTGTTTCGCCGAATTGCGAGGGCGCTATCCGTGCAGAGTGGCAGAGCACTTAGCGAAGGCGAGTAGATCCGCGCTGCCCCTCATCTTCAACATATAGCGGACTGGGGGGCTTGCGGCAAGACCCAGGTCATGCCGCAGAATTGCCACTCTGAAGCCGGGACGTGGGGAAATGGAGATTCGAAAGTGCGTGTTTTGTTGACGACGTGGGGATCTCGCGGGGACGTCGAACCGCTGGCAGGACTCTCGGTGGCATTGCGTGAACTCGGCGCGGAGGCGCGGGTGTGCGCGCCGCCGGACGAGGATTTCGCGAAGCTGCTGGCGCGTGTCGGCGTGCCGCTGGTGCCACTCGGCCCGTCGGTGCACTCGATAGTCGCCAACCCGAAGCCACCGACGGCGAAAGACGCGTTCCGGCTAGCTCCCGAGCTGGTCGCTGCACGGTTCGACACGCTCACCGCGGCGGCCGAGGGATGTGACGCGCTGCTGGCGACCGGCCTGATGCCGGCAGGCGCCCGGGACGTGGCCGACAAACTGGGCATCCACTACGTGCTCGCGTGCTTCCACCTCCTCGGACTGCCGTCGCGGCACTTCCCTCCAGGGAGACGGCCGGGCACTCCGTCCCCGCAGGACGAGACCGACAACCAGGTGCTGTGGGAGCAGGACGCCCAGCGGGTGAACGCCTTGTACGGCGCAGCTCTCAACAGCCATCGGGCGACGATCGGCCTGCCACCGGTGGACAACGTCCGCGACTATGTCCTGACCGCCCAGCCGTGGCTGGCGGCGGACGCGACGCTGTGCCCGGCACAGGGCATGACAGACCTCGACGTCGTACAGACCGGGGCGTGGATCCTGCCCGACGACCGCCCACTGCCGGACGGGCTGAAGGCGTTCCTGGACGCCGGCGCGCCACCGGTGTACGTGGGCTTCGGCAGCATGGCCGCGCACGCTCCGAAGGACATCGCCCGGGTGGCCATCGAAGCGAGCCGCGTGCGCGGCCGCCGCGTCGTCCTCGCCCGCGGCTGGGCCGAGCTGGCCCCGATCGATGACGCCGACGACTGCTTTGTCGTCGGCGAAGTCAACCAGCAGGCACTGTTCCGTAGGGTGGCCGCCGTCGTCCACCACGGCGGCGCGGGCACCACCACGACGGCAGCCCGAGCCGGCGCGCCCCAGGTGATCGTGCCCCAGATCGCGGACCAGCCGTACTGGGCCACCCGAGTGGCCGAGCTGGGCATCGGTGTGGCACACGAGGGCTCGACGCCGAGCGTCGACTCCTTGTCCGCCGCGCTCACCACGGCCCTGACCCCCGAGACCCGAGCGCGCGTCCGGTCCGTGGCCGGCACGATCCGCGCCGACGGGGCCACGAGGGCCGCAAAACTGCTCCTCGACACGGCGGCAAGTCGGGAAAGTTGACCGTAACCGTGTGAACCACATGGAATCGTCCTCGTCGAGGCGACGGTGCGGCCGTTCCTGCCGCCGATGATGGCGACCATCGAGTTCGGGGGTCCCGGTAGTAACCGCGCGAAAAACAACGGATATGGCGAAGGCGCAGTTCAGGGAGCGTCGTCGGGTTCGAGCGGGCGGCGATAGATCCCGGGCCCGATCAAGGTGAGCTGGGAGCGCGCGGCCCAGTAGTCGAGGATGCCGGTGACTTTGCCCGGTGTCATCGCGATGCCCAGGCGCGCGAGCTGTGCGAGTAGATCGCCGACCTCGAAGACCTCGCCAGGTTCTATGACCTGACGCACCAGCCGCCGCACCGAAAGTTCCTGCACTGCTTGCTGTTCACGCTCCGGCTCGGGATGCGGCGTGGACTCCCGGCCGGGGCGCCGTGAAGGCAGTAGGTCGTCGTAGCGCTCCACCGTCGGCAGACCAGCACGAGTATCGGCGGGCAGCCGGTCCACGACCGCGGCGAGTTCGGCCGCACCGGGACCGTGCCTGGACACGGCATCGGGGGCTGCGGCGCGGTCATGATCACGCAGCAGCCGCATCACGGTGGCTGGCGAGGGATGCTGGCCGCGCTTCTTCCCGGTGGTGATGACCAGGCGCTCGGCAATGTCGCGCAGGCTGTGGTTGCTCGCGCGTAGGTGCAGCGCCATCGAGAGCATGGTCTCGTCGACGACGGAGACCCCGCCGATGGATTTTCCGCGCCCGCGGGCTGATTCGTGGCCTTCGAGGGTGCGGTCGCGGATGTATTCGCGTTCCATCCCGGACAGGGCGGCCAGCACGGTGAACACCACCCCGGACGGGTCGTGGGAGCCCTGGAGTTCGCCGGTGAGGAATTCCAGGCCGATGTCAGCGGCCTTGAGCTGTTCGGCCAGGGCGGCGAGTTCGATTCCGCGCCCCAGGCGTTTGTGCTCGTGCACGACCAGGGTCACCGCCGCGCCGGAGGCGCGGATCTCGCGCGCGAGCGCGACAGCCTTGTCCAGTTCCGGACGAACCACGGCGCGGGTGGAGATCTTCTCGGAGAAGATCCGCCCGATGCCGGCGCAGCGCAGGGAATCGAGCTGGGTATCCAGGGACTGGCGCACGGTGGAGGCCCGGGCGTAGCCGATGCGCACGTGCGCGCCCGCGTCGGTGGTGGCTGCGGCCGGGCGCGGCAGTTCGGTCCACACCGCGCCGGGGCGGCGCAGCGCCGGGGTCGGCAGTTTCAACGCTTTCGCGAGCGAGGGCACGAGGCGGAAGCGGGCGGTGTGGTAGCCGATGGCGACTTTGCCCGTTCCGGTGCGGCATGGTGATCCGGCCGGGGCGGCGCAGCTCGACATCGGGCAGTCGTGGGCCTCCACGCGGAGAAAATCGGTGTCGCTCACCCGAAAAGTGTTTCATGGGTGCGTTTCACAAGGCCAGACCTATGCACCGTCCTATGAAACAGCGAATGGCCTGGACGGCCAACCGATCTCGCGGTGTTTCATGGGTGATCACCTATGAAACATTGGCCACCCCGCACCATCCCGCCACCACGAGCGCGCTCGATAAGCGGCAAAGTAGTACCTTTTCGGGGCGCCGTCACAACTTCTCGGCCGCGGTGTCGAGGACCGCGTCGAGTAGGCCGGGAAAGTGGGCGTCGAGGTCGCCGCGGCGCAGGCTGAGCATGCGCCGGGCGCCACGCACGCGCGCCTGCAGGACCCCCGCCTCGCGCAGCACCCGCTGGTGGTAAGAGAACGTCGAGCGGCCGATGGTCAGGCCGGCGCGCTGCTGCAGCTCGGTGCATGCCACCTCATCGGTGGCCGCGAGCGCGCGGACAGCCGCCAGGCGGGCCGGATCCGACAGTGCCGCAAGCACTGTCGATAGCCGCAGTTCGTCCGCGCCCGGATGCGTTTCGTCGATGACCCCACTCATGCCAGCAGCCTAACCACGCCTGGACGACCTGTCGATGACCGTTGTACTGTTCGATGATCATCGACATGATTGAGGAAGATCGACATGATGCAAGCAGCGCAAGAACGCCGCGTAGCCCTGGTCACCGGCGGCTCCCGCGGGATCGGAGCGGGGATTGCCCGACGGCTCGCCGCTGACGGGCTGCGGGTCGCGGTGACCTACACCAGCACCCGCGAACGTGCCGAAGCGATCGTCTCCGAATTCGGGCCGGACAACGTCGTCGCGCTCCGCGCCGACAGCAGCGATCCGGATGCCGTGGACGCCGCGGTCGCGCGGACCGTGGCATTGTTCGGGCGGCTGGATGTGGTGGTCGCCAACGCCGGGGTCGCCTCGGTCGGCCGATTCGATCAGCTCGAATCCGACCAGATCGACCGCATGTTGCAGGTGAACGTGCACGGGGTGCTGCACACCCTGCGGGCGGCGCTGCGCCATCTGAGCGACGACGGTCACATCATCACCGTCGGCAGCGTCAACGCCGACCGCGCACCGTTTCCCGGTGGCGCCGTGTATTCCATGACCAAGGCCGCGCTCCAGGGACTGGTCCGTGGACTGGCTCGCGACCTGGGCCCCCGCGGCATCACGGTCAACAACATCCAGCCCGGCCCGACCGCCAACGACCGCATGACCGCCGACAGCCCCGCCGCAGCTCGCCTGACCGAGCAGATGGCCCTGCCGCGCTTGGGAACCCCCGACGAGATCGGCGCGATGGTCTGCTACCTCACCGGGCCCGACGCCCGCTTCATCACCGGCACCACCCTCACCATCGACGGAGGATTCACCGCATGACCACCTCAGCGCTCATGCGCGGATTCATCACCGACGCAACGGTTCCGGCGGGCTGCGATTCACCGACGAGCTGCCCGAGCCTTCCCCGAAACCCGCCGAGGCCCTGCTCGACGTGCGCGCCTACGCCATCAACTACGGCGAGACACAGCTGATCCAGCAGCGCCCCAACGGGTTTCGGCCGGGCCAGGATGTGGCCGGGGTGGTGGTCGCGGCAGCCGCGGACGGCAGCGGCCCGCAGGCCGGCACACGGGTGGTCGCACGCCTGGAGTGGGATGGCTGGGCCGTGCGGGTGGCCGCGCCGACGCGCCGACTCGCCGAGCCGCCCCAGAGCGTGAGCTTCGAACAGGCCGCAACACTGCCGATTTCGGGCGTGACCGCCTTGCGGGCACTCCGCGTAGGCGGGTCGGTGCTGGGCCGGCAGGTTCTGGTCACCGGCGCCACCGGCGGCGTCGGCCAGTTCGCCGTGCAACTCGCCGCCGCCGCGGGCGCCACGGTCACCGCCCAGGTCAGCAGCCCCGAACGGGCGGCCGAAGCGCGGGAGCAGGGCGCGCACAAGGTCGTGACCTCGTTGGACGACGATACGCTCGGCCCATTCCATCTGGTGCTGGACGGAGTCGGCGGGCAGCTGCTCGCGCAGGCCGTCCGGCGGATGGCCAGGGGCGGCAAACTCGCCCTCTACGGCAACGTCGGTGGCCCGGCCGAGCTCAGGCTCGCCGATTTCTACTCCCAGGCATGGATGGGTGAGATCGTCGGCTTCATCAGCGACGCCGAGCCCGGCACCTTCGCCGAGGACCTGGCACTGCTGGCCGGCCTGATCGCCGACGGCCGCCTGCACCCCCGCATCGGGATGCGCCTGGACTGGACCGAGACCCCGAAAGCATTGCGAGCGTTGACCGATCGACAGGTGCGCGGCAAGGCCGTACTCACCCGCCGAGCGATCCGAGCGAAACATCACCCGATGATCTGCGGCCTGACCCGGCGACACACCCGACAGCTCGGAACACATTGAAATCGGCATTACAGGATGTCGATGAGAAGGGTCTGGAGCACCAGGGCCAGGTCAGAAGAGGGTGTCGCGGACCCGCAGCGGCCGGTAGCCGGTCGGGCCTAGCTGCGCGAGTTCGCCTTCGATGTCGACCTCGATCGCGCCGAAGAAGTTGATGTTGGCGCTGTGCGCCGGGGAGATGTGGGCCAGGACCTCGTCGTCGATCCGCTGTCCGGCCCGGCGCATCTGCTCCACGGCCAGCCCGTAATACTCTGTGGTCCAAGCGATTACCGCGTTCGTGGCCAGGGTCAGGCACCAGGCTTGTTCGGCCTGCTGCTCGAGGTGGCGGGATCGGATCATGCCCTCGTGGGCGTAGAGCAGGTCGCGGCGCAGCGCATGCAGTGATTCGCCCTTGTTGAGCTGGCGGGAGATCTTGCGACGATAGTCCGGGTCGGAGAGGTATTTGGCGGCGTAGATGGTGCGGCGCAGCGCGCCGTATTCCTTGAGCGCGGCCGCGAGGGTGTTCTGGCGGCCTGAGGCTGATAGCTTGCCGACCAGCAGGGAGGCGGTGGCGTGGCCGAACTTCAGCGATCCGGCCAACCTGAGTAGGTCGTCCCAGTGCCCGGCGATCAACTCCAGGTTCAGTTTGCGGGTCAGCAAAGGTCCCACCTGCTCGAACCGCGTCTGGGCGTCGGCGCGGGACTCGCACCGATACAAGGTGATCCGGCCCAGGTCCCGGATCCGCGGCGAGAGCTGCATCCCCAGCAGGTCGAACAGGCCGAAGTTCACCAGGGTGACCCCGTGGGTGTCGGTGGCGTGCTCGGTGATCGGCAGATCTGTTGCGTTGCCCAGGATTTCGTCGAGCACGTAGTGGGCTTCGCGTTTGGTGGCGACGATGACCTTGGTGCCGTAGGTGGCGTGGGTATCGGTGACATGGGTGTAGGTCGACAGGCCCTGGTCGGCGAAGTAGCGGCTCATCGGCCGCGCCGTGGTCGACTTCCCGCGCGTCGGGAAGCGTTGCCCGTCGCTGGAAGACAGCGTGCCCGCCCCGAACACGGCGGTGAGCGGCAGGCGCTGGTGGTAGTCGATCAGCACCACATTCGCCGCGCGCAGGGTCTCCTCGCGCACATACCATTCGTTGGTCCAGGACAGGATGTCGTAGGTGATGCCGCAGGCCTCGGCCATCCGCGTCAACCCCAGGTTCGTGGAATGCGCGAGCAGCACCGCGATCAGGTTGCGTTTGAGCTCGGGGCTGCGGGTGGCTTGGCCGCCGCGATGGGTGAAGCAGTCCAGGTAGTGCGTGCGTTTGTCCAGCTCGATCAGCAACGACACGATCGGCGCGAACGGCAGCATCTCGGTCAGCTCGGCCTTGAGCGAGACCGCCTCGGCCGGAACATCTTCCGCGCTCAGCGGCGAGATGATCAGATCCCCGGACTCCTCGTCCAGGCGCACCGGCCCCTCACCGCCGCCCAGCACGGTCTCCAGCTCACCGAGCGCGGCGTGCAGCTCCTGCACGACGGCCGCGAGAGCGACGCCGGGATCGGCGGGCCGCCCGACCAGGCGGCAGAACTCCTCCCGTTGCGGTTCCCACTGATCGGCGGTGAGCAGGTAGGTGGCGGGATCGGCGTAGCGGCGCGAACCGGGCACGAACACATCCCCGCTACGCAACCCGTCACGCAAACCGAGCAGCACGCACAACTCCCAGTAGTGCCGATACGCGGTGGCGCTGCCGCTCTTTCGAGCCTGATCAAGGTAGCCGCGCCAATTCGTCGGCACGAACTCAGCCGGCGCGTCGTCGAAGACCTTGCGCCGACCGGTGGCGTTGAGTTCGCGCAGCATCGCGACCGCGATCAGCAACTCGGTCGCCGCGGTCCCGCCGGCGAAGCGCACCGTCTCCAGCACCGCCGGAGTGAACTGACGCAGATAGTTATAGGAGGAGTCCAGGGCGGCCAGATGGCCGTGATCGCGGGGAAGTCGTGGTGTGGCCTGGGCGAGCGCGGCGCGCAAGCGTTCCCAGCCGATCTTGTCTCCGCGGATCAGCACGCCGATCTCCTCATCGGCCACCGCCGGGTCGGTCACGATCGCCAAGAGATCATCGAGCAGGGCCTGGCGGTCCTCTCCGGCCTTGCCGCGCTCGGCCAGCTCCTGCTGCATCTTGCGTTCGGCGGCACCGAATTTCGCCGAGATCGCCTGATCGAACAACGCGACCACTTCATCGAGCACGTCGGTGCCGGACTGGGCGAGCACGGTAAGCAGGATCGGATACCGGCGCTGCGGATCGCGACGCTCCAATGCTTGCGGGGTCAGCCGGCGACCCATACCCGCCAGGAACCGGCGCCGCTCAGCGGGCAACACCGACATATCCAGGCGATCAGCACCCAGGCCACGTAGGAACGCCAGCTTGTCGACCTCGGCGCGCACCGCCGCCGCCGAAGCCTCCACCGGACCGGTCGCCAGCCACCGCAACCGCGAAACCCCCAGCGACGCATCGGTGACCAGCAGCGCGTCCAGCTCCGCGCAGCGCGCCGGGGTGAACTCGTGGGCCAGGCGGTCATAGGTCTCACGCTGGGCCTGCTCACGAGCGTGGGCGACGCGCCGGACCAGGGTGTCGGGACTGGGCCGGATCACCCGCGCCGAGATCAGATACTCGCACGCCAGCCGGAACAACAGGGTCGGGGAATCGTGTTCCATCGCCCGCGCGAGCATGAACTCGTCGAGTTCCTTGAACTCCATCGTTCCCGCCGAGCGCCAACCCAGGTACCGAGCGACCAGCCGCAAATGTTCGGTGCGGGTCTGGGCGCGCCGGCCGTAGGAACCGATCTCGGTGGCATCGACCTGCAACTGACCGGCCAGCCGCGCAACCGCCACCGGCGGAGCGGTCACCACGCGATCAGGCACGAACCCCAGCCACGGCAGCGCGCACAACGCGATCGCGATCCCCAGTCGATCGGCCGGGCCGCGACCGCGCCCGGGATCGATGAACGCGGCATCGGCCGGGCTCAGCGTGAAGTACCGGAACAACTCCTCGCGGCTGATCTCCGGAAATCCCCGCAAACGTTCGAGCTCTTCGTCTGCGAACACCCGCGTCGCCACGAACTCTCACCCTCCAGCGCACCGATCAACATCATCGGCAAGCCAAGCACCAACCAGCCCGGCCCGCACGCCGAGCGCGGAATCGGCCTACCGGCAGGGCATTACGCCATATTCGTTGTTTTTCGCGCAGTTGCTACCGGTACCCCGTTCGGTGCCACTGCCGAGGGTGCCCCGGTGCTGAAGGCGCTGAAGACGTTGGGCGAGTTGCTGACCACGAAGTCGAAGTTGTCGGCGTCCTGGTTGGACGCCCGCCTGGTCGACCATGACCTGATCAGCGGGGCCTGGTCCCGGCTGGTGTACCGGGATGGGCGACCGGTGGAAACTGTGGATCGTACCGCCTGCGCGCTGTGCCTGTTGGAGCAGTTCCATCGACATCTCGAGCACCGCAACATCTTCGCCGTCACCTCGTTGAGGTGGCGTGATCCGCGGGCGCATCTGCTGTCGGGTGAGGTGTGGGAGGCCGCCCGCGACGCCGGCATGAACGCGTTGGACCTCCACCGCCACGGCTGGCGGAAGCTGTTCGGGGATGAGATCGACTGCAGCAGCTGCGTTTTCGGTCAGACCGACCCGACCGAGTATTGCAGATGCCGGGCGGTGAGGTAGCCGAGGAATTCGTGGGCGCCGCCACCGGAGTCGGTGCGCACCAGCACTTTCTTCCAGACCCGGTAACCCGGCTGCCACGGCGACTGCTGCAGGGCGGCGTTCAGCACCCGCTTGTGGTCGGTAGCGGTGTTGCTGCCGGCGTTGCCCGGCCGCAGATCCGTGATCAGTGATTCCCCGGTGCCGGATGCGCCGTGGTCGGCCCACGACCCGAGCAGGCGGCGGCCGAAGGTCTTCTTGAATGTCGCCGCCGCGTGTTCTTTCTCCGAGTACGCGATCGTCAGGGTCGCGTCGAGGTCGATGATCAGCGGATGCTCGGCGTCGATGCCGCGATCGGGCGTCTGGTCACCGGCACGATCCCACGCCGCGGCGCGGGCAGATGCTCGCGCAGATCGGACGGCTGCCAACACTTTCGGCGCGTCGGCGGCCAGCCCGGCGATCGTGCGGGACACCGTCGGATCCGACGCCACCGACCCGAACACGCCCCGGCTCAGCGCGCAGCATGCCGACATCGGCCAGACAGTCTCCGCCCAGGGCGACCGCCACCGCCAGATCCAGCAATACCTTGCCCGGGTCGTGCACGGACACCGGTTTGCGCCACGGCGCCAACGCTTGCGACAACCCGCTGGTTAGCCCGACCGTCTCGGCCGTGCGCAGCAGCAACACCGCGCCCGCCTGTGACACGACACCCGAACCGGCCCCGTCCGCAGCCAGCCGCGGATACGGCGAACTACACTTACCCACCTGAATGGTGCTCCTGAAAAGCGAACAATACGACCTTCGACAAGCCTTATTGTCACAGCTCAGAGCACCATTCTCTGTTCACGGCACGCCACCCCACATGAAAACCCTGGATTAGCGCGGATTCCGCGCGAATGTTCTCACTCGGGTTCTGTCGGTTCGACCGGCGTGCCGGAACTCCTTAGCGCCGGATCTCGGGGCGCAGTCCCTCAACCCCTTATATGTCATCGTGCGCTCGATGCGACAAGTTGATGTCCGAGCTGCCTGGTGGCGTCTTCGGCAGTGGGAGCGGGGCCGAAGAGCTCGACCTGCCGGGTGGTGTCGGCG
This sequence comes from Nocardia sp. 2TAF39, assembly GCF_052114905.1. Taxonomy (NCBI): domain Bacteria; kingdom Bacillati; phylum Actinomycetota; class Actinomycetes; order Mycobacteriales; family Nocardiaceae; genus Nocardia; species Nocardia sp. 2TAF39. The sequence goes on from NZ_JBFRFQ010000046.1 coordinate 36,670, forward strand.
ACGTATTTGCCGGTGTCGAACCAGGCGAACATGGCGGCCATGTCTTTGACGATCGGCATGAATGGGCCGGCGACGGTTCCGGCGATGCGCACCACGGGGGAGGGGATCGCGCGCACTGTGATGCTGTGGTCGGTGGCTTCGCTGAGTAGCCGAGCGGCCTCTGCGGCTCCAATCGGCCGGTCCCAGCCGATGTCGATTCGCTCGCCGTCTTCGGCGTCGGCATCGACGGCAGCCGCGAGGTAGCGGGCGAGGTCGGAGATGAGGACGAAAGTCAGTGGCGTACGAGCTTTGCCAAGCCACATGATGCGGCCCTTCTCGATCGGATCGCCGCCCATGGTCGCTATCTGGTCGAGGAAGGCGCCGGGCCGTAGGGCGACGAAAGGTACTCCGAGGTCTTCGAGTTTGTCCTCGGCGAGCTTCTTGTGCCAGAAGTGCGGCACACCGGGCGTCTGGTCGCTGGTAAGGATGCTGGTCAGTACGAACCGCCGGATCCCGGTCCGGTGTGCGGCTTCGGCGAGGTTGGCATTGCCGATGGTGTCGATGTCGGTCGCGTTCTTTCCGCCGCGGGTGTAGCCGGCGGCGGTGGTGACGACCGCGTCTGCGCCGTCCATCGCAGCAATCAGTGAGTCGAGATCGAGCATGTCACCGCGGGCGATTTCCACTCCGCCGCTCTCGAGCGCGCTCGCGTCGGTGGTCGGGCGGACCAACGCGCGAACGTGTTTGCCGAGGTTGAGCAGTTCGTCGACGACCTGGCCCCCGAGATGCCCGGTGGCACCGACGACCAGAACGGGACTGGGTGAAGCGTTGGAGGTCATGAGTTGTCGCTTTCCGTTGGGCCATCTGTCGGAGGCCGGGTGTTGATCGAGTCGATGATGATGTGTGCTGCGGTGAGGAGCGATGTCGCCTGTTGTGATGTCAGGTTGCGTGTGGTGACTTCTTCGAGCTCTCGCCACATCGCCGCGATGGGCTCGCGCATGGCTTCGCCCTTGGCGGTGAGATAATTGACCGACACGCGTCGATCGTGTTCGGCAGGTTCGCGGACGATCAGCCCGGCTTCTTGCATGCGCCGCAATGCTTTCGACATCGTCGAGTGGTCGACCCCAACACTCGCGACCAATTCGGATTGGGTCTGCCCATCCCGGTGATGCAGGTGCATGAGTATCAGTTCTTGACCGGGATGAAGCTCCATCCGGCGAAGCAGTGCCGCGGCGAAACCGCGGTGTGCGCGGGCGAGTTCGAAGATCGCGTAACTCACCTCTCCCTCGTCGAAGGCTGCGGAGACCGGCGTTGTTAGGTTCGACATCTGATCGATCCTCAGCCAGCGAACTTCGGGTAGTCGGTGTAGCCGACGGCGCCGCCTTGATAGAAGGTCGACGGGGCGGGTTCGTTCAGCGGCGCATCTGCTTGCAGGTGCGCTACGAGATCGGGGTTGGCCAGCGCGAGGCTGCCGACTGAGACGAGATCGGCGGTGCCGCTGTCGATATCGGCGGCGCGGGTGGCGATATCGGTGCCGGCACGGTTCACGATCAGTGTCGTGGGCCACAGATCTCGGATCGTGGCGAGCAGGGCGTCATTGCCGAAATGCATGATGTGCAGGTATGCCAGGCGCAGCGGGCTCAGGGCCCCGACGAGTGCGGTGTACAGGTCCTCGGTGTCGGACTCGGCGATGTCGTTCAGTGCGTTCCCGGGAGAGATGCGCAGGCCGGTGCGGTCGGCCCCGATCTCATCGGCCACCGCGGTTGCGACCTCGACAGCGAAACGGATCCGGTTCTCGATCGAGCCACCGTAACCATCGGTGCGCTGATTGGTGTTGCCGGACAGGAACTGGTGAATCAGGTAGCCATTGGCTGCGTGGATCCCCACTCCGTCGGCGCCGGCCGCGACCACGGACGCAGCGGCGCGTCGGAAGTCACCGACGGTCGCGGCGACCTCGACGGTCGACAGTGCTCGTGGTGTCGGCATCTCCTGCAGTCCGGATGTGGTGAACATGGCACTGTTCGGCGTGATGGCCGACGGCGCGACCGGTTGGCGTCCGTGGGGAGTGTTGTCGGGATGCGAGACCCGTCCGACGTGCATCAACTGGATGAAGATTCTGCCGTCGGCCGCGTGCACCGCGTCGGTGACCGCGCGCCAGCCGGCGATGTGGGCGTCGGTGTAGATGCCCGGGGTGAGTAGGTAGCCCTGGCCGTCGTCGGAGGGTTGCGTTCCCTCGGTGATGATCAGGGCAGTGGATGCGCGCTGAGCGTAGTACTGGGCGTTCAGCGGCGTCGGAACGCCTTCGGGGGTGGAGCGGTCGCGAGTCATCGGAGCCATGACGAGTCGATGGGCGACAGAGGTGCCGCCGACGGTTGTCGGTGTCGACAGGGCGTTGAGCATGGAGAAGTCCTTACGTTCGGTGTTGATGGTTCGGATGCGAATGGCGGTGTGTGATCAATCGACGGTGAGCACGAGCTTTCCCCGGGCATGGCCGGCGTCGCTGGCGTCCTGAGCAGCCGCGGCCTGGTTGAGCGGGTAGGCGGTGACAGTCGTGACGAGCGTGCCCGCGGCGGCGTCTCGAGCAAGCTCTGCCAGGCGTGCGGACGAGCGTTGGGTGGGGCCGCTGGCGAAGGTGATGCCGAGCTGGTTCGCGTGGAAATCGGCGATCGTGACGATGCGCTCGGTTCCGTTGCGCAGGGTGATCGAGGGCGCCCTTCCCCGCCAGGTCGAAGACCGCGTCGACCCCACCGGGGGCCAGCGCCCGGACCCGCTCGACCAAGCCCTCGCCGTAGACAGTCGCACTGGCGCCGAGTGAGGTGAGGTAGTCCTGGTTTGTCGGTCCAGCGGTTGCGATCACACGTGCGCCGCGGGCCGTGGCGAGCTGAACCGCCACCGTCCCGACAGCCCCCGCCGCGCCGTGCATCAGCACGGTTTCTCCATCAGCGATCTCGAGCAGGTCGAGGACCCGCTCAGCCGTCGCCCCGGCAATCGGCAGGGCGACCGAGTGCTCCCAGTCGAGGTCGGTCGGCTTGATCGCGACAGTGGTGGCCAGTGCGTACTGAGCGTAGGCGCCGGTGTCGGACCAGCCGACAACGTGATCGCCCACCGTCACCTCGTGCACACCGTCACCGACGGCGTCCACCACACCGGCCACCTCGTAACCGGGGATGGCGGGCAACGAGGTCGGGAAAACCGCGCTCATCGCACCCGAACGAACCTTCCCGTCCAACGCGTTCACTCCCGCAGCTCTCACCTGGACTCGAACCTGTCCAGGACCGGGCTGCGGTACCTCGACGTCGGCAAGGTGCAGTTCCGCGGTCCCGCCGAACCGATCGAATTGGATGGCCTTCATGGTGTCTCCCTGGTGTGTGGAATCATATTAATTGGCTAGCCACATACTTTACACGCAGATAGGTGGCTGGCCAACTATTAGGGCGGATCGTTCTCACGCGCCGCCTTCCGTGAGTGCCGACCCCGAGGCGCACCGGGCCGCCAGTCCATCGCGCTCGCCACCGAAGACGACATCGATGGAGCGGCCATGCGTGAGCGGGTCTCTGCGCCGAACTCCACCGCGCCGAACCGCCCCGCAAGTTGCAGACGAGCCACGTCGAGACGGATCCGCCCGAGACCGCCTGTCCGCCATCTGAAGTCGCGACTATGAGCGAGGTTGTCGAAATCCTTCGGCTGCGCGACGTGCCCTCCGGCGCGCCGCAGGCGACGCCGGGCGTATCCGGACTGGCGTCAGAGCGCGTCGGGGTCTACCGGCCGGCCGGCGCGCGGAAGCTTCACGACGACAAGGCGATAGGACTCCCGCACCAATTCCCGCAACTGGTCCTCGTCCACCGAACCACCGGGGTGCACGGTGATCCAGCGCTTCTTGTTCATGTGGTATCCCGGCGTGATGTCGGAGTGGGGGGCCCGCAACGCGGTGGCCTCCTCCGGCAACGACTTCATGGTCACGATGGCCTCGCCACTACGTTCGGTCATCAACATGGACACCTTGCCCGCGACCTTGTGGCGAGTCCCCGATATCGAGTCCGCCCGGAGATAGAGCAGGGTGGTATTCGATATCGGGGACTCGCCACCCCGACGCGAACACCCGGCACCGATCGAACCCGAATTGTGCCGTGCGACATCAGCGGCCGGTGAGGAGCGCACGATAATCGACTACTTCAGACTACTTGTCAGTGAACGATGCGCTGGTGACCGCGGACTGCTCGAGACAGGACTGTTGGAAGGTCTCCCGCCAGACCGGAGCAGGATCTCGGTGCATCGTTCGCGAGCTGGCCGGCCCGGGGCGGCGGTGTGTCGTCCCGCCCCGGCCGTTGTTCGCGTGTGGGATTGATCGTGGTTCGAGCCCGCTTGTGCGACTGGATGTCTCGAATCTTGTGGAGAGCCGTAGAGGGCATAGCGGATTTCCCGCCGAAGCGCCTCGGGAATCCCCGGCCAACAGCAGTTGTCCGGGGCATCCCGGTGGCCTGGATGCATACCCGAGGTCTTCGCGTGAGACGCCTGGCCACCGCGGCGCTGGCGATGGTGTGGCGGATCAGCGCACCCAATCTGTCGCCTGCCAGTGTGGCCCATGGTAAAACCGGCTCCGAAGTGGTCCCTTCCCCGGTTCCGGCGCAAACACAGGTCGCCGAGGCCGTATGTCGCGGCTACGCCGAACTGGTCCTCGAGCGCAATCGCGATCGGCTTCGCGGCGGCGACGTTGGATGCCTGCCTCTCGGCGGTGCATTCGCCGGGGGTGAGCCTCATCCCATGATCAGGCGGGCGGCGCTTTCGATGATCTGGGCGCGGGTGCCGGTTCTGTGATCGGCGGCGATGAGGTGGTCGGCGATCACCAGAGAGAAGGCGAGCATACTGCGGGCCTCGACGTCGCGTGGGTCGTCGCTGATCGTGCCGATGAGGTCGCGCAGGTAGTCCATCCTGCGGTTGTCGACCCGCACGAGCCGTGCGGCGACCGCCGGATCGCGGCGGGCCCATTCCCGGACGGCGAGATCGATGGGTAGCAGTTCTTTCGAGAAGGTCAGCTTACCGGCCTTGCGGATCTTGCTCCCGGCGTCACCGCCCTCCTGTTCGACACGTTCGCGAACCTCGTCGATGCCGCGATGCTCCCAGGCGTCCAGGACGGCGTCGAGCAACTCCTGGCGGCTGGCGAACTGGCGATAGAACCCGCCCCTGGTCACACCCAGTTGGGTCGCAAGAGGTTCGACGCGGATGGCGTCGGGTCCAGACTCGGACAAAATCACCAAGGCGGCGTCGATCCAGGCTTGACGAGGTGTTCGCACCGGTGGGGCCATCGGCAGTCAACCAATCAGTCGCGGGGCTCTTGATTACATCATCCACGATAGATACAGTTCTGTTCTGTATCTATCGACGACGGCACGCTGTCGTTCGTTGACAAGACTGAGCGATAGGAGATCCATATGACGCACAGCGGGGCGGGCGAGACGCATGCCGACGCCGAACAATCGAAAGTCGACACCTTGGATGTCGATGCCGAGATGCTGGCCTTCAGCACCTTGGCCGACATTCGGTACAGCGATGCAAATCTGCTGCGTACCGACCGGGCCACCGATCGTCCGGCCGAACAGTGGGCCCGTGCGATCATGGAGGACGTACCCGCCGACATGCGGGCCAGACTCGAGCGTGCGTGGCAGGCGATCGCGCTGCATCGCTCATCAGCCGGCGACGACCATGCCATCGCCGGCTGGCCGATCACATACGCTTCACCCGAATATGTTCTGCTGCAAGCGGAGTCCGCTTTTGGGTTCGAGGGACAGTTGCTGTTCCGATGCAGCGAAAACGGAGTGCTGCTGGCGACTTTCGTTCAATTCCACCACCCGGGCGCGCGAGCTGTCTGGGATCGGGCATTGCCGGCGCACCTGGGGTTCGTGCGTTCACTGCTCGAGGCCCAGTCCGCGTAGCGCGGTGACACGAGGGGGCACACCGATCATATCTTCGCAAAAGATGCTGTCGCACAACATGATTCGACAAAAAACTCTGGGTCGACGGTGATCAATCTCGTTCTTGCGCAACCACTTCGACAGTGTGACCGGATGAATGCCCAGCTCGACAGCCGTCTGCTCGGACGGTTTGCCGGCGCCGATCGGTGGCCCATCTACCGATCGCTGGTCGTGCGTTCTCGGATCGATCGCCCGTCGGGTTGGCGGCGATCGATCCAGCTGCATCTGGTCCGCGCGGCGGTGACGGTCGCACTTGAACGCGGGCTGCCGCGGTTGAAGGGGCGTTAGTCGGCCACGTAGCGCAGCATCACCACCTTGTCGAAGTGCTTCGTCTCGGCCAGCCGGAGCTGGATTCGCTTGTCCAGCAATGGGAAGAGCGGCGTGCCGCCGCCGACGACCACCGGATAGAGGAACAGCCAGTACTCGTCGATGAGCCTGTGCGGCATCAGCGAGGCCGCGAGGCTCGCGCCGCCGACCTCCATCACGCCATCGCCCCCGGCCTTCAGCCTGCGGACCTCCTCGACCGCGTTCTCACTGATCAGGGTGCTGTTCCAGTGGACCTCGGTGAGCGTCCTGGAGAAGACGACCTTGGGCTTCTCCGTCCAGAGCCGGCCGAACTCGCGCTCGATGCGCGGCGCGTCCTCGCGCACGTGCGGCCAGTACTCGGCCATCAGCTCGTACAGGCGACGACCGTGCAGCGAGACTTCGATCTCGCGGTACCTGTCGTTGTGGAACTGGTGCAGCTCCTCGTCTGGGTTCGTCCAGTCGATGCTGCCGTCGCGGTCGTTGACGTAGCCGTCCAGGGACACGCCGAACGAGTAGATCAGTTTCCTCATGACTGGATAGACCTCCCGGACGTGGAGAACTCATCGGACAAGGACGAGACAAGTTCTGCGGAACGACTGACAGCAAAAGCTTCCTTCGATGTAGTCTGAGGTTCACCCCGGGTAGTGGACAGATCCCGGGAAGTGCACTCCAAGAGGCGATTCACGAGTCACACCGGTCGCGACGACACCGAGCCTGTCAGCCGCCCCAGGCCGACCACCTCCAACGCTTACAAGCGATTCACGCATTCATATGTGGAACACTGTGTTTCGCGTCCTTGCCGACTATGACGAGGTTGCCGACCTGGTGGTGTTGTGGGCTGAGTGATCCTGCGCCTGGCCGAGCGGGACGCACGGATCACGGAGTGGAAGGTTGACGCGAGGGGCTATGAATTCAAGCGAGATTGCAACTGTGGGGATGACACTTGCGGAGGATGCGCGGAGTGGGTTGCGGGGCAAGCTGGATGCTGTACTTTTCGGCCTGCTCCGAAAGAGGCAGACAAAAGAGTGCACATCGCTGACCGAGCTGCTTCGGCACGGTGACCCGGAGGTTCATCAGCATCTGCAGAAGGCTCTGACCAACCCGGACTTCGTCATCACGGAGAAGCAGAGCCAAGAGCAGCGGCGCCTGAACGCGTACGAGCAGTTGCGCTACCTGGTTGGCGAGCTCGGAACCTCCAGCGCTGTCGCGACCGATCTACCCAGTCTGTTCGCAGTGTTCGACTGGTCTGCAGTGCTGGCGACGGACCTGGTCCCGCTGATCTCCGGACACTACAATTTGGCCTCGGGCAGTCTGGCCACCCTGACCGATCCCGACTCTGCGGCGCCGTACCTACAGGACCTGGATGACGGTTCCAGCATCGGGAACATGCTGCTGACCGAGTACGGGTGCGGTTCCAATATCGGATTCATGCAGACCACCGCGACCTGGGACGGTGACGGGTTCTTGCTCAACACCCCGCATCCGCGGGCGCGGAAATTCATGCCCAGCGTCGGCATCCCGGTTTCACGGGTCTGCGTCATCGCCGCGCGGCTCATCGACGGGGCGGGGACCGATCATGGCGTACACCTGTTCACGGCGCGGCTGCGCGATGCCAACGGCGATCCATGCCCCGGAGTCACGATCACCCAGCTCGGCCGTCAGCCGCTGGTCATCATGGACAACGCGATCATCAGCTTCGACCACCTCCGCGTCGAGCACAACGCCTGGCTGAGCAACGACCTGGCCACCATCGATGACAACGGTGTGCTGACCTGGCGCGACGAGAACAGCCGGCAGCGGGCATTCCCATCGGTCACCAGCCAGCTGACTGTCGGGCGAATGGCGCTGTCGTCATGCCTGAATGCCGCGGCCCGCGCCGCGCTCTACATCGCCTTGCGCTATGCCGCCGGCCGGGTAGTGCCGATGACAAGTGTCGACCGACCGCTCATGCTCGACATTCCGCACGTGCGAGACACCCTGCTCACCGACCTGGCAGGCACTGTGGCCCGCACCGTCTACGGCAACGCGATCAAGACATTCCTTGCCGGCAGCGACCTCACCGACCCCGACACCGTCGTCACGGTGATGTTGGCCAAGCACTACATACAGCTGCATGCGCTGGACACGATCACCCACTGTCGAATAAAAATGGGTGCACAAGGCATGTTCAGCGCCAACCGGGTCGCCGACTACCTCGGCGTGTGTCATGCCGCCATCACCGGCGAGGGCGACTGCGACGTCCTCGGTTCCGTCGCCGGCCGCATATTGGCCAAACAGCTCGCCGCCGCCACCCCGCCGCCAGAATCTGTCCTCCACGACCCCACCGACCCCCACGACCGCGCCCGCTTGCTCACCGCCCGCGTTCTGACGATCGCGCAAGAGGCACAGCCGCATCTGTCCACTCCCGCGCTCGCGGATCGGTTGGCAGTCATTCCGGACGCACTCCGCCTCGCTGAGGCCCATTGCGCCAAGTATGCCTTGGATTTGCTCGACAAACATTCCGAACACACCGAGATGGCCGCCGTGCGTGACGTTTTCGCTCTGCACTATCTAGATCAGCATGCCGCGTGGTATCTCACCCACGGTCTGCTCGACGTCACCGCTGCCAACGCTACGAAGCAGCAGCTCCACCACGCGATCAACAGGCTCGCCGACAATCTGCCCGCACTGCTGGACGCTTTTGACTTCGACGACGCGATCCTCGGCGCACCGGTACTGTCCGATGATCTACCCGCCGCGTGGGACTCCCACTGCCACGAGGCACGCCGGTAGACCACCGACCACCGGCTGCCCAGATCGGCCGACAAGCGTCGACCGATCTGGGCAGCGAGGCGAATGCCCAAGTCATTGCACCGATCGCGGATGTCGCGGACCCAGTCCGGATTCAGGCTCGGCAACGGGCCGAGCAGCGGTTCCAGCGACAGGAAGCGCGCCACTGCAGACATGTTGTCAATTCATGTGCGCGCCAATATCATTCGTTCCGATCGGACCCGCGCCGATCAGGTCATCGGCAACCAGAAAACGGCGCGCCATCGAGAAGGCCACCCCAGCGGTATCGGCTGCTCGGTTCACCGACCCCGTCGGAAACGGATTGTGCCGTCGCGGCTGACGACGCGGTCGACCTCGACCGCGGTGTTGTCGGGTAGACGTCGCCTGCGCGTCCAGGCAGACGCCTGCTTCTCGCACGCGCTCCAGTTCCGGACGCAGGCGACCCAGGTGCCCGACCAGGGGGGCGGCGACCTTCGGTCCGACATCCTCCACCGCCACGAGCCGTTCCGATCCACGATGAGGATCACGGCAAATGATCACACCCGCAGCCGCGAGCCACACCTGAGGACTCGCTCGCTTGTTGCCGACCCGACAGCACCCCGTCGATCTCACGGCACGCGAGCGCCTCAGCGGCAGTGAGTATTCCAGAGATTATCGGCGCGGCACGAGTACCGGGACGGGTGCGGTTGAGTTCCGCGATGGGCTCTTTGGTGGTGCGTCTACGGAATCGCCTTCGCAGCACCCTGATACACGGAGGCTCATGAGAAGGCAGCCGACAGCACGCCAAGGCGTCCCGGCAGCGCGGTAGCGACGATGTCGGGCTTCGGCGCGCACAGCAGGTCAATCAGCCCTGATCGGTGGGCCTGGAACCCCGCGGTTCGGCCCGGGCGACCCAGTTTCAGGGCGGAGCAGCGAAATCGTCACTGGCCCAACGGTTTATTAGATGATTCGCGGCATACACCTGATGATGGGTGACAGACGAAACGGGGGCCGGGAACATTCGCGAGAATTCCGGCGCTAAGGATTTATGGCAGATAGTCGCGAACTATCTGCCATAGACTCTGAATTGCCCTGGCGCGATGATGGTTGCGGATAGGACGACTCGGGCAACTATCTGCCATAGAGCGGGAGGTGGGCGTGGTGCGGACGCTTCCTGCGCGAACGGCCGGGGTGCGGTTGGCGGACGCGTCACGCGTGTATCTCGCCACGATCGTGGCGGTGAACACCCGCCGCGGTTATGCCGCCGCGTTGGACCGTTTGGTCCGCGACTTCGGCGCGGACAGCGATGTGGCGCTGCTGGATCCGGATCGTGTCGGCGGATGGTTCATGTTCGTGTGGGGCGAATCCTCGCCCAAGACATTCAATCTCCGGCTGACCGCGCTGTCGTCGGCGTGCACGTATTGGCGCGAAAATGGATGGCTGAGCACCGATCCGGTGATGCGGTTGCGGCCACGGCCAACGCCGCCGGACAACAGTAAGGCCATGACCTCGCCGGAGGTGGCCGAGCTGCTGGGTGGGGATGCTGCGCTGCGCGAGCGGGTGCTGTGGACGATGCTGTATGAGTCCGCGGCCCGCGTTGAGGAGATCCTTACTCTCGATATCGACGATCTCGACATCGCCAACCGGTGTGCGCCTGTCATCCGTAAGGGCGGGGCCCGCGATGTCATGTACTGGCAGACCAAACCCGGACATCACTGATCTTAGGGACTCTAATACCGAGCGGTCTCATTCATTGGGGACGGGCCACTCCCACGAAGCACTGATTCCATCGCCAGGGGTTCGCACGTTGGCTACCTTCAGCTGCATGATCTATCCAGGTGGGGATTCGGTGCTGCGCGTGGCGCAGATCGCGAAGATAGCGCACGAAGATTGGATGCAGGATTGGCCTATCGAGGTATCCGATCCGGAACGGCTCGATGAGTTTGTCGATCTGCTGATCACGAACAAGGCGGATTGGGAGTTGAGCTTCTGGTTGCTGGATCTGGTTCTTGAGTCGGCGAATGACGATCTTCCTGAACGAACCGAGCCCTTGGTCGACGCACTGGTTGTGGTTTGGGAGGCCACGGGAGCACCGGGAATAGCTCAGAGGCTCGAGTACTGGGCTTGCCTGGACGCATCAGACCCTGAGGAGATGTTCTGGGTGAGTCCGCTGGTTCGGGAGGCCCGACGGCGGATCGGCCACGACACGATTTGACCAAAGCGCACGATTCGGCAGCGCAGGACATCCTGGCCCACAGCAGGTCACCCGCCAGCCACACCGACGCGACCCGGCCCGGTCCGCACGCACAGCGGCAGAAGAGGATGTTTCCCGCCAATTGCTGAGTCGAAGGCGATGTCCGTCACGGTGAGATCTTTGCTGTGAGTCGGCGGGAGTTCCTGGTGCGCAAGCACTATGACGATGACCAGATCGCCGCACTGGTCTACCTGGTCGCCATGATCAACGCCACAACCGGCTGCTGGTGATCACCAAGACCACAGGCGGCTCCTACCAGGCCGGCACATTCGACAACGTGGCGAACTGACCGGCACACCAATCCCTGCCCGGCCCAGGACTGTTCTATCCCGGGCCTGGCCGCGCCGTATATGCCATTCCGAACAGCGCGATCAGCGGCATCAGCGAACGTTCGGCCAGTCCGTTCGAGCTGCGCACAGGTCTGTCGCGTGCACAGTGTCACGCTTGGACGCGAAGGCCGTCGAAGAGGAAGTCCAGCAGTGTGCGGGCTTGCTGGGTTCGGTCCGGATCTCCTTCAGTGGCAAGGGCTATCGCGTTGACGAGCTTCAGTAACTGGGGTGCGGTCAGCCCGGAACGGATCTCGCCCGCGTCTTGAGCGCGCTGCAAAAGGCCGGTTGCCGCGGCGAATATTTCTTTCCGGCACCAAGATTCGGTCGATGTGCCTATGACTGCGAGCAGCGAGGCCGCGAGGCCGCGGGTGGCGCTGCCCTGTGCGACAACGGTGTCGAGCCACAACCTGAGCGCCTCGGCGGGGGCGTGTGCCGTGGCCAAGTCGCCGGCTCGGTGGGCCAGTGCCTCTATGTGGTCGTGGTGGACCGCTTCCAGTAGTGCCTGTCTGGTCGGGAAATGGCGGTAGAGCGTGGCATTGCCGACCCCGGCGGCGCGCGCGATGTCGTCCAGCGGCACCTGCGGGCCGTGTTCGGCGAAGGCATTGGTGGCGGCGGTGATGAGCCGCTCGTAATTGCGCAGCGCGTCGGCGCGGGCCGGTCTGCTCGGGGCTGGTGTCATTACACTCCGATTGCAAAACGGGGATAGTCCCCGTATCGTAGCCGACGGTTAAGCGGGGACAATCCCCACTTATTGCCGATGCAGGCGAACAGCGCTACTCGAGGAGGCTGCGATGTCGGACATCGTGTTGGTTACCGGAGCGACGGGCACCCAGGGTGGCGCAACGGCTCGCGCACTGCTGGCGGCGGGTTGGCGGGTGCGTGCGCTGGTGCGTGACCCGGACACGGCGGGCGCTCGGGTGTTGGCAGAGGCGGGTGCGGAACTGGCGCCTGGCGATATGGGCGACCGAACCACGCTGGATACGGCGGCGGCGGGTGTTCACGGGGTGTTCAGCGTGCAACCGACCGCGGGATACCCTGGCACACCTCCCGGCTTCACCGTCGACGATGAACTGAGGCTCGGCCGCAATGTCGCGGATGCGGCCGCGGCAGCGGGTGTTGCTCACTTCGTTTACGCCTCGGTCGGCGCTGCAGACGCCGATCACGGCATTCGCCGCTGGCAGAGCAAGGCGGAGTTGGAGAGATACTCGACTCGGCTCGGCCTGCCGACCACCGCATTACGCCCGGTGCGCTTCATGGAGAACCAGCTCGACCCCCGCTTCGGCTTGCACGAGGGAGTACTCACCGATGTCATCCATCCGGACGTACCCGTGCAGCTGATCGCGGGTACCGACATCGGTGTCTTCGCTGCGCGGGCTTTTACTCATCCGGACGAATACATCGGAGCCGCGGTGGAACTGGCGGGCGACGAGCTGACCATGACCGAGATCACGGAGGCCATGAGCCGGTCCCTCGGACAATCGATCGCATACCGAGCGATCCCACGAGAAGCATTGTCGGACAAGGACCCCGACGCCCTCGCCGGCTACCGGTTCGCCAACCAGGGCGGAGGCTGGAATGCCGACATCGTGGCGCTGCGGCGATGCCATCCGGAACTGCTGGATTTCACCACCTGGCTGGAGCGTGAAGGTGCATGGCAGTACTCCGCTTACACCGCCCGACCCTGATGAACATTGCCGAAGACATGCGCGGGCAACTCGATCGGCGGTACTGCGTAGTGCCGGGTCCGCACGCGCCGCCCGAGATATGCACGCTCATCGGCATGAGCGCGTGTCGAGTTGTCATGCACCAGAAGGCTACGCCGGCGGCGAGAACGGGCGTTCGTTGATATCGACTCGCTGCTGCGGCCGGTTTATGGGTACGCCAAGCAGGGCGCGTCCTATGGGTTCACCAAGATCGCGGGCAAACAGGTTCTGCGCAAGGGTCTTTCACCATTGGCGACCACGATCAGCACCGATCTTGCCGCGCCCATTGCCGTCCTCATCGACGCTGGCCGGGCCGTCGCCGTCCAGGCGCGCGGCGACATGCCGGTAGGCAGTGTCCACGGCGGCGGCATGCTCGCCCAGCAGCGCCGCCGGGCTCGAGGGCAGGTTTAGCGCGTTCATGCCCACCTCGCGGGTCCGTTCCCACGCTTCGCCCGACAGCAGCTGGGCGCGCGGGTCACGCCACCGCGACGAGTGTGGCGCGACGATGTTGCGCTGCTTGAGATGTCGGTGGAACTGCTCCAACAGGCACAACGTGTAGGCGGCGCGGTCCACCGTCTCGGGCGGACGAGGTTCGCGATACACCAGGCGTTTCCACGCCCCGCCGATCAGGTCGTGATCGACTTTGCGGGCATCGAGCCGTCGCGGGCAGTTTCGTCTTCGTCGTCATCAACTCACCGAGGGTCTTCGTCGCCGCCAGCACCGCCGCGCCCTCCGCGGTCGCGCCGAACTCGACCACCCGCATCATCGGCGGCAGGAACGTACGCACCGTCGCCAACCTTCCGGCCAGCTCCTCGAGCCGCTGCCCGTTCAACTCGGCGTCGTCGACCGGCACGAACTCGTCGATCGCGGCAACCGCCCTGCGCAGCTCGCTCTTGGTGACGGCGCTCTCGATGAGATCCCAGATCATCTCCAGACTCAGCTCCGGCCCCACCTCCGTCATCTCCAACAGCACCTTCACCGCGGCGGCGAGCCTGCCCGCGTGCCGCGACACCCGCGGGTAGCGGCGCAGCTTCTCATCCCTGGATTCGCGTTCGGCCTTGGAATACAAGTCGGTGACCATCAGCAGGTCGAACAACTCGAGAACGTCATCGGTGGCGCGCCCGATCAGGACCTTCACCGTCGCCACCAAAACTGCCATCCGATACTCGGGCGGCTCGAGCCGCCGCAGCTGCGCCGCCTTGCTCGACAACCCGTAGGTCGCCAACCCGACCAGGCGACGCGGTGGCACCTGCGACACGTCCAGATCGACACCGAGCCCGAGCAGGTCCGACAACCGATCCACCGCGGCGACCATGCCCTTGGAGGTGGGCCGAAACACGCCCTTGCGCAGCCGCTCCAGCTCGCTGACCCGCCCCTTGCCATTGGCAGGCGCGCTCAGCAGCGCACGCAGCGCCGTCTTCGCTGTCGCCGGTAGCCGTTGCGTGATCTGAGCCGACAACCGCCGATCAGCCGTCTTACGGCCTTCTCCGACAAAGCGTTCCAATGTCGTGATCCCAGGCAGCAGCGCTTGGCGCTCCCGCAGCCACGCCACCGCGCCGTCGGAGATCGCCTTCGGTCCATCGCCGGTCATCCACGACTGGTCCACGATCCACGCCGACAACTCCGCTTTGACCTCGGCGAACGCCGCCAAGCCGTACTCCCGCTGGATCTCCCACGCGTGTTCGAGCTTGGTCTTGTCCCGATCCACGTAGCTCTTCACACACGCCGGATCGGCGATATCGAGCTGCTCGGCGACGTAGGCGACCACCTCCGCCGGCACGTCCAGGGGATCGGTCAGGAACATGCCCAAGTGACGGACCGTGACCATCTGGAGCGCGAATCCAAGGCGGTTGTAGTCACGGCGACGGGCCGCGATCAGCCGCCGGTCCTCATCATCGAGATAGAAGAATCTCTCCAGCTCAACCCGCGAATACGACCCGAACCGGCCGTAACCCTCATCCGTCACCGCGACATGAAATCACCTACCGGCCAACCCCGTTCGCCGAATCAGATCCTTAAGCGCCGGATTTCTCAAAGTCAATGACTTGCTCGCCAAGGTCGAGGCGGAGGTCCGGGCGGAATACGAGCCCGCAATGCTCAGGCTGGCCACCAAGGACGCCGAAACATTGAAATATATCCTGAGCAGTTTCAGCATCGCCGGCGCCCGAGATGCCGCGTGGGCCACCACGCAGATTCTCTGCATACAGCGCGACAACAATCTGCTCCTCGGAACGACACAGCAAGCCCTCGAACAATCCGTTGCCACCGCTGGCCGAATGCTCCTCACACCGGTCGTTCCGCCGCCAGAATGACGGTCGACCACTCGCCCACCCAGTCCTCGGCGACGAACGGCGTGCGAACAAGGTGGTTCCGGATCACCGCTGCAACTGCTCGGCGGCGCACGTCGGTGCCGGTGATCGCGATGACGGCCAGGTGATGGCGCAGCGTCTGCCGCGCCGGCTCGTCAGTGAGCTCGGGATGCAGTTGCTCGGCGGCGGTGTCGATGCGTGTCATCTCCTCGGGGCCGAGCAGGGATTCGGCGGCGGCGCCGACGGCATGCACGTAGGCGTCGACAGCGGGGCCCAGGCGCAGGCGCGGTTCGCGCAGTTCCCGTCTCTGCTACCCAGGAGTCCCGTTGCCATGACAAGAAATCCACCGGAAAGCCTTGAAACACCTTGACATCAGCCCGTTCTCGTTAACTCCGTGATCTTGGGGTACTTCCTCGGTGCTGCCACAGATGACTCCTTCCAGTCCTACGGGCCACAAATCGAAGCCCTCCAGAAACGGGGGATACGCGGGACGTTCTTCGCCTTCACTGACGTAAGCCGGTGCCCAAGCGCTGCACCAAGCCGACTGAACGTATTCCCGGTGGAAGAACATCCTTTTGTCTACGAGTCACCGCTTGGCCAGTGCCGTCGCTGGTTTCGGCGCGCTGTTCGTCACGCCCCCGCCTGATCACGAACAGTGCGGCACTGCCCAGCTTGGCTCCGGAGGCGATAATGAGCTCCGCTGTGATCGTGTTGCACGAACTCGGAGAACGGCGGATCGGGCTGATCGATCCGAGTGCGCGCTCACCCGCCGTCGGCGGCGATCCGGCCGATGCTATCCCAGGCGGCGGCTACGTGCTCGTACCTGGTGGCCGTGCCGCCGATCGCCAAGCGAAGCGTGAACGCGCCATGAACCACGGTGTGGGACAGGTAGACCTGGCCGGATGCATTGAGCGCCTCGAGCAGCCGCTGATTGGGTTCATCGGGCCCTCGAAGTCGGAAGCAGACTAGTGACAGCTGATGCGGGGCCATCAGTTCGAAGCGCTCGTCTGCACCCACCCATGCGGCGAACTGCTGTGCCAGCGCGACACTGTGCCGGAAATGCGTCCGCAAACCCTCGATTCCGTAGCAGCGGATAACCGCCCACAGCTTGAGCGCCCGGAAGCGACGCCCCAAGGGCACCTGCCAGTCCCGATAGTCGACCACCGCGCCCGAGTCCGTCGCGGTATTGCGCAGATATTCCGGCAACACCGACAGCGCGCCCACCAGTGCCTCCCGGTCGGCGACATAGCAAGCGTCGCAGTCGAATGCAGTGAGCATCCACTTGTGCGGGTTGGTCGCGTAGGAGTCGGCATATGCGGCCACCCCTTGATGAATCCACCGCAACTCCGGGCACACCGCGGCGACCCCGGCGTAGGCCGCATCCACATGCAGCCATACGCCGTCGTATTCCCGGCAGATCCGCCCGATCGACTCGACCGGATCGACCGCACCGGTCGAGGTGGTACCTACCGTGGCCATCACCATGACCGGGATAATGCCCTGCGCCACATCTATTTTCATCGCCGCCCGCAGCGCATCCGAATCCATCGACAGATCCGGGCGCGTTTCGATGAACCGTATCGATGACGCGCCGAGACCGCTGATACGCACGCCTTTCTCCAACGCGGAGTTCGCTTGTGTCGAGGTGTACACGGCGTAGCGACCGCGCTCGACACCGTCGCGGGCTACCTGTCCGCCGGAGACCCGATGCAGCGCGGCGACCAGCGCCACGAGTATCGCGCTGGACGCCGTGTCCTGGATGACACCACCTCCGGTGCCCGCGAAGGTGAACTTCTCGGGCAGCGCCAACATCTCGGCCAGCCAATCGAGTACATGCTGCTCCAACTCGGTGCAGGCCGGACTGGTCTGCCACAGCATCCCCTGCACGCCAAGCCCGGCCGCGAGCAGCTCCGCGAGCACCGCCGGGCCCGACGTGCTGGTCGGGAAGTAGGCGAAGAATCCAGGATGCTGCCAGTGCGTCAGTCCAGGAACCACAATCGTGTCGAGATCCGCCAACACGGCGTCGAAGGGCTCGCCCACCTGCGGCGGTGTGGACGGCAGCTGCCCGCGTACCTGTCCCGGCTTCACCCGGGACCGCACCGGCAGCGATTCCACCCGTTCCCAGTAGTCCGCGATCCAATCCACCACAGCCCTCCCATGACGGCGGAACTCTTCGGCGGTCATATGTTGGGGCACAGGTGTTTCAGCCATCGGCGGTCGGGTTTGCGGCGCTCGAGAGGGCCCGTTCCCCCGTACTCCTTCTTTTCCGTAGGTGCGCTGATGCGGTGGGTGCTTACCGAAAGTGCGAACGAACACGAGATGCGGAGCGGTCGAGCGGCAGACGCGATCTTAGCCGCCCGCGGAATCGACTGACCCGGCGGTTCATGCGATCGCGCACCTCGCGGAGTTGCGATGCATTCGTCTGTACTGCGACGTCTCCTCCAGCGGTGCAAGGGGATTGTGCCGTCGGTGACCGATGGTCCTGCTGAATCAGATCCCTCACTGCCGTAGCGGAGGTCGGTGTGGCCGTTGTCGTGGTGCGCCCGGTCTCACTCGCGGACGCGGTCTATTCCGCTCACTACCGGACGGTCGGTGACGGCCTTTCTGGTGGGATCGCCCACGATGCCTGACTACTCGGCGCGGCGACTGGTGAAGTCGAAGGATCCGCCGTCGATGCCCCAGGAGATGACCCGTTCGGGGTGGATTC
>NZ_JBFRFQ010000047.1:0-54849 GCF_052114905.1 Nocardia sp. 2TAF39
GCCAACCGCGACGACTCCGCCCGCGACCATGCGACAAGCTGGTCCCGCTCGTCACCGGCCAGTACGAACTCGACATCACTACGCCCGAAACCCGCCACCCCAACACCATAGATAATTAGAGCTGCAATTTCGGGACCGACACACTAGATTGATTGTGCAGTAGGGTTTCAGCCGCTCGTCTGACCGAGCTCACCAACGAGGAGCTCGGCCCGGACGACGTCATTCACATCCCGGCCGGGGCGGTGCACCGGGTGACCACGACAACTGACGTGATCATGGTCGAAGCGTCTACAGCCGACTCCCGGTCGGCGCGAGGGCATCATCCGGTTCGACGACAGGTACGGCCGTCAGGCTCGGACGGCACCCTGACACAACCTGACGGCGCTCGGTGTGAACGCGCCCGTTCCACCAGCGGTCATCGGGCAGCTGTCGCGAGCGAGGCATCAATCGTCGATGAACACCACGTGCTGGTCGGCGCGATTTCGCGGCACGCGCAACGCGTTCGCCGGAAACTCG
This sequence comes from Nocardia sp. 2TAF39, assembly GCF_052114905.1. Taxonomy (NCBI): domain Bacteria; kingdom Bacillati; phylum Actinomycetota; class Actinomycetes; order Mycobacteriales; family Nocardiaceae; genus Nocardia; species Nocardia sp. 2TAF39. The sequence goes on from NZ_JBFRFQ010000047.1 coordinate 517, forward strand.
CGGTCGGCGTAACCGATGGCAAGGCCGGAGAGAATCCGCATCTCGTCGGGAATGCCCAGTTGGCTCCGCACGGTGTCGGGGTATCCGGCGATCGCGACTTGAACACAGGTGGCGAGCCCCCGCGCCGTGAGGGCCAGCAGCAGTGTCTGCAGGAACATTCCGACGCCCATGGCGTCGACGTAATCCAGTTCGCGGTGCATGCAGATAATGCCCGCCAGTGGCGCACGAAAGAATTCCCAGTTGCGCAGCACCGCGATTCGTCTGGCCCGTACGTCGTGGCGGGCGATGCCCATTGATCCATAGACTGTGGCGCCGAGTTCTTGCCGAATGTGCGCGAAGGCGTCGGGCAGTCGCGGCACCCTCGGTGGTGCGGTCCGAGCATCCTCGAGTAGGGCCTCCACCAGGCGGTCCCGTGCCGGACCAGATGCGAAGACGACGTGCCACGGCTGGACGTTCGAGTTCGATGGCGCACGCATCGCGAGTGTGAGCGCTTCGTTCACGAGTTCCCGCGGTACCGGCTTGTCCCGCAGGAACAGCCGCGTCGATCGGCGCTCGGTGATTGCGTCTTCCAGGTCGTACATTGTCGGCCCTACCGGCTGGTCGAAGGCGGCAATGTCCGCTACGCGAGCGTCGAGGGACGAGGGGAATGCGTCACGTCGCGCACAGTCGAGAAATTCGTCAGGATCAATCCGTGCTCGGGGACTGGCGGATCTTGGCGGTCGGTCATGGCTGCAACCTCCGATAGGTCGTAGAACGCGCAACTATAGGTACGTCTCGGATCCGAGAACAACGAGAAAAATCATCCGACAGGTCGCCGCGGGAGCCGTTGTGGAAGGAAATCTTATGAGCGGCGATCCGACCAGTCATGAGTACGACTCTTTTCCACAAGCCAGAAATGTCGTTTTGCGAAGTCGGTCGAGTCTTACGCAACCGCGGAGGTGCAACAGCTCCGCTATCCTCACCGCGTCGGCCCGACTGCGACCGCACGCCGCTCTTCACGATACCGCTGTTGCCACGCAGGCGGGATCGAATTACCGGCGGTTGGGTGATCACCCGGGATATGGAGCACTCGCCGAACGACAGACGGCACCACCGGCAGCGTGGGCCGACAGCGCCTCGGCCCGGCTCACCGCAAACCGTCGGCGAGTGCGCTCCTGGTGCACCGGGCCACCAGCCCCACCCGTCTGCCAGTAGACCACTTCCAGACGGATCTCGACCCCGCTTCTCGTCTGAAGATGTTGGTGCAGACGACTTTTGGGACCACCGCAACGAGACGGTGATAGTTGCGGAGCAACGGTCCGTGTGCTCGGTGCAAACAGACCGACCAACTGGCTCAGACCGGAGCGACTTCCCATGCGAACCCGTCCGGGTCGGTGCAGGGACCGATATCGCCGCCGATGACGATCCGATGCGACCCGGTGCCCTCCGGCGGGACGCCGGCGTCCTTGGCGGCGGCACGGCGCCCATAGAGCGCCAGCTTGACCGAAGACGGTGGGGTGTCGAACTCGACGTACTTGCTGCCGAAGCTCTTCGCCACGGCCAGTCCGCGGTCGACGTAGAACTGCTTGGTCGCCTTGACGTTGTCGACCCCGAGCAGCACCACGAAATCGTCGACCTCCCGGGTGGCCGGGCCGGTGTCCTTCTTCGACGATGTCGCGACCTTCCAGATCGCCCCGTCCGGAGCCTGGACGACGCCCCCGTAGCCCCAGAAGCTCTTTTTGGCAGGCTTCAGCGTCGTCGCGCCTGCGTCGAGAGCGGTGCCGATGAGGCTGTCGACGGTGCTCGGCTGAGACACCACGAGCGACAATATGAAGCCACGAAAGCCGGTCGTCGGCGCCTCGGAGGCGCGGACGCGCACCTTGTCGCCAAGGCCGAACGCGGCATCGTAGAAAGACGATGCGGCCGCGGTGTCGGGCACTTCGAGGATGACGGACTCGATAGAGGTCTGGTTTTCGGTGCTGTTCATGGCAGTCACGCTAATTGCTGCTCGGTGCCCGACGCTTCTCGATTCCTGATCGTTCTGCTCACCTGTTTCGCCACGCACGACAGCATCCGCACCACCGCGCCCCGGCGCGGAGCCACATGATCGCCGAAACGGTGATACACATCCCGCAACATCGCCCCCGCGGCGCGGAAACCGGATAGGTCACACGTGTAGCGCAGCGTCGCGTACACCGCGACCGCGACGCCGAACATGATCAGCCAGGGGCCACGCGTCCGCCGGCGCGCTCCCGAACAGTGGCCGCAACACCGGAGCCAGAAATGCGGGACAAAACTTCAACCACCGCGGTGATCGTCATCAGCGTCATGGTGCGACGCTCCGGCTGGGCGTGCTCATGTCCCAGCACGTGCAGCAGCATTCGAATCCTCGGAGCTCATCTCCTTGCAGTACGGGGGCTTCGATCCCATCGGTGCTCGCGGATCGGTGCGATCGCCAGAACTCGGCGAACTTTCCGCTCCGCGCCAACAGTTCGGTGGGCCTGCCACACTCGACGATCAACCCGTTCTCCAGCACCACGACGATGTCGGCGTCGGCGTCCGTCTTCGTCCGGTGGGCGATGACCAGAATCGTCCGATCACCCGCCAGCGTCGAAAGAGAGTGGCGCACAGCCTGTTCGGCCTACGGGTCGGCGAAGGCGGTCACCTCGTCGAGCACAAGCACGGGTGCGTCGGTGAGCAGTGGGCGGGCAAGCGAGACCCGTTGCGCTTCCCCACCTGACAGTTGACGTCCTCCCCCACCACCTTCGCCAACTCGCCGGTGCGGCGGATGGAGAGCCAGCCGATGGGTACCCGCCCCAGCCGCTCGGTCAGTTGCCGACGAAACACCAATTCCACCCGGCCGTCGTGAACATGCCCGATTCCCGACGATGCCGCCGTGAACAGCAGCCGAACGAACAAGCCGAACGCACCCGCGATCACGACGCTCCGGACATGACCGTGATCGATCGGGTCGGGCGACAACAGAGTTCGACCCAATTCGACGACAGCCAGCAGCGGCGCAAGGCCCGCGACAGCACCGATGACCTGCACGATCATCACGGCGGCGAAACTCCCCAGGCCAGGGCGCAGCAACCCTGTCACGCTCTGTCCCGCCGCCGAATCGGCATCCGACGATGGTGGGGACTGCTCCCTCGCCGTGGCAACGTCGACGGTGGTCAGCGCTCTGCTGTCCTCGTCGATCTCGTCGTGAACCGGCGCTCCACCAGGTGGCCGCGCAGGTGGGCGAGGATCTCGGCACGTGCGGGACGGGCCGCGGGAACCAGGCCCGGCATGCTCAGGAAGGAATGCACCGCTTCCGGGTAGCGGGTCAGCGTCACGGCGACTCCCGCCTGTCGCAGGCGGTCGGCATAGGCCGGAGCCTGATCTTCCAGCGGGTCCAGACCCGCGGCCTGGATGAGGGCAGGGGCGATTCCCGCGAGGTTGTCGCTCTCCAACGGTGAAATCGCACGGGGGTCGAACGATTCGGGAAGCGCTATACGCTGCACCGTGCGGCAATTGGCCGGTGTCGCGGTCGGGCTGTCCGCGTTCTCGGTGAACGAGGGGTACTCGAAGACGCGGTCGGTCCAGTCGAGCTGCGGATTGATCAGTACCTGGGTGCGCACCGGCAGTCCTAGTTCGTCCGCCCTGATCGTGGTGAGAGCCGCGAGCGTGGCTCCCGCACTGGACCCCAACAGGGCGATCCGGGTGGGATCGGCTTCCCACACCGGGGCCAGCTCGACGACGCGGGGTACCGCGTCGTAGGCGTCCTCGACGGGTGCGGGCACGGGATGCTCGGGCGCCAGCCGATAGTCGACTGAGACGACCACAGCGGGACAGTTGGCCGCCAGGTGGCTGAGGAGCCAATCGTCCTGCTCCGGTGTGCCGCCGATGAATCCGCCGCCGTGGAACGCGATGATCAGCGGCACCGCCGAACCTCCCCGCCTGGGCTGGTGTACGCGGACGTTCAGCCGACGCCCCGGGAGATCGAGTGCGTGTGTGCTGATTCGTACGCCACGATCGGGCTTACCGGTGGCGAGCCTGACTAGCGCGGACCGATGTTTGCGGTTCTGCGCTTCGCGCAATTGGATGACTTGATCCGGGGTGATCGAAGCCCAGTCCGGCTGGGGCGTGAGTGCGGCCAGAAGTCGAACTCGGGGTGGAACTTTGCCTCGCATGATGTGCCCTCCGGGCTGTTCGTGCTGCTCTTGGTCGGCCGCTGTCTTCCGAGCGACGTAGGGATACCCTGGCAGGAGTGACCGTGGGTGCGCTTTCGGAAATATGCGGTCCGGCGATATCGCCGATGGTGTGGCTGCGGCCGGGGCATGTCGGGTACATCGGGCCGGAGCTCGGCGTCGACCCGCATTCCGTCTCGGTCGCGGTGCTCAGCGTCGGCCTGGACGGGCCGTTCGTCCTGGAGACCGCCGCCCACGGGGAGATACGCACCGGCAGCTCGTTCGCCCCCGCCCGCACAGTGCACCGTGTCGTCGCCCCCGGGAAGTGGATCCTGCTGCTGTTCGTCGATCCCGCCGGTGCGCCCGCCACAGCCATCGCGGAGGAGATGACGGCGACCGCCGGGCCGTACGGTCTCGGCCACCGACGGGAACAGGAGCTCGTCGAGCTGTGCCGTGAAGATGACGTGGATCCGGACCGAATCTTCACTCGGGCCGTCGCCGGTCCCGCTCCGGTCGCCGATCCGCGGATCGAGTGGGTGGCCGCCACGATCCGCCGGGACCCGAATCGCATGTTCCGGGCCGAGACGATCGCCGCGAACCTGGGCCTGTCCACCTCCCATTTCCTCCGCGTGTTCGTCCAGCAGTACGGCACCACATTCCGCGGCTATCAGCGGTGGGCCCGCGTCATCCACGCGCTCCGCGACACCGCGGCGGGCCGCGATCTCACCCGAAGCGCTACCGACGCCGGTTTCGCTACCCCGTCCCACTTCAGCGAAACCTTCCACGGCATGTTCGGACTGTCCGCCACCGCGCTGCTGCGCTCCGGGATCCGTTTCGATCTCGGGACCTCGCATGCACCTTGATGTTTCGATAAATCGGACGGTTCCAAGGTGGCGAGCTACGGTGCCGTGAGCCTCATTCGGCCAGGGCACGGCGCAGCGTCGCGGCGAGTTCGGTGATCTGCCGCTGCGACACCTCGCGGACAGGATCGCCTGCGACCCGTGGAAGATGCCGGGCCACTGGTGCAGTTCGACCGACACGCACGTTTGCGGCAGGCGCAGCCGGTAGGCGATGCCGTTGTCGCGGTTCGGGTCGAACTCCGCGAAGCCCACCGGATCGGACCGCGACTCGAGTGATGAGTACGGCAACGGGATTCCAACCACGCCGATTCCAACGCTGTCCTCGGATGCGGCAGAAGGGAACACTAACCGGTGCGTGGCGGCGTCCGGCTGCGCGCGTTGTCGTCCCATCCGGAAAGTCGTGGTTCCATGTCCAACTCTGTCGACCGCAGCACTGTCGAGGGGATTGGTACGGCAGGACCCAGGCTGCGCGGCCTGCTACGGGTGTCGCTACCGCTGGCCTCGGTCGCCGTGTTCGTTGTGGTGTGGCAGCTGGTGGCTGCCAGCCGCATCTGGAACGAGACGTTCGTGCCGTTTCCGTCCACGGTGTGGCACGCGTTCGTCGAGACCTCGACCACGCATGACGGCGTCCGGGGCTATCAGGGTTACCTGCTGTGGGAGCACATGTACATGACACTGCGGCGGGTGCTGGCCGGCGTGGGAGTCGGTGTCGTCGTCGGGGCGGCGGCGGGTTTGGCGATGGGCACCGTCGGCTGGTTACGGCGGCTGCTGGAGCCGTGGCTGACGTTCTTGCGTGCGTTGCCGCCGCTGGCGTACTTCTTCCTCCTGGTGATCTGGCTCGGCATCGATGAGGCACCGAAGATCACCCTGCTCGCATTGGCCGCGCTGCCGCCGACCGCCGTCGCGACCACATCGGCGGTGCTGGCCGCGCCGGTCGGGCTGATCGAAGCGGCCCGAGCGCTCGGCGCCACCCGAGGTCAGGTCATCCGCGATGTGATCGTGCCCGCCGCCGTCCCGGAGACGTTCACCGGTATTCGGATCGCGGTCGGTATCGCGTACTCGTCGGTAGTCGCTGCCGAACTGTTCAACGGTATGCCCGGTATCGGCGGCCTGGTCAAGGACGCCAGCAACTACAACAACACCTCGGTGGTGCTGGTCGGGATCTTCGCTATCGGCGGGTCCGGCCTGCTCATCGACGCACTGCTGCGTCTGCTCGAACGCCGCGTCGCCCCGTGGAGAGGGAAACTGTGAAACACAAACTGCTGCAGTCGATTGCGACGCTGGTGGGGGTGGCCGCGCTCGGACTGTCGAGCTGCGCGATCAATCACTCCGGGCAGGACGCCGACAAACCCACCATTCGCCTGGCGTACCAGTCCTTTCCCAGCGGCGATCTGATCGTGAAGAACAACCGGTGGCTCGAGGAGGCGCTGCCCGGCTACAACATCAAGTGGACCAAGTTCGACTCCGGCGCCGACGTCAATACAGCGTTCCTCGCCAGGCAGATCGACTTCGGTGCCATCGGCTCCAGTCCGGTTGCCCGCGGCTTGGCCGCACCGTTGAACATCCCCTATCAGGTGGCGTTCGTGCTCGATGTGGCCGGCGAGAACGAGGCCTTGGTGGCGCGCACCGGCACCGGTGTCGAATCGATCGCGGACCTGCGCGGCAAGCGGGTAGCGACCGCATTCGCGTCCACCTCCCACTACAGTCTGCTGGCGGCGCTCACACGCGCGGGACTGACCGCATCGGACGTGCAGCTGATCGATCTGCAGCCGCAGGCGTCGCTGGCTGCCTGGCAGCGCGGCGATGTCGATGCGGTGTACACCTGGCTGCCTACCCTCGACCAGTTGCGCGCGTCCGGTAAGACACTGATCACCAGCAAGGAGCTGGCTGCCGCGGGCAAGCCGACCCTCGATCTCGGCGTGGTGTCGAAACAGTTCGCACAGGCGCACCCGGACGTCGTCGACGCCTGGCGTCACGTACAGGCTCGCGCACTGCAAACCATCAGGGATTCGCCCGAGCAGGCCGCCGAAGCGGTGGCCGCGCAGATCGGTACGAGTCCCGACGCCGCGGCCGCTCAGTTGCGCCAAGGGGTGTTCTTGAGCACCGAGCAGCTGACCAGCCCGGAGTGGCTCGGCACCGAGACGGTACCGGGCAACGTGGCCGCCAACCTACATAGTGCCGCGGAATTCCTGGCCGCCCAGCAGCAGATCTCGTCGGTGCCGCCGTTGTCGGTGTATCGAGATGCGCTGTATGTGAAGGGATTACCGAATGTCCTCGGCTGAAGTGACCGCCACGCCCGCAGCAGATCCCGCCGCAGTGGAACAGGCCGGCGGCATCCGGATCCGGAATCTGACGCATCGATACGGTCGCTCCGCGGCAACCGTCACCGCGCTGGGGCCGATCGATCTCGACGTCGCGGCCGGCGAATTCCTGGTGTTGGTGGGGGCTTCGGGATGCGGTAAAAGCACCCTGCTGCGTATTCTGGCCGGGTTCGAACCGGTCCGCGACGGGCAGGTGGAGGTGGGTGGTGCCGCACCCGTGCCCGGCGTCGGTTCCGGTGTGGTCTTCCAGCAGCCACGTCTCTTCCCTTGGCAGACCGTGGGCGGCAATGTCGAGCTCGCACTGAAGTATGCCGGTGTGCCGCGCGAGCGGCGGGCCGCGCGCCGTGATGAACTGCTGGCCCGGGTCGGGCTCGGCGATACTGCCGCGCGGCGGGTGTGGGAGATCTCCGGGGGCCAGCAGCAGCGTGTCGCGATCGCCCGTGCCCTGGCCGCGGACACCTCGCTGCTGCTGTTGGATGAACCGTTCGCCGCGCTCGACGCGCTGACGCGGGATCGGTTGCAGGACGACCTACGTCTGGTCAGCGCGGAATCGAGAAGGACGAACGTGTTCGTGACCCACAGCGCGGACGAGGCGGTATTCCTCGGTTCCCGGATCGTGGTGCTGACAAGACGACCGGGGCAAATCGCGCTGGATCTGCCGGTGGACCTGCCGCGCACCGGTGTCGACCCCGATGAACTGCGGGCCTCGGCACGGTTCGCACAACTACGCCGCGAGGTCGCGAGCGCGGTGAAAGCAGCAGCGGCATGACTACGGCGACCCGGGTGCACGGCGATCTCGAATTCACGCCGCTGGGACCTGATTTCGGTGCGGAGGTGACCGGTGTCGACGTCAGCGAGACAGACCGTGAGCAGATAGCGGCATTGCGCGCAGCGCTGACAGAACACAAGCTGCTGATTCTGCGCAATCAACGTCTCGATGACGCCGCGCATATCGAGTTCGGTCGTCGGCTCGGCGAATTGACGGCGGGACACCCGGTGCACGACAGCGGTGCTGTACCACCAGAGGTTTACGCCCTCGACAGCCAGGACAACGGATTCGCGGACGTGTGGCACTTGCCGCCTACCAGGCCGACTCCACCCTGACCGCACTTCGACTCGACATGCCCACCGCGCTCGAGCCCACCCTCGCCACATTGATCACGGGCACATTGGCACGCCCGAACGCTCCGAACCGGCCTTGACTCCCACGAACTGCGCTGGCAGCGCAGGTTGATCGTGGCGGCCAGGAAGAACCCCACCGGCACCGTGCACGCCGCGAAGCAGGCCCGCGGGACCGTGTTGCGGTCGGGGCTCGGTGACGACCGCCCCCACCCATGATCGGTTCAGTCCATGCGCGGTATGGGCGGGTCGTCACGTTATCGGGCCGATCACCTTGCGGCGGAGACGAACCCGGACGAATTCCACGCTTCGGTGCTGCCCGCCGGTCGCGGAGATCTGCCGCGCACCCCACTCGCCGGTGTCGACAAGACGTTGAGATCAGCGACTACCTTGCCGGCTTCAGGTCTGGTCGTGGATGGTGACGGCGTAGCCGTCGGGATCAGTGAAGGTGAACGTGCGCCCGAAGGGCCCGTCGAACGGCGCCACCGGGATCGGGACGCCGACAGTGGCGAGCCGGTCGTGCACGGCTTGGGCGTTCTCGGCATGCAGCCACAGCGCAACCCCCAGCCCCGGCCTCGGGAATGCGGCGTCCAGGTCGACTCCGGGCAACGGCTCACGAACCGCGAAGGCGGCGGGGCTCGTGTCGAATACGACGGCGCCGGGTGGGCTGGCGGGCAGTCGGCGCAGCCCGAGGTGGGTTTCATAGAACTCGGCCGAGCGGTCCAGGTCACGAACCTGCAGGGCAAGGAAATCCGGTCCGGTGACGGTCATGCGATCCTCCGATAGTGATGTCAGGACATTGACACGCCCATTGTGTGTCAAGATATTGACATGAGTCAAGGGGAACCAGTCGGACAGCTCGAAGCGTCGGTGGGCTACGTCCTCAAACAAGCCGCCGCCGCGCTGCGTGCGCAGATGGACGCCGCGCTGCGGCCGCTGGCACTCACGGTTCCGCAGTACGCATGCCTCGAACTGCTCGGTCAGCGCCCCGGCCTGTCCAACGCCGAACTCGCCCGCGGTACCTTCGTCACCCGCCAATCCATGAATGGGGTGCTGCGCGGCCTGCAAGACCGCGGATTGGTCACCCGGCCGACGAGCGCACCGCACGGGCGAGCACTGCCCACTGAGCTCACCGCCGCCGGACGCGAGCACCTGCATAGCGCGAGCGTCGCTGTCCGCGCTGTCGAGCAGCAAATGCTCACGCCGTTGACAGCGGCAGATCAACGCCGGCTCCACGCCGATCTCGCTGCCTGTGCCGCCGCACTCACCCGCACAACTAGCGAGCAGCCCCCGGTACCGGCACATACGACCGGGGAAGGCCCATGACGAACCCGCCAGTGGACCCAACGGCATCTGCGTTGGAAGGACATCGGCCCGATCACGGTTGACATCGGCTCGGCAGCGCAGTTGCTGCCCTCGACACCGCTCGCCCGCAGTTCAGTGCGCAGACATCGATTCACGGACCACATTGACGCTGAGAAAGTCCGGCGCCTTGATCACCGCGCGAAGCATGAACCGGATGAACGGCGGCATGTCGCTTGCGCTCTCGTCGCGGTACACGCGAGGGGTATCGACCTCATAGCGCCGCCGCCCGGCCTCGAGCTGGCAACCACCGGCAGCGAGAACATTCCGCACCCAATCCGACTCGGGACCGTACGTCAGTGCGATCACGTACCCGCCTTCGCGCCGGAAAGCCCACAGCGGTGTACGGAATACCCGACCGGACTTACGCCCACGATGTATCACCACCGCCCATCCGGGCGCCCAGGGAGCAATGAACTTCGTGATCCGGTTGAGCCCGATCCGGTTGGCGTTGGCGATCCATCGTGGAGCCGGCATTGCAGAACTCCTCAGGTGTTGAATTCCCGCCCGCGGAGGAAGACCGTCGCAGACCCGGTGACAACTGCCCGGACCCGGAGTTTTTTCGATTCACCGGGCACCGAGCTACCGGGGCTGTTGTGTCAACTGGCGAGAGCGATTACCACTGTAGCGACGAGCGCCGCGATCGCGAGTATGACGGCTGTGGTCTGGAGAATATTATTCCGGGCGGCGAGCGCAATGGACCGCTTGGCCGCATCGATCGACTCCCGCAATTCGATGGCTTCACTGGTGGAGAGCCAGTCCTCCACCATACGCACGGATGTGTCGATGCCCAGTTCCCACCGCAACCGCTCGGCAAGCGTACGGGTGAAGCCCTGATTGATCAGGGTGTGCTGGTCCAGCGCCAATTGGACTTTCATCAGTTCGAGGCGCAAGACCAGCATGTCGTGTGCGATGCGCTCAGACGACCTGCTGCCGAGTTGATCAACGGACAGCCGAGAACGGGTGGTCGTCAGTAACTGTCGAAGGTGAGCGCGGCAGGACAAGTAATGTCGGACAAGCAGAACCAGGTCTTCGAAGTACATGCGCAGAGTGTCGTCGGCAGACCAGATTCGCTCACACACGATCACCGACGATTTCCGGCCCACGAGGAACAACTCGTCCTTCCGGTAGCCCATGGCCTGGGATTCGACCAATTCACGATGACGGTCACCGTAGCTCGTGAACCACGGTGTCTCATTGAAGATCCCGGCCAGCTCAGGTGACGCCAAGACGGTGTCGAGAGATACTTTTCGCTCCCGTGGGTCCTCGAAGTCGCGAACCGCGATCAGTGTGTAGTCGAACATCGACGAATCCAGGGATTCGGCTTCGATCAGGTCGGCTTGCACGGGCGCCGCGCTCGGACCGTCGAGAAATGCTGACACTGCCCGTGTGTCGGGAAACAGGTCGAGCACGGTTTCCCGGAAACGTGTTCTCGCTGATTCACGGGAAGATCGCAATGTCTCGATCAACTCACCTGCGGAGCGATGCCCATCGAGGCGTGACTCGTAGGTACAAGAGATTGTGCCGTCCGTCGCCAACCTCACAGACTCCGCGCCGTTCTCCTGCAACAGTCCCGCCTGCCCCAGCTGGAACTCTCGGCCCCAGATCACCTTCCCTCGCAGCCTTCGGATTTCCGCGTTTCGCTCTTCGATCACCTCGGATTCGATTCGCCAGATACCGGGTGGTTGACGAACGTGCCACCCGTTCAGATCTGGTGGGCGGTCCCGGTGTGGCGATACCTGGGCGAGGCTGTCATCGACGATCAGACCGGCGAGATCCATTGCGCAAGTGATCGATACAAGCACTGGGCCAGGCAACAGTCGCATCCGACGCCGCGGGAATCCGCCACTGGGTGTTCTCACGCTCCCAGTGTGAACGACACCGGACAGTCGAGGTCCAGTGGGCGCTCACGTGTCGGCAATGACAGTGCGTTCCGATGACGGTGCGGCATCAGGGACAGCGACGTGCTGTCTCACTCGGACTGGACGGCCACAATCCACTCCGGTTCATACTCACCCCGCCTTTCGAACCAGCCACTCGACCGGAGCTGCTCGCCCGCATGGGGCCGACGGCTGTTGACTTCGACGGCACCGCGCCGCAATCAGTCACCGATCCGCGTCTGCCAGAGGGAAGAACCGCTCCTGACCGACTCGCGACAACACACCGAACCGGCCGTAACCAGGCACATCCGCATCTCGAATGCACCGTACGCCAAGCTGTTTCGTCGCGTTGCCAGCCTCTAGCACCGATCCCCCACCGCTATTGAACGTGCCGTTGAATGACGGTACATTACACATTGATATGGTCGCCATCACGTGAGTGGGTCTTCGCTATGACAACAGTTCGACCTCCGTCCGATGCGCCAGTGGATGTACCGCATGCCGACGATGCGGGCTACCACAAGGCGCTGCGCCCGCGTCAGCTACAGATGATCGCGATCGGCGGCGCCATCGGCACCGGACTGTTTCTCGGCTCGGGCGGTCGGCTGGCCAGCGCCGGTCCCGGACTATTCCTGGTGTACGCCGTCTGCGGCGTGTTCGTGTTCTTCATCCTGCGGGCGCTGGGCGAGCTGGTGCTGCATCGCCCCTCCTCCGGATCGTTCGTCTCGTATTCCCGCGAGTTCTACGGTGAGAAGCTGGCTTTCGCGGTCGGGTGGATGTCCTTCTTCCAGTGGAGCACGACCGGGATCGTGGACATCACGGCCATCGCCACCTATGTCCACTTCTGGGGAGCCTTCGAAGCGGTTCCGCAGTGGCTGATCGCGCTGGTGGCGCTGACCCTGGTGGTCACCGTCAACCTGATTTCGGTGCGCTGGTTCGGCGAAGTGGAGTTCTGGGCGGCGCTGATCAAGGTCGTCACACTGGTCACCTTCCTGATCGTCGGCACAGTCTTCCTGGCCGGCCGGTTCACTATCAAGGGGGAGCACACCGGTGTGAGTGTGATCGCCGACCACAGCGGGTTGTTGCCGACCGGTCTGATACCACTGATAACCGTCACAACAGGAGTCGTATTCGCCTATGCCGCAGTTGAATTGGTCGGAACAGCGGCTGGTGAGGCGGAAAATCCGGAAAAGATCATGCCGCGGGCCATCAATTCGGTCATTGCCCGCATTGCGCTGTTCTATGTCGGTTCACTGGTGCTACTCGGACTGCTGTTGCCCTACACGGCTTTCAAGGCCGGTGAGAGCCCCTTCGTCACCTTCTTCTCGAAACTCGGTGTCGGAGGCGCCGGTTCGATCATGAACCTGGTGGTGCTGACGGCGGCCTTCTCCAGCTTGAACGCGGGCCTGTATTCGACCGGCCGGATCTTGCGCTCGATGTCGATGAACGGCAGTGCGCCGTCGGTGGCGTCGCGCATGTCCAAGGGTGGTGTGCCCTATGTCGGCATTCTCGCGACCGGCGCGATCGCGCTGATCGGCGTCGGGCTCAATGTAGTGGTGCCGGAAAAGGTCTTCGAGATCGTGCTGAACATGTCGGCTCTGGGCACCATCTCGACCTGGTCGGCGATCATGGTCTGCCAGCTGCAGTTGTGGCGCTGGTCGCGCAGCGGCAGGATGGAACGTCCGAAGTTCCGGTTGATCGGCGCGCCCTACACGAGCGTGGCGACGCTGCTGTTCTTGGCGGGGGTGGTCGCGCTGATGGCCTTCAGTGACGACGAAGTGCAGCGCGTTTCAGTGATCGCCACAGTGGTGGTCATGGTTCCGTTGCTGGTCGGCGGCTGGTTCCTGGCCCGCAAGCGGGTAGTGGCCATTGTGCAGGAACGCGAGGGCATCACAGGTCAGTTTCCGATCCTGGCCGAGCGGCCGGCGAGCACGCGCGACGGCGGCGCCCCGGCGGTGATTCTCGACGAGCAGTAGGCGAAATTCGCCGGACCAACAGTCGTGGCCATACGGTGACGTCTCCTCCGACCCAGCCAGGTGGCCGCCATCGACCCACCGGCCGAGTGGTGTCGAATCGCGACGAGAACCGAGCCGCACGCCACCCGACCGATGCCCGAATTCGTGATCGACTGTCAGTAGTCGGCCAGGTCGATGACGTTCGCGGGCCGCCCCAGCGGTTTGATGATGGGCTGTGGTGCCGTAGTCATGTGGACAGCGTCAGCCGCGACGCTCCCGCACCCCCACCATCAGCTCACCACCACTCACCGAGCAGCGCGGACACCTCTACACCGGTCCATCCGACGCCGCGGTGGTAGGCCGCCAGATATTCCTGCTCCCCCAGTTCACCGCGGCATCGCGCGGTCACCGACGCGACCTCGGGATCGCCTGCCGAATCCGGACCGCGGAGCGTCTCGGCTGCGCCGAGGAGCGTTGCCGCCCGACACGGTTCGCCGGTCGCGGCGGCGACCGCCGCCAGTCCCTCGGTCGCGCTCGCCGCCACCAGCCGCAACCGGTGGCGAAACGCGAGCTCGAAGGCCTCTCGGAGCGCCGCGAGCCCCTGCGCGGGATCTCCGTCCGTGACGACAGTCCAGCCGAGCCCGATCAGGATGCGAGCCCGGGTATCGGCACCGGCCAGTCCCCCGGGGCACTGTGTCAGTGCGGCGCGATACAGTTCGCGCGCCTCATCACGGTCGCCCGTCGCCCGGGCCAGGTCTCCGAGTCCGCGAATCGCATTGGCGTGCATATCCGTTGCGCCGACCGATCGGGACAGCTCGGCGGCGCGCACATAGGCGTCCTGGGCGGCGACCGAATTTCGCTGCGCGCCTTCGCTGTTGGCGAGAATATCGCCGCGACGGATGAGTAGATCGGCTGTGTCGTCGACCGTGCCCAGCTTCGTGTTCAGGGCTACGGCCTCGTCGATCAAGTCGAGCGCGCGGATCCGATCACCGCGCCCGTCGGCCACGGCGGCGAGTTTGTCCAAGGTCGTCGCGATCGCCCACCGATCCCCCGTGTCACGAAAACCCGAGAGAGCAGAGCGAAATTCGGGTTCGGCCTCGAGCGGACGGCCGGACATGAGCAAACGAAGCCCCTCGCCCAGATGCAGAAATGACTGCGACCACGAATCGGGTCCGAACAGCTGCCGCTCCGGCTCGGCGTCGATCCTGCCTCCGGCGATCGCCAGCAGGAACACCACGTGCGGCCGCTGCAACGGGATTTCGGATCCGGCCACGGCCGCAGTCGCGCAAGCGATCGCAGTCCGCGCATCGCCGCCTCTGGCCGCGACCGCAGCGCACAGCCCGTAGTTCTCGGCCGATGCGGCAGGATCCAATTGGGGCAGTAGCCGATCAGCCAGCTCAACGGCGTTGCCGGTGCGTCCGCACAGCCACCAGTACCACGCCTGTGCCGCGATGAGCCGCGCGGCCAGATGCGGATCGGCACCGACCGCCCAATGTAGCGCCGCCTGTATGTTGTCATGTTCGACCGCCAGCCGGTCCAGCCAGTCCAACTGGTCGCGCCCACGCAGTCGCGGATCCGCGTGTTCAGCGAGACGGGCGAAGTATTCGGCGTGGACGCGTAGCAGGTGGTCGTGCTCACCGGAGTCGGCCAGCTGCCGCAACGCGAATTCGCGGACGGTCTCCAGCATGCGATACCGTCCGCCACGCGCCTCCAGGAGTGATTTGTCAGCGAGGCTGTCGAGCAGTTCATCGGCGTCGTCGAGCTCGCACACGCGTGCCGCGGTCGCGGCAGTGGTACCGCCGGCGAAGACTGCGAATCGCCTGGCCTGCAGGCGTTCGGCCGGATCGAGCAGTTCCCAGCTCCACTCGACCACCGCCTGCAGCGTGCGGTGGCGGGGCTCGGCGGTGCGGTCGCCACGGGCGAGCAGCCGGAATCTGTCGTCGAGCCGGGCATCGATCGCATCCAATTCGAGGGTGCGCAGCCGGGCGGCAGCAAGTTCTAGCGCTAGCGGCAATCCGTCCAGCCGGGCGCAGATCCGCCGCACCACACCGATCGTTCCGGCGTCCACGCTGAATCCGGGACGTGCCGCGGCGGCCCGATCGGTGAACAACCGGACGGCTGCGCACGCGAGCTGATCGGCCAGCGCCGCGTCGGCGGAGGCCAGCGGCAGCTGCCCGACCGGGAAGACCGTTTCGCCGGTGATACGCAGCGCTTCCCGACTGGTGGCAAGCACCCGCAGGCCCGGAGCGGCCAGCAGCAGCCGATGGGTGAGTCGCGCGGCATCGAGCACCAGATGCTCGCAGTTGTCGAGAATGATCAGCTGTGGTCGATCGGTGAGCATCGCCAACACCCGGCTCTCGGCATCCCGGTGCCGGCTTCCCGCATGCGCGGCCGCATCGCGCCCGCCCAGCGCCGTGGCCACCGCCGGTACGATTTGGGCGCCGTCGGTCAGCGGCGCCAGATCCACGAAGCACACCTCACCCTGGGCCCGGGCGCCGGCCTCCAGCGCCAGCCGAGTCTTGCCGGTCCCGCCAGGACCGGTCAGCGTGATCAGCCGGGACTTGGCCAGCAGCCGGGCCACCTGAGCCAGTTCCTCCTCGCGGCCGACGAAACCGGTGAACTGGGCGGGTAGCCGCCGCACCGCCGGGGTGGGCGCGGCGTCCGCGCGAAGAATCGCCAGGTGCGCTTCGGCCAGTTCGGCCCCCGGATCGGCGCCGAGTTCGTCGGCGAGCAGCAGCCGCCCCTGCTCGAACAGTTCCAGCGCTTCCGCTTGCCGACCAGCACCGTAAAGGCCGCGCATCAGCAGCGCCCGCGCCCGCTCGCGCAGCGGATGCGCGGCAACCAGTTCCGGGAGCGTGGATACCACTGCGTTGTGGTCGCCCAGTGCCAGCGACGCGGCCGCCCGGTCCTCCAGCGCCGCGAGCCGCGCCTCGGTCAGCCGGGTGATCTGTGCCGCGGCGAACGGGGCGTCCGCCACATCGGCCAGTGCCGCACCCCGCCACAGGGCAGCGGCCTCGTCCAGCAGCGTCGCCGCCGCCGCAGGATCCCTGTCGCACAACGCATTCCGGCCCTCCTCGACGAGTCGGCCGAACCGGTGCGCGTCGACCTGCCGCCGATCGACCGCGAGGCGGTAACCGGCCGGCGACGACTCGACCAGGTCGCCGGCGCCGCCCGCGGCCCGCAACGCACGGCGCAGGCGCGACACCTGAGACTGCAGTGCATGCGCGGCGTCGCCCGGCGGATCTTCGCCGTACAGGCCGTCGATGAGCCGTTCTCGCGGCACGATCCGATCAACCTCGAGCGCAAGCAGGGCCAGCAGTGACCGTACTTGCGGACCGCCGACGGCGACGGGACTCCCGTCGTCGCGGCGTACCTCGATCGAACCGAGAATCCCGAACTGCACGCTCGACAGTATGCCCGCGTTGCCGTCTCCTCGGCTGCCCGGTCCACGGGGTGCCGAGCGCGGGACTGACGGCGGTGCCGCCGCTGACCCCGATCACATGGGCGGTGATCCAGCGCGGGTCGCAAGTTCTGCGCTTCGCAACCCGGGCCAGCATCCACCGAACATGCCTCTCAAGTTCTGTCACCGGCGCGACGACAACAAGTCGCGCGAATATCCGGCCATCGGCATGGGCTGCACGAGCTGTTGACGGGTCGACTATCCCGGGATGACGTACTGTACCTGGACCGAATCCGGCGAATGGAAGAATTCCTTTAAGTCATATATGTCACCGCCGCATGAGCCGTTACGCGTTACAAGCTGTTTCGAGTACGGACCCCCAGCCCGCGGATCACACCGGATGGTCAGTGGACGACATGATCGGCCCAAGCCGCCGGCAGCGCCTGACTCGAGACATCGGCGATTTCGCGTAACCGTCGCCTGGGAATTCCCAAGCGGCTCAGTTGGATCAGTCCTTGTGCTACGACCACGATGTTGGCGCTGTGCGCCGAGAGGACGGCCTCGTCGACGTCGCCATTGTCGAGGCGTGCAGCCTGGTGTAGCAGTTCGGCGACGCTCTGCTCCATTGCCGTGGTGGTTCGGGTGCCGATGGTGACGACTTCGGGGATCCGGGTGCCGAGTTGGGCGATGCTGTTGATCATCAGGCATCCGCGCCGATCCGGCTGCGCGGCACAGTCATCGATGACCGCTTGGAAAAGCGCGCGCACAGCGGCGCGCGCCGAGCCGGGCGCGGAAACGATGGCATCGCGAACGAACTGGGCGCGGCGCATGCAGTAGCGTTCGAACGTCGCCAGGAACAAGCCACGTTTATTGCCGTAGGCGGCGTAGATGCTGCCGTTTCCGACACCGGTCGCGCGCGACACATCCTCCACTGATGTGTCGTCGAAACCTTGCGACCAGAACAGCTCTGTGGCGGCGTCGAGCAGGCCCGATTCGTCGAACTGTCGCGGCCGTCCCATGCGCTCACCGTACCAATCGACGTGCGAGGTCGCCCACACCGCTTGTTTTGGAGTCGTGACTCCAGAATACTGGTTGACATGGCCCCCAACTTCGCAGAGCCGCCTCGCCGACGCGTGGGCATTCTGGTCTTCGACGGCGTCAAGATGCTCGACTTCGTCGGCCCCGCAGAGGTCTTCGTGGAGGCCAACCAGACCGTGCCCGGTTACGAGGTGGTCCTGGTCTCAGCCGACGGTAGGAGCGTGCAGACCTCGATCGGCGCACGGATCGAGGTGAGCGGTGCGGCCGCCGACGCCGGTCGTTTCGACACGGTCGTGATCCCCGGCAGCGAGCTGCCGCCGACGAAGTTCGTGACCCCCGAGGTGATCACGGCGGCGCGGCACCTGTCCTGGCACACGCGACGGCTGGCCTCGATCTGCAGTGGCGCCTTCGTCCTGGCCGATCTCGGCCTCTTCGACGGCAGACGCGCCACAACACACTGGAAATTCGCCGCGGACCTCGCGCGGCGATACCCCTCGGTCGCGGTGGAACCGGACGCGATCTTCGTGCGCGACGGCAACCTGTACAGCTCGGCCGGTGTCGCGGCCGGTGTCGATCTCGCACTGGCCCTCGTCGAGGAGGACTACGGTGCCGACGTCGCCCGCCGTGTTGCGCAATTGCTGGTGGTGCACATGCAGCGCGCCGGCGGGCAATCCCAGTTCTCTGCGTCGCTCAGCGGACCGGCGCCGCGCAGCCCGCTCGTGCGGAAGGTCGTCGACCTGATCTGCGCGGACCCGGCGTTCCCGCACACAGTTCAGACGTTGGCCGCCCATGCCCAGGTCAGCGTCCGACACCTGACGCGGCTTTTCCGCGCCGAACTCGAACGATCGCCTGCCGAATACGTCGCCTTCATCCGCTTCGGGGTCGCCAGGGACATGCTGCATGCCGGGCACAGCGTCACCGACGCCGCGATGGCGGCCGGATACGGCAGCGGCGAAGCGTTGCGCCGCGCGTTCGTGGCCCGGCTCGGCATCTCCCCGCGCAAGTACCAGCAGCGTTTCCGGTCTACCGGCTCAGCTGCCGTGTTCGAACCGTCGATCGAGGCAGCCGTGTCCTGATCGGGGGTTTACGCGGCCTGTAGCGAGGGGCGCGGCGAGGGTTGCTCGATGGAAACTGGGGGCGGCGCAGCGCCATCCGGACCGATCCGAGCGATTAGGAATTCAATGTCCTCCGCGACAACCATTGTTCTCGTACACGGCGCCTTCGCCGATGCCTCCAGTTGGCACCCTGTCACCGAGCGGCTACTCGCTCGGGGTCACCGGGTCGTGGCGCCACCGGTCTACAACCGCAGCCTATCCGCCGACGCGGCCTACATCAGATCCGTCGTCGAGCAGATCGACGGACCGGTGCTACTGGCCGGGCACTCCTACGGCGGCGCGGTCATCACCGTGGCCGGAGTCGCCGAGAACGTCGTCGGCCTGGTCTATGTGTCGGGCTATGCCCTGGAAGAGGGCGAGAGTCTGGGACAACTACAGGGCGGTTTCCCGGACTCCGACCTGGCCGCCAACCTCGTCTACACGCCGTACCCGATCGGCGACGGCGAGCCCGGAACCGACGTCTCGGTCGACATCGACGCTTTCCCCGCAGTATTCGCGGCCGGCCTCGATACCGCGAAGGCGCAGGTGCTCGCGGTCTCCCAGCGGCCGCTATCGGCGATCGCGTTCAACGAGCCCGCGTCAGCGGCGGCGTGGAAGACGAAACCGGGCTGGGGAATCGTGTCGAGCGCCGACCGCACCATCAACCCCGACGTCGAACGGTTCGGATACCAGCGGGCAGCGCTGCGGACGATCGTCGAGATCGACGCGCCGCACCTGGTCATGCAAACCCATCCCGACGAGGTCGCCAGGGTAATCACCGATGCCGTCGACGAACTGGCTTGATTCTCCGAATCCGCAAATCCACAGCACATTCACTCCCTATCGGAAGGAACGACAATGACAGGAAATCCGTTGAACATCTCGCTGGAGCAGGCGGCGCAGGAGTTCGTCGACGCGACCTCGCAGCCCCCCTTCCTCTACCAATTGCCCCCGGAAGAGGGCCGCAAAGCCGTGGACTCGGTGCAGGACTCGCCGATCTACAAGCCCGAAATCGATGAAGAGTGGATCACCGTCGACGGCGGACCGACCGGGTCGGTGCGGGCCCGGATCGTCAAGCCGCAGGGCGTCACCCAAACCCTGCCCGTGATCATCTACACGCATGGCGCCGGTTGGGTGTTCGGCGACGCGCACACCCACGACCGCCTCGTGCGTGATCTCGCCGTCGGCGTGCACGCGGCCGTGGTGTTCCCCGAATACGACCGCTCCCCGGACGTGCGATACCCCGTCGCGAACGAGCAGTCCTACCGTGTCGCCCAGTGGGTCACCGCCCATGGCGCCGAGAAAGCGCTCGACCCGTCCCGGATCGCGATCGCGGGCGACTCGGTCGGCGGCAACATGGCCATCGCGCTGACGCTCATGGCCAAGGCGCGCGGCGATGTCGCATTCGCGCAGCAGGTGCTGTTCTATCCGGTCACCGACGCCAACTTCGACACCGGCTCGTACCGGCAGTTCGCCGAAGGGTACTTCCTGACCCGCGAGGGCATGCAATGGTTCTGGGATCAGTACACCACCAGCGAGGAAGACCGCGCGCAGATCACCGCGTCGCCGCTGCGCGCCGCCACCGAACAACTCGCGGGGCTTCCTCCAGCGCTGGTCATCACCGCCGAAGCCGACGTGCTGCGTGACGAGGGCGAAGCCTTCGCGGGCAAGCTGCGTGCCGCAGGCGTCCCCGTGATCCAGGCGCGCTACGGGGGCATCATCCACGACTTCGTCATGGTCAACTCGATGCACGACACCCATGCCGCCAAAGCCGCTGTCGCCCAAGCTGTCGCGGTGCTGCGGACCGCTTTGCACACGGCCTGACCCGAGCGCTGCCCTACCTCGATCGACTCGAAGGAAGACATTCGTGAGCACCGAACCCCCCACCTCGTCCGCGACGCCGACCATCGTGCTGGTCCACGGCGCGTTCGCTGACTCGTCCAGCTGGAACGGAGTCATCGGAGAGCTACGCGCACAGGAATATTCCGTCATCGCCGCCGCGAACCCGCTGCGCGGCCTCGACAGTGACGCCGCCTATGTAGGGTCGGTCCTCGACAGCATCGAAGGCCCTTGTGTCCTCGTCGGGCACTCCTATGGCGGCAGCGTCATCACCGTCGCCGCCGCGGCGAAAGAGAACGTGACAGCGCTCGTCTACATCGCCGCGTTCATCCCCGCCGAGGGCGAAAGCGCGCTGCAACTGACCGACAAGTACCCCGGTTCCACGCTCGGACCGACCACCCGTCCGGCGCAGTACCGCCTACCCGACGCTGGTACGGGCACCGAACTCTATATCCGGCAAGAGGAATTCCCCGCACAATTCGCCGCCGACGTCCCCGCCGAGACCGCCGAGCTGATGGCCGCGACCCAACGGCCGGTCACCCTCGCCGCACTACAGGAACCGGCGACCGCGGCAGCATGGCGGTCCATCCCCGCGTTCGCCCTACTCACGACCGAGGACAGAAACATCCCGATCCAGGCACAACGGTTCATGGCGGACCGCGCGGACGCCCACACCATCGAAATCGCGGCCTCACACGCAGTCGCCGTCTCCACTCCGAACGCTGTCAGTGACCTGATCACACTGGCGGCGAAGAAATAGCCGAACACTCCAGGAGAGGCGGCGCCACAGTCACGTTCGACGTGAAAGCAGGAATTGCGGCCGCGCGGCATGCGAGGTCTCCCCGCTGCGCGGCCGCACAGACCACGTGCGCCCGGCAGCACCGGTAGTCGATCAAGCCTGCCGAGTCGGCACGTGCACATCGGCAGATGCGCGCGTTCGGGTGGGGTGCCGAACGGTGCGGACGCGCACGGTTCGCCCTACACCGGGCGCGTGCCTGTTCGACAGCTGATCGCCGTGTGATTTGTGGCCTGCCATGATCAGAGGTTTGGTCCCGATCGAGTCAGTCCAGCTCGACGGAGTGTCGGCGACCTGTGACGTCACCTGCCGTCCCTGTCGGCGGAAGTCGCGCATTTGGCATACGCGTCGTCGAACAGATCCCAGCCGTCGCGGCGACCGATGGTGCGAGCCTCTGCCATCCAACCCGCATCGACGGCTGCGTCGACGAACGCACGAACTACGCCGGGCTCATTCAGGTTCAGCCTGCGGTCGCCGAGCCGGACGACACCGGCCGCGGACGTCCCACCGTCCGGGATCATGCGCCGGTCGCCGGGTTCGAAGACCAGCGTCAGGCCGGCCACCGACCCGAGTCGCCGGAGTCGCAGGACCTCCTCGCAGCCATGTAGGTGCTGATGGTAGGTCTTCCAGAGATACCGCGACGTAACAACAGTGAGGACTCGACGGCGCCGGTTGACAGCCATTGCGCGATGTTAGATGGCGGGTCCGAGACTCGGCTATCTGTTTTGCAGGGCGGGCCGATCCGACGTTGTGCTGGTAGAACCGCAACTGCTGCCGCACCGTAACGAGGGCGCAGGGTGAGTCGACGATCCTCCGTCGGACGGTGGGCGGTGATCGTTACGGGCTGCCGCGACCGGTGCGCGCCGAACGGTAGCCGGCGGCGCGTTCACCGTGACGGTCGAACGGCCTGGGTGGTGATTCGGCGGAGTCCTTCGGCGAGCTCGTTTCCGGTTGGTGCGTTGTCGGGGTCGATGAGGTATTGGGCTGCGAACCCGGTGAGCAGGGCTTGGTAAAAGGCGCCGGCGGTTCGGGCGGCGTCGGCGTCGGTTTCGTCGCCGCCGTCGAGCAGCCGAGCAAGGCCTGATCTGGCCTCCTGGAGGTTGGCGGCGAGCCTTTCCCGCGCCTCGGGATCACCGAGGGCATCGAAGGTGGCCGACCAGACGCCGCGATGCGCGGCGATCGTGTCACGCACCACGTCCCAGCGATCGGCGAAGCCCTGCCATGGATCGGTGCTGGTGGCAGGTGAATCGGCAAGAATGCGTTCGAGATCGGCGCCCCAGTCGCGGGTGGCCTCGGCGAGCGCCTCCGTGAGCAATGCCTCTTTCGTGCCGAAGTGGTAGCCGATGGCCGCCATGCTCACGCCAGCCGCCGTCGAGATATCCCGCACCGTGGTGCGGGCGTAGCCCTTGTCGAACAGGCACTGACGCGCGCCGGTCAGCAGATCTTCTCGATTTCCCATGCACATCAACCTAGCGCATGCGCATAAGACATATGTATTGTGCAACTGCGCAAGACATATGTACAGTTCCGGGCATGCGGCAGATGACCAACCGAAACGTCCTGATCTCCGGCGCCAGCATCGCGGGCCCCACACTGGCGTTCTGGCTGAAGCGATACGGCTTCATCCCGACGATCGTCGAGAAGTCACCGACCCTGCGCGAGGGCGGCCAGGCCATCGACGTGCTCGGCACGGCCACCGAGGTGGTACGCCGAATGGGGTTGCTGGAGCGGGTGCACGAGATGAGCACCGGCAAGCGCGGCACGTCCTATGTCGATGCGGACGGCAGGGTGCGGGCCGCCATCA
The DNA here is from genome assembly GCF_052114905.1 of Nocardia sp. 2TAF39. Taxonomy (NCBI): domain Bacteria; kingdom Bacillati; phylum Actinomycetota; class Actinomycetes; order Mycobacteriales; family Nocardiaceae; genus Nocardia; species Nocardia sp. 2TAF39. The sequence goes on from NZ_JBFRFQ010000047.1 coordinate 24,136, forward strand.
GCAGCGAGACGTTCAACGGTGTCGGGGCCAATGGTGACACCGAGATTCAGCGTGGGGATCTGGCTCAGGTGCTCTACGACGCGACCTGTCACGATGTGGAATACATCTTCGGCGACTCGATCGCTGAGCTGGTCCAGGACGACAACGGTGTCCACGCCACCTTCGAGCACGCTGGACCGCGCACTTTCGACCTGGTCATCGGCGCCGACGGTGTCCACTCGCACACGCGCAAGCTGGTTTTCGGTCCCGAGTCCGACTTCGTCGAGCACATGGGCTACTACATCTCGATCTATACGCTTCCCAACGTGCTGAAACTCGACCGCTGGGAGCTGGACTACAACACTCCCGGAACGATCGCCGGCAGCTACAGTGCCCGCGAAAACACCGAGGCAAAGGCGATTTTCGCGTGGGCGTCGGATCCGATCGACTACGACTACCACGACGTGGCCCAGCAGAAGAATATCGTCGCAGACACCTTCGCCGGCCAGGGGTGGGAGGTGCCGCGCCTGCTCGAGCACCTCGATGGGGCGCAGGACTTCTACTTCGACGCCATGGCCCAGATCCGTATGGATACCTGGTCACGGGGGCGGGTCACGCTGGTCGGTGACGCCGGATATTGCGCTTCACCACTATCGGGTCAGGGCGCCGACCTCTCTCTCGTCGGAGCCTATGTCCTCGCGGGTGAATTGAGCGCTGCCGCAGGCGATCACACGATTGCCTGCGGCCGTTACGAGCAGCAGATGCGCCCGATGGTCGATGCCTGCCAGAAGTTCGCCCAGGGCGTCGGCACCTGGTACGCACCGCCCAGCAGGGCAATGATCCGGTTCCGCAACCTGAACGTCCGGCTGCTGCCGTATCTGCCCTGGCGCGGGCTGATCGGCGGTGCTCCGCAAAAGGTCGCCCGCACCATTCCTGCCGAGAGCTACGACCTCCCGAGGTGACCGACCAAGGGCACTTTCGTGTCAGGATGGCGCGATGAGCACCGCGGCAGGTCCGGTCAGCGAAGAAACGGTGGAGCTGTTCATGGACTATGGACAGTTCTGTATCGATGGTGGTTTGGGAGATCCGGATGAGGAAACCGATCTCCTCGACCGTGCGCTGGCGGCGCATCCCTTTGCCTCGAACGGCCTGGCCATGGTGGTGCTCAGCCCGCACCAGAACAACTTCCGGATGCCGGTGACGGTGCAGGTGTGGGGTGCCCGCCCGCCGTCGGATCGGGACGAGTGGCAGCAGGTGTGCGAGTCGCGGCTGCGCGTCGGCCCGGAGGGAACGCTGTATCTGTCTTCGCCCGTCGACGGTGCGGCGGACTGCCCAGTACCGGAGGGCGGATATCTGATCGAGGTCAGCGGCCGTGGATTCGTCAACTACGGCTGGCCCGGGTCGACCGAACCTGGCGATGTGTGGCGGATCCGGCTCTGGCCATCTGGCGGCAGTGAACCACTGCGGGCCGTGCAGTGGAATATGCCCGGATACGGTGTGCCGGAGGATGTTCCGATCCCCGAACGCTCCGTTTCGGCGGAATCCGAAGAGCCCGAATGGGTCATGGTCATCGACGAGAACGGCCCCCGTCACCTGCACATTTCCGAGTTCCGGGAGCAGGCCGTCGCGGCCGAGCGACAGCGCTGGGCGCAGATCCGATACCTGAACTGCGGGATTGTTCCGGCGCCGAGGAACTGTCCGGCTACGACCGCGCCCTCGCCGAGGCGATCGCCGCGATGGGCGAGCAGGATCTGCGGCGTTTGGCGCGCTGGTCGGCGGCACAGGCCTGCGAAAAAGCCGCGATTGCCGAAAGACCTTGGGTACAAGCCGCTTTGACAGCCCTGCGGAAAGACCGACCGCTACCACCACCTTTCGACGATATGGAGGCCGCTTTCGCCCGTCTGCACGACGAGGACTTCGGACCGGTGGACGAGGGCGGAACCGAGCTTGTCGCATCCATCGCCCGAGCCGATCCGCGCGAATCGGCGCCGAATCCCTTCGACCTGGGGCCGATCCACCGGCCGTCCTTCGCCCTACCCACGATCGTCCGCGCAGCCGAACCCGATGCCAGGGACGCCGCGATGACGGCTCTCCATGCGACGGCCGTGGTCTTCGGCCCGGAAGTCGATGTTCTCCTGGCAGCGGCCCGAACCGAATTCGGCCTCCCACCTCGGTGATCGAATCGACCCGGGCACCTGCCGGTTCGGGACGAGTGCGAACATTCCGCGAATCCACGATCAGCGGCATGTGGGACGTCCCGAACCGGCGCCGCCGGCCCGTGCGGCTGTGACTACAGGCTGAAAGCGATCGAGCGCAGCATCAGCGCTACGACGAATACCACGGTGAACGCGAGATCGATCGACAGCCCGCCTGCTCGCACCGGCTGCAGCACCCGCCGCACCGGCGCGATCACCGGCTCCGTCCAGGCTCGAATCAACGGACGGGCCCGGCTCACCCACCGAGGAGCCGTGGCCAGCACCTCCACCCAGTCCAGCACCAGCCGGGCGATCAGCAGCAACACGAACGCTGTCAAGATGTACCCGAGCAGGGTTCCGATGAGGCTCATGACGAGCTCCTTCGTAATGGTCGCGCTGGACGTCTTACCCGTATCAACGCGGCCTACCGGGCCGAAAGTGTCGCCTTCGCGAGGTTCTCAGCCGACTATCAGATCAGGCCGGTCCCGGTGGGGCCGACGAGCCCGCCCCGCCTACTGCGCGGCGGTCTGCCGCTTCGGCAGCTTCCAACCCGGCCGTGGAAAGTGGCAGGTGTAGCCGTCGGGGTAGCGCTGCAGGTAGTCCTGGTGCTCGGGCTCGGCCTCCCAGAACTCGCTCGCCGGGGTCACCTCGGTGACCACCTTGCCGGGCCACAGGCCCGAATCCTCGACATCGACGATGGTGGCCAGCGCGACACGCTTCTGATCGTTATCGAGATAGAAGATCGCCGACCGGTAGCTGGTACCGATGTCGTGGCCCTGGCGGTCCTTCGTCGTCGGATCGTGGATCTGGAAGAAGAACTCCAACAGCGCCCGGTAGTCCGTCCCCGCTGGGTCGTAGACGATCTCCACGGCCTCCGCATGGCCCGGGTGATTGCGATACGTCGGGTGGTCGTTGCGCCCGCCGGTGTAACCGACCCGCGTCGACAGCACCCCCGGCTGCCTACGAATCAAGTCCTCCATGCCCCAGAAGCATCCGCCGGCCAGAATCGCCCTCTGCGTGTCGGTCACGCGTCCTCCTTCGTGAAGAGAGTCCTGTACTGCCCATAACCTTCCGCCTCGAGGTCCTCGAGGCCGATGAACCGCAGCGCCGCCGAATTGATGCAGTACCGCAGGCCGCCCGCCGCACGGGGCCCGTCGGTGAACAGATGCCCGAGATGGCTGTCACCCTGCGCCGAACGCACCTCGGTGCGGATCATCAGATGACTGAGGTCCCGCTTCTCGACCACATTTCCGGCATCGATCGGCTTGGTGAAACTCGGCCACCCCGTGCCACTGTCGAACTTGTCGACCGAGGCGAACAACGGCTCACCGGACACCACATCCACATAGATACCCGGCTCGTGATTGTCCCAGTACTCGCCCGTGAACGGCCGCTCGGTTCCGTTCTCCTGGGTGACGTGGTACTGCTCAGGCGACAGGGCAGCGCCCGCCGCGGGATTCCGGTTGTATTCCTGAGCCACATGACCTCCTCATATAGGCCCCCCGTACAACCCGCGCTCCGGCTCGAAAAGTCCCCATTCCGCTAGGCGTCACACTTCGGTCATCAATCGCTCGGACCGGCCGCGCGATATAGCGACTCGAGCGGTTTTCGACACTGCTACGGACCTGACAAATCGGTGCTCGCTATGCATGTTGGAAATTTTGCCCCCGATGCCACTAGCGTGAGGACGCGAATCTGCAGCCGATAGCTGGGAGTGAGCGTGTCGTTGTCGACGATCGCGAAAGCGATAGTGCCGTACTCGGCACGGACTGCGCCAGTGCAGCGCACTATTCCAGCAGTCGCATTCTGGGCGATCTTCGTGCTGGGCACGGCTGCCGGTGTGTACTACGTCAAGCAGGTCCTCGACATGCCGCAGGTGATGATGCACCTCAAGGATCTCAGCGTGTATCAGATCGCCGGGAACCGTGTGGCCGACGGCATTTCCGTCTATGACACCCCGCTGCTCGGCAACACTCGCGGCGTGTGGGAATTCGTATACACGCCGTTCGCCGCGCTGCTGTTCGTGCAGCTGAGTGAACTCCAAGGCGACCCATACACCTTCGTAGGCGCGTTCGGCAATTTCGCGATGCTGACCGCGTCGGCCTGGGCGGCATTGACGATCCTCGGCTACCGGCGTGACATGCGGCTGGCGCTGGCGGGCGTGTCGATCGCCGGACTTCTGCTGTGGTGCGAGCCGGTGCGGCAGACCATGGCTTTCGGGCAGATCAATATCTTCCTGCTGCTGCTCGTGCTGGCAGACATGGCGCTCCCCGACTCCTCGCGATGGAAGGGTGTGCTGACCGGGATCGCCGCCGGAATCAAACTGACTCCCGCCTTCTTCGTCATCTACTTTCTTGTCACCGGTCGATACCGGTCCGCCGCGACGGCGATCGGAGCGTTCGCCGCGACCATGCTTATCGGCCTCGCGGCCATGCCCAAGGATTCGCTGACATTCTGGAGCGGCGCGTTCGCGGACCCGACTCGCGTCGGCGTTCCGGAGAACCCGTCGAACGAGTCACTGCGTGGCATGGTCGCCCGGACCGTCAGCGTGGACGGCAGTCACCAATTGCTCTGGCTGGCAGGCGCGCTCGCCATCGCTACGACCTGTCTGGTCCTCGCGCGACGGCTTTCACTGACCGGACACGAACTACCCGCGGTGGTGCTGTGCGGACTCACCACCACCGCGGTGTCCCCATACAGCTGGGTGCATCACTGGGTTTGGCTCGCGCCACTGCTGATCTGCCTGACCGACCTGGCATTGCGCCGCCGCGATGTCGTCGCAGGGATCGGACTGGCGGCATCGGTCGTGGTCACATCGGGTGGCGTGCTGGCGTTCTTCGGCCCCACGGTGGGTACTGTCCTCGACTATGGCTCGCACAGCAACCTCGAGGTGTTCTACCGCAACGCCTACATCTGGCTGACGCTCGCGCTGTTCGGAGCCGCCGCCGTACACCTGCGGCGCTCCGCACAACGGGCACGCGGCGCCTTCGCACTCCCCAGCATCGACACCAGCGTGCGTGGTCTCTCGGCGGCCATTACCGGACGCTCGGCCGAGCGTCCGGATCAACGTTCTATCAACGGAACCCGGGAAGTGACCGTTGTCGACGAAGAATCCGCGCAGAGATCTGACAAGGTTCTCCCAGAGCAGTGAGCGTACCGAGACACAGTCAGGTATCACTGCGGCTTCGGGGAGCGCGATAAGCGCGGCGCGGGCGCCGAGAACTGCAGGCGCAGAACCGAGTTCGCGACGAGATGTCAACCGGCGCGGGGATGGGGCCGCTCGATCGTGTTGCGGGCCCGTGCCCACACCTCCTCCACCTCGAACTGGGCGGGCTGCCATGCGTCGGCGGCGACACCGACCCGCCCGCGCCACTTCCGCATGATGTCGGTGTGCACCGGCCATCGCACGAAACGCCGCATATCCTGCTCGGTTTCCCACACCGAGATCGAGCCGCCGCGCAACTCCGAGGGCCGACCCCACAGCCACAGGCCGACGGCGCCGTGCATCACCGGCCAGGTCCGGCCCAGCTTCATCCCAGTCTTGTAGATGAGCTGCACGTCCTCCTCGGAGACGGCCAGGAAGCCCGTCACGCTGACGAACACCGAGCCGGAGATGCTTTGACGGGGACCGGCTTGCCACGGCATGAGCACAGTGCCCTCAGAAAACGGCTGGGCGCCGGTCATGGCTTCACTCGCCTGGTCGAAGAGACTCGGACAGTACTCAGTACAGTAAGCATGTGTAGATGCTAAACACATGCGTATCATTTACCCAACCGGCCCTTCACCAGCCGATCCCGCACAGCACGCGGTAGCTTCGAGCAGACGACAGCGGCGAAAGCCGACATCTCCTCTGAGTCTGCGGGGAATGGCGCCCGTGGAACCCGATGCGGAAGGGATACTCAGGCCTCGTCACGCCAGTATCGCGGCGAGCTCGACGGCTCGACTTCCTCGACGTCGAGTGACTTGTCGGCCCGCAATGCCTCGATGAGTTCTGGACTGCCCGCAATACCGGTCCAGGGCAGGTCGATCTCGGTCGCTACAAACCACGCTCGATCCGCAGGCCACATGAGGTTCGGGCTGTTGATCGGTCGTGGCCACCCCGGAACCAGATCGATAGCTCCCCACTGCCCAGCCTCGCTGAGCAGTCCACGAAACAGCAGGTAGTCTCGCGCCGGAACTTGCAGACGAGGCCCAGCCAGCACCTCCGCCGGAAAGGCCGGTGCGACAAGGGGCGCGAACTCGGGATCTGCGGACTCGTCCCCGCTGAACGCCACGGCAACCGACGAACTGCCGTAAATGTCGCCGAAACCGTCCCATAGGCCGAAATAACAATCATCCGGCGTGCCGGTGTGCCCGGCAAGGATGCTCGACAGTCGCTGAAGCACCTCGGGGTCGAGGTTTCCTTCGCGGTTTTCTACCGGATCAGGATCGGAGGGATCCTCATCGGGTCCGGCCGGATGGAACAGCCGGGCGTACCGCGCGAACCCGCTGGGCCCCATCGCGCAAAGTTGGGTCCAAGGGTCACGACGCTCGGTGAACCAGTGGGCCTTCGAGACGTCGGGCTCGTATCGCAGCGCCATGTTCTCAATCTAGCCACCCGAGCAACACGATTTCGGCGACTACTACGTCCCGCGGGGAGGGAAACCTTCGATCGACGACCGACGGGCGAGTGCGGCGAGTCGAGGGTTGTCGAGGTCGTGGACCAGGTCGAGCAGCATCGCGAACTCCGCATCGGTAAGCGTCAGCCCGGCAAGGGCTTTCAGCAGCCGGGATTCGAATTCCGCTGGCTGTTCCACAATGCGGAGCAGTTCCTTTCGCGTCCGGCGGTCGAGCCGACCGGCGAGCTCGCGCACAAGGGCGTCCGCGGTGATGTGATGCGGTCGATCCGCCGCGGGATTGCCGTATTCGACGCCGTAGCGGGTGTAGTACTCCGCCGCGTTGATAGGGCTGGTACCGGGATGGGTGGTGCGGTACCGCCAGTCCGAGGACAGCGACCCGACTCCCCGAAATTCCAGATGGGGTTCGATATCGGAGTTCAGGTGCGGCCGGATGGCTGCGAGAAACGTCTCCTCGGTGAACTCGTGGTCCGAGCATGGGGTAATCCTGATGAACCAGCGAGCTTCGGCGGCGGCTTTGTGATGGCCGTCGAGAAGATAGCCCATGTCGGTCTGGATGTATCGCCCCTCGGCGGTCGCCGGCCCCGGCATCAGCAGCACCATCAATGGTTGCGCTCCTGCGGCAATACGTTCCCGGTACCAGGCGACGCGGTCGGTGTCCGGTGGTGGCCAAGTGTCGGTCGGTGTGACGCCAGGGCCGGCGACGTGCTGGATATCCCAGGTTCCACTCGGCCACGGCCAGCCTCCCTCGTGTTCGCTGAGGAAGACCCCGAAATCCAGTCGACCTCTCTCCGACTCCCCGACCTGCACTTCGTACTGGCCCGGCGCGAGCAGCCGCAGCAAAGGCGCCAGCCGGTCCAGAAGGTCGCGGGACACGAAAGGATTGCCGGAGTGGTCACGGTCGATCACGGGATCGGCAAGCCAGTCGGTGAGCGCGGCGATCCCGTCCGGGCGTTCAGCCGGGGCAAGTCTCGCCACCAGATGCCACAGCGTGCCCCGGTTGACGTAGGCGTCGGCGAAGGCTGGTTGCCTCCCGAGCCACAGCCTGTTGGCACGAGGCTGATAGCGGGAACCTTCGACGCGGATCAGGCCGACCCCATCCGGCACGTCGACGAGCTGGCCGGGCCAGGTCTTCTCGTTGTCTGCGACCGACGCGAACAGCGGCCGGGCCTGTCGGGCGGTCCGTGGTTGATCGCGCAGCGCGGCCCGGAACTCGGCTACGCCGAACACCAGTGGATAGTCACACCTACAATCCCACCAGTCCTCCTCGCGCTCCGCGCAAGCGCAGTCGCGCCGGGCTCCGGCCGCACCCACGTCATCGGACTGCGATCGAATCCCGTCCGGGTGCCAGCACAGCGTGCTGGAGTGCGGTCGGCAGGCCAGCATCCGTACCGTGGGCTCTCGTCTCAGAGCCTGGTACGCCGCGAGGGCATGATGGCCGTCGAGGACGAAGGCGAGCTCGTGGTGTGTGCCCGGCCGAGAAGCGTCCAGCGCCAGGATTTCCGGACGCGCCCCCGCGCGGATCTGCTCCGTGTAGTACTCGACTACATCAGCCGCAAGACCCGGACCATCGTCGTCGAGGGCGTCGACCAGAACCGGCTTCCCGACCGGAACGACGACCGCGTGGTCCCGGACCGGATGCACCACCACCCGCGCCGGCACTGTGGTGGGTGCTTCGATCCCCCACCAGCCCGGCGTGACCAGCGTCAGCACATCATCCACCGCGTCGCCGTCCGCACCGGCAAGATCCAGCGGAAGCCTTGGCCGCGCGGCCAAGGCCTGCGGGCGGCATGGTCCGTCCGAGGCCCGCGCGACCACGATCCCATCCGGGCTCGGCCAGGTCAGCCACGACCACTTCTTGTCGTACCGCACCGCGTAGCCGATCCCCGCAACCGCAACCCCGATCGCGGCGGTTCCTCGCACGACCGGCGGGGTCGGGTTGTTCTGTCCCACCCTGGCAATGCTAGGCACGGTTCATCTGCCATTCGAGCGAATAAACCACCGCTCGCCGAGGAGGATCCGGCGCGTGTCGTCGGCGATGCAGCCGCTATGACCTCATCTCGGCATGTGCGCGTCTCTGAAACGACGACAGACTGCCGAAGACGACGCCGGTCTGAAAGACTATGGCCCATGCGAACAACGGCGAAGGTCAACGACGGTCAACTGGTGAGCTACATCGACCACGGCGGCACCGGGCCCGCGGTGCTGCTCCTGCACAGCTACCTGATGGACGCCGACATGTTCGCCCCACAGGTGGAGTCGCTCGGCGGGACGTTCCGGCTGATCGCGATGGACGAACGCGGCCACGGCGGCACCCCCGCCGACCACCCGTTCACCTACTGGGACGTGGCCCGCGACGCGCTCGGTCTGCTCGACGTGCTCGAGGTGGCCCGGTGCGCCGTGGTGGGCACCAGCCAGGGCGGGTTCATCGCCAAGCGAATGGCACTGCTGGCGCCCGACCGGGTGGCCGCGCTCGCACTGCTCGGCACCTCGGGCACCGCGGAGGATCCGGAGGTTGCCGCCGGCTACCGGCAGGCCGCCGCCGCATGGCGGGAACACGGTGCGACCCAGGAACTGCTCGACCTCAACGCCACGATCTGCCTGGGCCAGCACGATCCGACCGAGTGGCAGGCCAAGTGGCGGAGGCTGTCCGGAGAGCACATCGACCGCGTGCTCACCCCGCTGGTCGAGCGGGACGGCGTGCTCGACCGCGCGGCGGAGATCCGCTGCCCGGCCCTGGTCCTGCACGGCTCGGCCGACGCCGCCTACCCCGTCGACCGGGCCCGCGAGCTGGCCGAGGCCCTGCCGAACGCCGAACCGCCGGTGATCATCGACGGCGGCGCGCACTTCCTGAGCCTCACCGACGCAGGCGCCGTCAACCCACACCTGCGCGCATTCCTCGGCAGGTCAGGGCTCGCATAGCGCCGTGTGCTCGACGAAACCCACCCTCGTCATCCGCGCACCCCGCCCCGCCGCAGCAGCGGGGCGAAACATACGCGAGTGAAATGGTGATTGCGAGCGGGCCCATTCGCGTCAGCAGTGGCAGGATGATCGGCCCGGGAACTGGACCGGTCAGTACCCCGCGGGCAACGCCGCGATCATGTCCCGGGTGACCGCGACGGCATTGTCGGAACTGCCGCCTTTGACCAGCAGCGTCGCGAACGCGATGTCACCGCGATAACCGACGAACCACGAATGCGACCCACCCTCGACCTCGGCCTCGCCGGTCTTGCCGTACACCTCACCCTGATCGGCGATTCGCTCGGCCGTGCCACCGGTAACCACCAGACGCATCATCGCGCGCAGCCCGTCGACCACCTCGGGGGCGAGGGCAGGACGGTCACCGTCGATCTCGGTGGGACGCCCCGCGATCAGATAGGGCACCGGCGCCGAGCCGTGCGCGACGGTCGCCACCATCAGCGCCATGCCGAATGGACTGACCACCACCTTGCCTTGGCCGATACCGTCCTCGGTCCGCTGGATCAGACCGTCGGCAGGTGGGACCGAGCCCGACACCGCCGGCAGCCCGACGACCGAATAACGAGGCCCCACACCCAGTTTCGCGGCGGTATCGTGCAGCGCAGAGCCAGGAAGCTCGCTGGCGAGCTTGGCGAACGAGGTGTTGCAGGAGCGTTCATAGGCTCTGGCCATCGGCACGTCGCCGACGGTGAACAGGTTGTAGTTGGGAATGGTCCGCTCGCCGATGATGATCCGGCTCGGGCACGGCAGCACCGTGTCCGGCGTGGCGAGGCCGTTCGATATCGCGGCGGCGGCGGTCACCGTCTTGAACACTGAACCGGGCGGGTACTGGCCGATCGTCGCGATCGGGCCGTCCCGGTCGGCGGCCTTGTTCTGCGCAATCGCCAGAATCGCGCCGGTGGAAGGGCGCAACACCACCATCATGGTCTGCTCGGTGCGCGGTTCCACGGCACGCTGCGCGGCGTTCTGCACGTTGCGGTCGATGCTCAGCGAGAATGACGGCGCGGGCTGGGCCGGCACCTCGGTGAGCACGTCGGTGTCGACGCCGTTGGCGTTCATGGTGACCACGCTCCACCCTGCCTTGCCGTCCACCTCCGCGATCGCCGTCTTACGCACGTGGGAGAGCAGGTCGGGTGCGAAATCGCGGTCGGTGGCGACCAGGTCCCACTGCTGGGTCAGCGTGACGCCGGGCAGCCCGATGAGATCCTTGCCCACCTGGCCGGATTCGTTCTCGTTGAGCAGCGCGACGGTGTACGCGCCGGTGCCGGCCTTCGCCGCGGCGAGGATCGACCCGGGCGTCAGCGACTTGTCGAATCGGTTCAGCGCGGCGGCCAATGAGGTGGCCACCGCGGCGGCGTCGGTGGCCTCCGCGGCGGTGAAGGCGACCCGGGATACTTTGCCGGGAACCAGTACGTCGCTGCCGGACTGCTCGTTGACCCTGGCACGGGGCGCCGGGGTGGACCGCAACGCCAAGGTTTGGGTGGCGCCGAGTTTGGGATGGATATCAGAGGAGTTCCAGCGGACCATCCAGCGTCCGTCGTTGCGGCCCATCTGCAACTGCCCGGTGTATTTCCAGGTCCGGTTCTTGGGCAGCCGCCACTCGTAGGTGTAGTCGACGGTGGCGGTGTCGCCGCTCACGCGCGCCGCGCCGGTGTGCGCGGTGAGCTGTTCGGCCTGCAGCTTGTCCCACGCGGAACGCAGTGCGCCGCTTGCCTTTTCCGGCAGATTGGTGAACTCGGCAGCGGCGTCCACATCGTGAGCGGCGAACGCCGCGACGAATGCGTCGGCGGCGGGGACGGGCCCTTGCGACTCGCTCGCGCAACCGGCCGCGGCGACCGCAAGCGCCACGACGGTGAGCGAGACGAAAATCCGAGTCGACATCGGCACCGATGGTAATAGCCACTGTCGGGCAAATGTCTGCGGCACTCCGGAATTCGGACGGTCGAACGTCACCCCGGCCGTGCTCAGTCGACCAGGATGGTGGCGAAGGTCGCGATCTGCCGGAAACCGACCCGACTGTAGGCGCGGCGGGCGACCTCGTTGTAGTCGTTCACATACAGGCTCGCGGTGCGGCCGGAGGCGACGACCGCGTTCGCGATCGACGCGGTGCCCGCGGTGCCACAGCCCTTCCCGCGATGCTCCGGATGCACCCAGACCCCTTGGATCTGGCCGGTGCGCCGGGACAGGGAGCCGACCTCGGCCTTGAAGACCACCTCGCCGTCCTCGAAGCGCGCCCAAGCTCGGCCGGATTCGATCAGGCTCTGAATCCGCCGACGGTAGCCGCGGCCACCGTCGCCCGCCCTGGGATCGACACCGACCTCCTCGATGAACATCGCGATCGCGGCCGAGAGATAGCGGTCGAGTTCGTCGGGGCGCACCCGGCGGACCTCCGAATCGGGCGTGACCAGCGGCGGTTGCGCGAGGGCGAGCAGCGGCTGTTCCCCGCGCAGCTCGCGTTCCGGACCCCAGCGGTCGGCCAGCATTTCCCACAGCGGCAGTGCCAGCTCCCTGCGGCCCACCACCGAGGAACATATCCGGGGCCAGCGGATCGCCCGGTCGGCGAACGCACGCAGCGCGCCACGGTCGCCGAGCAGCGGTACCAGGTTCGCACCCGAGAAGCACAGCGATTCCGAGGGACCGCCCCGGCTCCACAGTTCGCCCTGGCCACAACGGGTGTCCAAGCCGAACTCCTGCAACCGGGCGGCGACCATGCACGAGGCCACCGGATCGGCATCCAGCACACGCAAGACCTGTGCCAGGTCCCGTTTCGCGAGCTGGCGCGCCGGGGCGTATTTGGCCCGTCGCGTCGGCTCCAGCAGACTCCGCACGATGACAGCCTGCCACGATCCGCCGTGATGCGGTATGGCTATGTCGAAGGCCCAGGTAGGCGGGGGTTCAGCCGACGGTGACGACCGGTTCGCCGGCGCCCGCGTCCTCGCCGAACTCCTCGGCGATACGCATCGCCTCTTCGATGAGGGTTTCGACGATCTGCGCCTCCGGGACGGTTTTGATGACCTGTCCCTTGACGAAGATCTGGCCCTTGCCGTTGCCGGAGGCCACACCGAGGTCGGCCTCACGCGCCTCACCCGGTCCGTTCACGACGCAGCCCATGACAGCCACCCGCAACGGAACCTCCATGCCCTCCAGACCGGCGGTCACCTCGTTGGCCAGCGTGTACACGTCGACCTGCGCACGCCCACAGGACGGACACGACACGATCTCCAGCTTGCGCGGACGCAGGTTCAGCGACTGCAGGATCTGCCCGCCGACCTTGACCTCCTCGGCAGGCGGTGCCGACAACGACACCCGGATCGTGTCGCCGATCCCCTCCGACAGGAGAGCACCGAACGCCACCGCGGACTTGATCGTGCCCTGGAACGCCGGACCCGCTTCGGTGACGCCCAAGTGCAGCGGGTAGTCCGATCTGGCCGCCAGCTGCCGATAGGCCTCCACCATGATCACCGGGTCGTTGTGCTTGACCGAGATCTTGATGTCGCCGAACCCGTGCTCCTCGAACAGGCTCGCCTCCCACAGCGCCGACTCCACCAGCGCCTCCGGCGTCGCTTTTCCGTACTTCTCCAGCATCCGCTTGTCCAGCGAACCAGCGTTCACACCGATGCGGATCGGAATCCCCGCCGCGCCGGCCGCCTTGGCGACCTCCTTGACCCGACCGTCGAACTCCTTGATGTTGCCTGGGTTCACGCGCACCGCGGCACACCCGGCGTCGATCGCCGAGAAGATGTAGCGCGGCTGGAAATGAATGTCGGCGATCACCGGAATCTGCGACTTGCGGGCGATCGTCGCCAGCGCGTCCGCGTCCTCCTGACGCGGGCAGGCCACCCGCACGATGTCGCACCCCGACGCGGTCAACTCCGCGATCTGCTGCAGGGTCGCATTCACATCATGCGTTTTGGTCGTGGTCATCGACTGGACTGAGATCGGATGATCACTGCCCACACCGACCTTGCCCACCATCAGCTGGCGAGTCCTGCGCCGGGGAGCGAGAACGGCCGCGGGTGCGGTTGGCATACCCAATCCGATTGTGCTGGTCACCTTCGGCTGCCTACTTTCCTACGTTCATTCCGGGCCGTTCGCCTTTCGAGCTTAGCCGCGCGACAGACGGCCACCCTGTGACGCCCATGACAACGCGCTGTCCCCGATGCCCGCGACAGGCTACCTCGTGCGGGCGAACTCAGGGGAACAAGCGGATGGGATTGACGATGTCGGCCACCAGGGTGAGCACCATGTAGGCACCGCCGATCACCACGGCGACGTACGTCACCGGCAGTAACTTCAGGTAGTCCACCGGTGCACCGGGCGCCAGTCCCTTCCAGCCGCGGACAGTGTTGCGGATCTTCTCGTAGAGCACCACGGCGATGTGCCCGCCGTCGAGCGGAAGCAGCGGGAGAATGTTGAACGCACCGAGGAAGAAGTTCAAGCTGGCCAGCACCAGAATGAACACGCCCCACAGCCCGCGCTCCGCGGTCTCGCCGCCGATCTTGCTCGCGCCGTACACGCTGACCGGGGTCTCGGGGTCACGCTCGCCGCCGGTCACCGCAGTCCACAGCGCTGACACCTTCTCCGGCATCTGGGCCAGCGACTGGAACGTGCGGACGAACATCTCGCCGGTGAACCCGCCCGCCGCCGGAATCGCGGCGAAGACGTTGTACTTGACCGGGTCGTAGTACTCCGAGCCGACGCCGACCGCGCCGACCTCGCGGCCCGCGCCGCCGCCTTCCGGGTAGCGCATGACCCGCTCCGGGGTGACCGGAATGGTGAGGGTCCGGCCGTCGCGTTCGACAACGTAACTGAACGGACCGCTCTGCTTCTGGGTTTCGGCCTGGAACTCCTTCCAGGTATCCACCTTGACGCCGTTGACTTCCTTGACGACGTCGCCACGCTGCAATCCGGCGCGCTGCGCCGGGCCGGTGCCGGTACACGTCTGGGTCGAACCATCCGGATTCTGCTGCGGCACGCAGCTCATAGTGCCCAGTGCGGTGGCGGGCGGCTGTTGCAAGCTCGGCAGCCCCCAGCCGACCGCGAGCACGACCACCAGGATGAAGCCGAGTACGAAGTTCATCGCGATGCCACCGGACATGACCACGAGCCGCTTCCAGGTGGCCTGGCGGTACATGGCGCGGTCGAGTTCCTCGGGGCGCAGCTCGTCGAGGGCCGTCATGCCGACGATGTCGCAGAAGCCGCCGAGCGGAAGTGCCTTGAGACCGTACTCGGTCTCACCGCGCCGGAACGAGAACACCTTCGGCCCGAAGCCGATGAAGTAACGCCGCACCTTCATGCCCGTCGCCTGAGCGGTCCACATGTGCCCACATTCGTGCAGCGCGATCGATAGTGTGATGCCGAGCGCGAACAGCACGAATCCCAACGCGAACACCATTTGCTCTACAGCCCTCCTGCGTTTGCGCAGCTCGAATATCCCGCACGCACGCGTCCGCTCCTGGCCGCGAGCACCAAGAACACCCTAACCGGACAGCGACCGACCCTGTGTGTCCAGTGTGCCAGGACGTGGTCGCCACGCGAGTCCGATCGTCTCGACTACCCCGCCCGGGCCGACTCGGTGCGCTTCAGGCGCGGACGCGGGCGGCGGCGAACTCGCGCGCCCAGGTGTCGGCGGCGAGGACCTCCTCGAGCGAGTTCGGCTCGGCGCGCCACTGCTCGGCCGCCTCGACCGCGGCCGCCACCGTTCGCACGATGTCGGGGAAGCGGATCGCGCCGTCCAGGAACGCCTGCACCGCAACCTCGTTCGCGGCGTTGTACACCGCGGTCACGCTGCCGCCCGCCTGCCCCGCCCATCGGGCCAGCTCAACGGCTGGGAAGACCTCGTTGTCGACCGGCTCGAAGGTCCAGGTGGCGGCGGTGCCGAAGTCGCACGCCGCCGCGGCGCCGGGCACCCGGTCCGGCCAGCCGAGGGCCAGCGCTATGGGCAGTTTCATGTCCGGCGGGCTGGCTTGGGCCAGTGTGGAGCCGTCGGTGAAGGTGACCATCGAGTGCACGATCGACTGCGGGTGCACGGTGACGTCGATGCGGTCATAGGGGATGCCGAACAGCAGGTGCGTCTCGATCAGCTCGAGCCCTTTGTTCACCAGCGAGGCGGAGTTCAAGGTGTTCATCAATCCCATCGACCAGGTCGGATGCGCTTTGGCCTCAGCGGGATCGACCGACTCCAGCATCTGCGTGGTCCAGCCGCGGAAAGGACCGCCGGAGGCCGTGAGCACCAGCCGGTCGACCTCCTCGGCGCGACCGCCGCGCAGGCACTGCGCCAGCGCGGAATGCTCCGAGTCGACCGGAACGATCTGGCCGGGGGCTGCGGCGCGAGTGACCAGAGAGCCGCCCGCGACCAGCGATTCCTTGTTGGCCAGCGCAAGGCGGGTGCCCGACTGCAGGGTGGCCAGGGTCGGCTCCAGCCCGAGCGAACCGACCAGGGCGTTGAGCACGACGTCCGCCTCAGTGCGACGCACCAGCTCGGTCACCGCGCCCGGCCCGCCCAACGGCAGGTCCAGCCGCTGGGCGGCGGTCGGATCGGCGACGGCGACATTGCGGGTCCCGGTAGCGGCGATCTGGGCGGCGAGCAGCGCTGTGTTGCCGCCGCGCGCGGCAAGGCCGACCACCTCGAAACGGTCGGGATCGGCGGCGATAACCTCGAGCGCTTGGGTACCAATGGAGCCGGTACTGCCCAGGAGCAGGACTCTCACGATGTCGGACACGCCTTCATTCTGTCCTACCGCCCCGAACACGTTCCGTGGGCGCAGGTCGACTTACAACGACACACCGTCGTATGCCACGATATGCGGCAGTAGCTCATCGAGTGTGTACCGGAACAGCGGTACCCGAACCAGCTAAGGAGCGATCGTGGCCGCCACGGAACTCGAACACGCCGACACCGAGCGGGGCATCATCACTCACGTGGACACCGCCGAAGTTCCCTCCGCCGCCTGGGGCTGGAGCGGCGAGTCGCGTCGCACCTTCCGCATCGCGGGCTGGATCGTCGCGCTGATCCTGCTCGCCATGCTGGTCGGCAACCACAAGGGCAGGATCGAGGACCTGTTCCTGGTCGGCTTTGCCGCCCTGATCGCGGGCATCCTGATTCGTGACTCGCTGCTGCGGCGCAAGCCGCGCTAGTTCCACGATACGAAAATTCTTCTCGCACAATTCCATTCGTCCTGTGCCGACGGCTACGTCCGGTACCGTGTCGCCCGAGGTCCGCGACCCAGCCTGGGCGCGGACCTCGGTTTCTGTTCCCACGACACCGAGGACGCAATGACCAAGACCTTCTCCGCCACCGTGCTCGCCGCGAGCGCCATCGGCTCCCTGCTGCTCCTGCCCGCAAGCCCCGCGCATGCCCAGTCGACAGCGTGCAGCGCGGCCACCGACGTTATCAACGCGGCCATCGCCGAGTCCGGCGGGAACCTGGACCCGGCCGTGCAGCGGTCTCTGACCGCCAAGCTCGCGGCCATCGACGCCACGGGCTCGGACAAGGACGCCATCGACGCTTACGCCCACGCACTCACCGACGAAAACGTCACCGATATGGACGCGGCGACCGCTGAGTTCAACCGGTCCTGCGCGGGCTGATCGCCGGTCGACGCCGACCCGTCGGCCGGGTTCGCGCCCTCGCGCTCGAGTTCTATTGCACACGAACAGGATTCGCCTGATCTGAACAGAATCCGGCGGGCGAACGATCTCCGTAGGCGCAGCTCGGCCGAGGGGTGGCACGATCCGGCCCGGCCGGCCCGCCGGAGGCAGTAGTGGCAACAGCCCGGCAGCGGCAGCGCTGATCGCGTCGAAGACGCGTGGCGCAATCGCGTCCGGTCAGGGGCGGTGGCGAAAAAGAGCGCGACGGGGTGGGGAACTCCTTCAAGGTTCGGCGTCGACCACCGTCCGTGGCGGGCGACGGATCCCACTAACGCCCGCGTCGCCGGGCGGGCGTCTTGTCGGCGGGATTCGAACGGCCGCCGGTCCGCTTGGCCGAGGACTTCTTCTGCGGTTCGGCGTTCTTCGTCCGAGCCGTGGCGCGCGAGCTGCGCTCGGATCTGCCACGGACGACACCGACGAATTCCTCGACCATGTCGGTCGTGCGGTCGGCGGGCCAGACCAGGGCGATCTCCGTGTCCGGGACGCCGGTCATCGTCCGGTAGACGAGATCGCGGCGATGGTGCAGGCGGGCAAGCGAATGCGGCACGATGGCCACCCCGCCCGCCGCGGCGACAAGTTCCAGCGCGCTACCCACCGCGTCGACGTCCGCGGTGTCCTGGAAGCGTTCGTCCACGAGGTCGGCCATGCTCACTTCGTCGAACACCGAGAGCGGATGGTCCTTCTGCACCACGACGACCGGCACCTCCCGGTAGAGCGGAATGGCGCTCATACCTGCCCGATCGATCGGCAGACGGACGAAGCACATGTCGACGCGGCCCTCGCGCACTGCGGCCTCCTGGTCGGCCTGCGGAAGTGCGATAACCTCGAGCGGAACATCCGGAACCCGCTCACCCCAAATCCGACTCCACTTGGACACGGTGACGCCGGGTACGAAGCCCACCCGCAGGGCTGCCGGGACCTGAGGCGTGTCATTGCCCGCCGACTCGGCCCGCGCGACGACCTCCCGGGCTCGCTCCAGCAACTCCCGCCCGTCGTCGGTCAGCTGGGTCGGCCGCGCGCCGGGCACGAAAAGTTTTGTCCCGAACTCGTTTTCCAAGTCGATCACCGTGTGACTCAGCTTCTGGCGCGAGATGCGCAGCCCCTTCGCCGCCCGCGCGAAGTGCAATTCCTCCGCGACGGCGACGAACCAGCGCAGGCGCACGACATCGATCGACTCGAACCGGCTCATTCATGGAAGCGTATGCCACCACCTGGTCGGGACCGCCTGCGCCGCCGGATACGCGGCTGCCTCGCGTTCGCTCGGCCCGGTACATACACCGCTGCCTCGCCTTCCCTCGGCCCGGCACAAATGCGGCTGCCTGGAACCTTGGCGCCACCCAGCGCAGGGCTGCGGTCGGAATTCGTCCGGCTGCGCCCTTTAAGCTGTCCCAGTGAGCCCGGACAAGAACCCGCAGATGATGAAGCCGCTCACGGCGGCGAACAAGCTCGGCATCTACCTTCCGGCCGCGCCCGAGGAGTTCCGCAACGCGCCGATGTCCCGCGCCCAGCTCGATGAGCTGCGCAACGATCCCCCAGAGTGGCTCACCGAACTGCGCCGCACCGGCCCCTTCCCCCGTGATGTCGTAGCCCGCAAGCTCGGCGTCTCCAATGCAGGCCTGACCCGCGCCCAGGTCTCCGACGCGCTGACCGCCGACGAGATCGGCGCGCTGCTCGCCGACCCGCCAGAGTGGTTGATCCGCGAACGAGAGAACTACGCCGCGGTCCGCGCGGAGAACGAGCGCATCAAGGCGAAGGAAGCCGAACGTCGCGCCGCCACCAATCGCCCGGCGAAGAACCGCGGTTAGCGCGGGCCTCGCCTCCGCGCTGCCGACGCAATCGGGCATTCGACCGCCCGAGGTGATCACCGCCTGCACCGGTCTGGAGCGGCGACTCGCCGTCCGCCGGCGGGCACTCCGACCGGATCCCGTGGGCACCGAGGCGTGGTCGTTCTGCGTGCAGGCGCTTCGGGGGACTGGTCTCGTCGTCGGGTCACACGATCAACCCCGACGTCGAATGGTTCGGCTACGAGCGCGCCGCGATGACCGTCATGGCAATCGATTCCTCGCACCTGAGAGGGTGATCGCCCTCACGACTCACTGACTCGGCATCAGCGATCGAGCGATCAACCGAGGGCGTCGTGCGCCCAGTCCTCGAATGTCTGCCAACCGACGTCGGGGTAGAGCGACTTCAGACGCGAGATGTCGGCGCTGTAGCCGGTCCCGGAGAGGAATTCGAACATCGCCCGCATGTCTGGAGACGAGATCTGATGGGGGTCGACGGTCGTCACGTCGACAGTGCGGTCGAGGACACCGCTCAAGACGGACGCCATCTGCCGCGGAGTGGGGTCGTCCGACGCGATGTCGATCCGCACGCCACGGAACGGCAACGGATCACCGAGAATCACCGCCACGAACCGGCCGAGATCTCGCCGCGACAGCTGTTGCAGGGGAATATCGGCGGGGATCGGCATCACGATGCGGCCTGCCCGAAGCTGCTCGATGTCGCCGAGCAGATTGTCATAGAAGTACGTCGGTCCGACGATGGTGTACGGAACTCCCGAAGCCCTGAGCGCCTCCTCGACCCGGGCCTTGCTGTCGAAATGCGGTATGCCGGTGTGGCGGTCGGCGTCCGAGACCGACGAGAAGACCAGATGGGGCACCTGAGCCAGCCGGGCCGCCGCAATGATGGTGGCTCCTTGGTCCAGCTCGGCCGACGGTCCATCCTCGAACGGTGTCGTCAGCGCGAACACAGCGTCGACGCCGTCGAACGCGCGTCCAACGGCATCGATGTCGGACAGGTCCGCCGCGACGACCTCGACTCCCGATTGTGCCAGCCGCTGCGCGCGCGACGACTGCCGATGACGGGTGATACCCCGCACCGACGCGCCGGCTTCGGTCAACGCCGCGACTACCGCCCCGCCTTGCGCTCCGGTGGACCCCAGCACCGCATAGCGTCCGTTCACGTCGGGACCTCCTGCTCCGGGCTCTGCCGCTCGGCCTTCGACGATTGCGCCCTTGTCATTCCTAGTCTGCACCGGCTTTCCGGATGTACTGCGCGGGCTCGGCGATGACCGGAGAATCTTCACCACACAATCAACCGAAGGACCGTGCGATGACCACAGCTGACGACAAGCCCTTCGATCCCTCCGCGTATGCCATCGTGGCGCCCAGGACCTTCGAACAACTGGAGATCGGCGAGGTGTTCCGAGCACCCAGTCGAACCGTCACCGATGCGCACGCCTCGGCGTTCCAAGCGGTGTCGGCGGACAACCATCCTGTGCACTACGACGCGCAGTGGGCCACCGCGCACGGCCACAGTGCACCGGTGGTGCACGGACTCCAAGTGCTGGCGTTCACCGCGCCCGGCGCCACTCTGTTCCCACACGTCATCGGTGAGGTCTTCATCGCGTTCACCGGCCTTTCCTGCAGTTTCCACCGCGAGGTGCACGCTGGAGACACGCTGTACTCACAGATCGCGATCACCGATCTCACACCG
This sequence comes from Nocardia sp. 2TAF39, assembly GCF_052114905.1. Lineage (NCBI taxonomy): Bacteria > Bacillati > Actinomycetota > Actinomycetes > Mycobacteriales > Nocardiaceae > Nocardia > Nocardia sp. 2TAF39. Next base: position 45,050 of record NZ_JBFRFQ010000047.1, read on the forward strand.
CAGGACGAGAACGGGCTGGTCACTGCCGCGGTCACGGTACACAACCACCGCGCAGAACTCGTGCTCTCCGGAGAGCACACATATCTACTCCGACGATCCGCCTGACTCCGTTCGGCCATCCCCATGGTCGCCGCCTGCGCCGTGGCGACATCCGGTGCAGGATGCTCAGGCGCTCACACTGCACTGACGACCTCGAATGAACGTGTAGGCGGCCCGATCGACGGTCTCGGCCGGGCGGCCGGTTGGGTAGACCGGACGCTGCCAGGCACCGCCGATCAGATCGTGATCGACCCGGCGGGCATCGTCCCACCGTGCCGACGACCTGCCGGACCAGAGGATCGGCCCCAGCCTTGTTCGCTGTGTCCGACCAGTTGCCGGGAGATGATCCGCTCAGCCTTCGGCAGCCAATTGCCCGCAGGCGGCGGCGATCTCCTGGCCGCGGGTATCACGGACCGTGCACGGCACACCCTGAGCGTTCACCCGCCGAACGAACTCACGCTCAACCGGTTTCGGGCTGGCGTCCCACTTGCTGCCCGGGGTGGGGTTCAGCGGGATGACGTTGACATGCACCCGAGAACCGAGTGCCTTGTGCAGCTTCTCGCCGAGCAGGTCCGCGCGCCACGGGTGATCGTTGATATCGCGGATCAGCGCGTACTCGACCGAGATGCGGCGACCGGTCTGGTCGGCGTAGTAGCGAGCCGCGTCCAGAACCTCGGCGACCGGCCAGCGGTTGTTCACCGGAACGAGGGTGTCGCGCAGTTCGTCGTCGGGGGTGTGCAGGGAGACCGCCAGGGTGACCGAGAGACCCTCATCGGCCAGCTTGCGGATGGCCGGGGCCAACCCGACGGTAGAGACCACCACGTTGCGCTGAGAGATACCGAGACCGTCGGGCGCGGGCGAGGTGATCCGGCGCACCGCGGCAACCACACGTTTGTAGTTGGCCAGCGGTTCGCCCATACCCATGAAGACGATGTTGGAGAGCCGGCCGGGGCCGCCCGATACTTCCCCGTCCCGCAGGGCAGCCGCCGCGGCCCGCACCTGGTCGACGATCTCGGCGGTGGACAGGTTGCGGTTCAGGCCGCCCTGTCCGGTGGCGCAGAACGGGCAGGCCATACCGCAACCCGCTTGGCTGGAGATGCACAGCGTCGCGCGGTCGGGATAGCGCATGAGCACGCTTTCCAGCAGCGTGCCGTCACCCGCACGCCACAGCGTCTTCCGTGTCTCGCCGTCGTCACACGCCACGTGCTTGACTGCGCTCAGCAGCGGAGGGAACAGCGCCGCACCGATCTTGTCCCGCACGGCGGCGGGAAGATCGGTCATCTGCTCCGGATCGGCCTGCAACCGTGCAAAGTACTGGCGGGCGATCTGATCGGCACGAAACTTCGGCAGGCCCAGCTCCTCGACAGCCGCGCGCCTTCCCTCGGCATCGAGGTCGGCGAAGTGCCTCGGCGGCATGCCACGGCGCGGAGCATCGAACACAAGGGGCAGGGAGACGGTCATAATCGGTCCATTCTCCCATCCGCGCGAACCGCCCGCGCACTCGCCCGCATTGCCCGACATGCCTGGTTCGTTGCGGGAAACGCGTGCGGGCGTGATAGCGGTCGGCAATGATCGACATATGTCCACCCATGCTGAACACACGCCGGACCCGGACCCGGACGTGTCGCCCAACCGGCCCGGCGCGCCGCCGGTCACTGAATCCGCTCTTCGGCCCACGACGAGCAAGTCACTGTCCTCGCGCACCGGTCACACTTGGACCGCTCTGATCGCGGGCGCGCTGATCCTGGTATTGCTGCTGATCTTCATTCTGCAGAATCTCGAGACGGTCGAAGTGAGCCTGTTCTTCTGGCACTTTTCGCTTCCGCTCGGCGTCGCGGTGCTGTTGTCGGTGATCGGCGGAGCGCTGGTGATGGCGCTGGTCGGCGGCGCTCGCATCCTGCAGTTGCGGCGCGTCGCCAAGAAAGCCTGACGGGACTCAGAGCAGGGTGGACAGCACCAGCCAGGAGACGAACGCCGAGGGCAACATGGAGTCGAGGCGGTCCATGATGCCGCCGTGGCCGGGCAGCAGGGTGCCCATGTCCTTGATACCGAGTTCGCGCTTGATCTGCGACTCGATGAGATCGCCGCAGGTGGCGACGACAACCAGGCCGACACCGAGGACAACGCCGATCATGGAATTGGCTTCCAGCAGCAGCGTCACCGTGAGCAGACCGCCGATCACACTGAACAACAGGGAGCCGCAGAAACCCTCCCACGACTTCTTCGGGCTGATCGATGGCACCATCGGATGCCTGCCGAACAGCACACCGGCCACGTAGCCGCCGACGTCGGAGCAGACCACCAGGATCATGAAGGTCAGTACCCGCAGGTTGCCGTTCGGCTCGAGCAGCAGCAGGGTGGCGAACGAGGCGAGCAGCGGGATCCAGGCCAGCGTGAAGACCGTAATAGCGGTGTCACGCAAGAAGTTTCGCGGCGCGGTATGCAGGCCGTGGTCGAACAGACGCCACACCATGCAGATCAGCGTGGTGGCGGCGAAGGCCCCCGCGACCCCGCTCGCGCCGTACGGCCAGCCGAGCCAGAACACCGCTTGGCCCCCGAGGATGAGCGGGATCCGCGGGACCAGCACATCGGCCTCACGCAGCCGCTTGGCGACCTCCCAGGTCGCCACGCCGACACCGGCCGCAGCAACGCCGATGAATACCTTCGGCACGAACAGCAGGATCGCGATCAGCGAGAGCCCGAGGCCGAAACCGACGGCCAGCGCGGCGGGCAGATTACGGCCAGCGCGCGAACCGCTCGGCACCGGCCGGTCGGCGGCGTGGGAAGCGGAGGCCGGGGCGTCGGTATCGGAAGCCGTGACCAGTGATTCGGACGCGCCGGCATTGCTCGCATGCTCCTGCCCGGCATCGGCTGTACCGTTCACCGGCGTCGGCTCCTCAGCCGCACCGGTCGCGGCGGCGTTCTCGGCCACGATTGTCCCGTCGCTCAACTCGTCGTTCCGTTCGTCCCCCGCCCGGGCGGGCCCTCGACTGTGTTCAATTGGCGGCATTCCCCCGTGCCCTTCGTGGTTACGCAAGCTACCGCCTCCGGGCCCTGCGCTCACACCGCTGTGTTCAATTGGCGGCATTCCCCCGTGCCCTTCGTGGTTACGCAAGCTACCGCCTCCGGGCCCTGCGCTCACACCGCTGTGTTCAATTGGCGGCATTCCCCCTGCCCTTCGTGGTTACGCAAGCTACCGCCTCCGGGCCCTGCCCTCACCCCGCCGCTGGCCTCAGAACTCGAGCAGTTCGGCTTCCTTGTGCTTGACCAGTTCATCGATCTGACCGACATACTTGGCGGTGGTCTTGTCGAGCTCCTTTTCGGCACGCCCGACCTCGTCCTCACCCGCTTCGCCATCTTTCTGGATGCGCGACAGTTCGTCCATCGTCTTGCGGCGGACATTGCGGATAGCCACCTTGGCGTCCTCCCCCTTGCCCCTGGCCTGCTTGGCCAGCTCTCGGCGGCGCTCCTCGGTCAGCTGCGGCACCGAGATCCGAATGATGTCACCGTTGTTGGTGGGATTGACACCCAGATCCGAATTGCGGATCGCGGTCTCGATCGCGCCCAGCTGGGCCTGCTCATACGGCTTGATCACGACCATGCGCGGCTCCGGCACCGTGATGCTGGACATCTGGGTGATCGGGGTCGGCGACCCGTAGTAGTCGACGACGACCCGGGAGAACATGCCCGGATTCGCCCGACCCGTGCGAATGATTCCAAGATCGTCTTTCGCGACCGAGACGGCCTTCTCCATCTTCTCCTCGGCGTCGAAGAGCGCTTCTTCAATCACGACCGTTTCCTCCACAGCGTCGTCATCCGCGGTCAGCGGCGTCAGGACCGAACCAACGTGCCGATCTTCGCACCGGCGACCGCGCGGGCGATATTGCCCTTGGTCAACAAATTGAACACCAGAATCGGCATCTGGTTGTCCATACACAGGCTGAAGGCGGTCGCGTCCGCGACTTTGAGGTCGCGCTCGATGACCTCCTTGTGGGTGATCTCGGAGTACATCGTCGCGGTCTCATCGACCCGCGGGTCCGCGGTGAACACGCCATCGACCGCCTTGGCCATCAGGACCACGTCCGCGCCGATCTCCAAGGCGCGCTGCGCGGCGGTGGTGTCGGTAGAGAAGTACGGCATGCCCATGCCCGCGCCGAAAATGACCACGCGCCCTTTCTCCAGGTGCCGCTTGGCGCGCAGCGGGAGATAGGGCTCGGCGACCTGCCCCATGGTGATCGCGGTCTGCACTCGGGTGTCGATGCCCTGCTTCTGCAGAAAGTCTTGCAGCGCAAGGCTGTTCATCACGGTCCCGAGCATCCCCATGTAGTCCGAGCGAGCGCGCTCCATGCCGCGCTCCTCGAGCTCCGCGCCGCGAAAGAAGTTCCCGCCGCCGATCACCACGGCCACCTGGACGCCGGTGGCGACCACCTCGGCGATCTGTTCGGCGACCGTCTGCACGACGTCCGGGTCGAGCCCGACCTTGCCGCCGCCGAACATCTCCCCACCCAGTTTGAGGAGCACCCGGCGATATCCTGGGCGATCGGTCCCCGGGTCCGTCATCGGTCTGAGTCTCCTTCGGCGGTGGATTGTCGTTCTTCCGGCGAGTTGTGTTCATGGCAGGCGCATGTGGCCTAGGCAACGCAGAGCGGCACCTATCCTGCCTTATTCGGTTCGGGCGGCAGCAGAAGGCCCCCCGTCAACCGGCGCTCGTCCGGTCGACGGGGGGCCTGCCCGCTGTGGGGGTGGCGGAGCTAGTTCGCGCCGACCTCGAAGCGGGCGAAGCGGGTCACGGTGACACCGGCCTCGTCCAGCAGCGCCTTGACTGTCTTCTTCGAATCGGTGACCGACGGCTGCTCGAGCAGCACAACGTCCTTGAAGAAACCGTTGACGCGGCCCTCGGTGATCTTCGGCAGCGCAGCCTCGGGCTTGCCCTCCTCGCGAGCGGTCTGCTCGGCGATGCGGCGCTCGTTCTCCACGATGTCGGCCGGAACCTCGTCGCGGGTCACGTACTTGGCCTTGAGTGCGGCGACCTGCATGGCGGCGGCGCGAGCGGCCTCGGCCGCGGCGTCGCCCTCACCGGTGTACTCGACCAGGACGCCGACGGCGGGCGGCAGATCCGAAGCACGCTTGTGCAGGTAGGTGGCGACCGGGCCGTCCAGCGAAATCACGCGGCGCAGCTCGAGCTTCTCGCCGATCTTCGCGGCCAGGGCCTGCACGGCCTCGTCAACGGTCTTGCCGTCCAGGTCCAGCGCCTTCAGCGACTCCAGGTCGGCGGGCTTTGCGGACGCGGCCACGGCCACGACCTGCTCGGCCAGCTGCTGAAACTCCGCGTTCTTCGCGACGAAGTCGGTCTCGGAGTTGATCTCGACCATGACGCCGTCCTTGGCGACGACGAGGCCCTCGGCGGTGGTGCGCTCGGCACGCTTGCCGACGTCCTTCGCGCCCTTGATACGCAGCAGCTCGACGGCTTTGTCGAAGTCACCGTCGGTCTCGGCCAGCGCGTTCTTGCAGTCCATCATGCCGGAGCCGGTCAGCTCCCGGAGCCGCTTCACATCGGCAGCGGTGTAGTTCGCCATTCTCGGCGAGCCTCCTTTGGAGAAGTGTGAGTACTGGGCAGCGGTGATCACGATGGCACTCGCTCGTGATCACCGCTGAAACAGCTGGTTACGAGCCTCAGGCCTCGGCCGGAGTCTCGGCCGGGGTCTCGGCCGGGGTCTCGGCGGGGGCAGCTTCGGCGGCCGGAGCGGCCTGCGCGAGCAGCTCCTGCTCCCATTCGGCCAGCGGCTCGCCCGCGCCCGCTTCCGGCTTGGCGTCGGCCGAGGACAGGCCTGCACGCGCCTGCACGCCCTCGGCCACCGCGGAGGCGACGACCTTGGTCAGCAGGGCCGCGGAACGGATCGCGTCGTCGTTGCCCGGGATCGGGTAGTCCACCAGGTCGGGGTCGCAGTTGGTGTCCAGGATCGCGATGACCGGGATGTTCAACTTGCGCGCCTCGCCGACGGCGATGTGCTCCTTGTTGGTGTCTACGACCCAGATGGCCGAGGGCACCTTCTGCATGTCGCGGATACCGCCGAGGGTGCGCTCCAGCTTGTTCATCTCACGCGTCAGCATGAGGATTTCCTTCTTGGTGCGACCCTCGAAGCCACCGGTCTGCTCCATGGCCTCGAGCTCCTTGAGGCGCTGCAGGCGCTTGTGCACGGTGGAGAAGTTGGTGAGCATGCCACCCAGCCAGCGCTGGTTCACATAGGGCATCCCGACGCGAGTCGCCTCGGCAGCGATCGACTCCTGGGCCTGCTTCTTGGTGCCGACGAAGAGAACGGTGCCGCCGTGGGCGACGGTCTCCTTGACGAACTCGTAGGCTTTGTCGATGTAGGTCAGCGTCTGCTGCAGGTCGATGATGTAGATGCCGTTACGGTCGGTGAAGATGAACCGCTTCATCTTCGGGTTCCAGCGCCGCGTCTGGTGTCCGAAGTGCGCGCCGCTGTCGAGCAGCTGCTTCATAGTTACGACAGCCATAGCTCCCGTATCTCTCTTTCCTTGCCGGTTGACGCAGCGAATCGGCGATCCGCTGCCCTGGCGCCACCGAATCGTCGGACCCGACCGCAAGGGTGGGGACCAGCCGGCGATTCCCTGTTCCGAACACGCTGCCGCAAACTCGAGAAGTGTTGAGTTCGATTCGAACAGCGCCGTGACAAGCACGGTGGCGCGCGAAGTCGGTCTGTGCAGGCACAAACCGCTCACCCAGTCTACGGCTTCTCGGCACCTGGACCTAAATCAGACCGATCTGAAGCCTTTGACCAGCTGGAACAGTGGATGTTCACAGGCGAGAATGTTATCCACATTCAGTGCATCGGGGTGTCGGAGACGCGGTCGCCGAACGAAGGTGGAGGCATGAACTCGAAGCCGATCTCCGCCGCGACGACACTGCTCATCCCATTGTTGTTCGTACTCGGCGTCGCCTCCGCGCCGCCGGCCGCCGCCGAGCCGCTTGTCGCACAGCCAGAACCCGTGCTCGGGGTGTGCACGGGTTCGGTGTGCGTGCCGCCGCTCGCCGAGCTGCTGCGCCGCGCACCGTTGCCACTTCGACTGTCCGACCAGCGCCGCGGCGATGTCGGCTGCTCCGAAACACTCACGCTGAATTCCGCGGGTCCCAGACCGTTCGAACCGAAAACCGCGCTCGGCGCGTGTACTGGTTCGGCCTGCCTGCCACCGCTCACCCAGCTGCTGCGGCGCGCGCCACTGCCGTTGCGACAGTCCGACCAACGCTTCGCCGACGGCGACCACCCCGAAACACTCACGCTGAATTCCGCCGGTCTCAGACCATCCGCAACCGTCCCCACGGCGGCCGATATCCCGCTCAGGCTCGGATGACTCCCGTTACCGGGGTCCGGACACGCCGACTCCTTTCCTCGATGCTGGGGGTGGGCCTCATCGCGGCTATTACCACGGAGCCGATCGCGAAGGCAGCCCCCGAGGGGCGATTCGGCTGGCCGCTGCAACCGCGCCCGGCGGTAGTGCGACGTTTCGACAAACCTGCGCAGGACTGGCTGCCCGGGCATCGCGGGGTCGATCTGACCGGAGCCGAGGGACAGGCGGTGCTCGCCGCCGGTGACGGGATCATCGTGTTCGCGGGAACGGTGGCCGACAAGCCGGTCGTTTCCATCGATCACGCCGGCGGGCTGCGCACTACCTATGAGCCGGTACGGGCCGAGGTGCAGGTGGGCACGCGGGTCACGCGCGGCACCCGAATCGGATCGCTGGAGGCCGGACATCCGGGATGCGCAATGACGTGCCTGCACTGGGGCGCACGCGCTGAGAGCGACCGGCGCCGCAAGCGCGAATACCTGGATCCGCTGGGCCTCATCCACCTCACGCCCCTACGACTCAAACCGGTTCGGCTGTAAAGGTTGCTCGCGAATATTCGGCAGACCATTGCCTGTAACTCGCGCGGTGGGCGGCTGCAGGAATGCGTCTACGGCCCACTCGATCGGTAGGTCTGTCCACTCCAGACACCGGAAAGGCGGTCCACCGGTTCCAGTTCAACCGGGCCAGCAGGCGAACGCCACCTGTCGCGCGGTAGGCGCAGCACTGGCGAATAATCGGCTCACGCCGGGATGGTGAGCACTGCTTTGCCCTGCAGGGTGCGGTCGGCCAGGGCGGCGAAGGCGTCCGCGGTCGCGGTCCAGTCCAGAGTCAGTCCGATGTGTGGGCGTAGCAGACCATCCGCGACCAGCTGCACCAGAATGCCTAGGTCCTCGCCGAGGGTTTCTTCGGGGGCAGGGCTGATCAAGCCCACGATGTGGGCGTTCCACCCTTGCGCGTAGAAGTCGGCGAGGGCGATGTGGGCACCGTCGCGGCCGGGGTTGCCATACCAGGCGAGATGTCCGCCTGGCGCAATGGCTCGGATAGCGTCGGCGAGCACAGGGCCGCCGACACCGTCGAGCACCAGGTGGAACGGCGCGCCGGATTCGTCGGTGAGCGAGGTCACTACCCGATGCGCGCCGAGGGCACGGGCTTGCTCGACGCGGGAGGGTTTGCTGACCAGAGCGGTGACCCTGGCCCCGGCGGCGCGCGCGAGCTGTACCGCGAACTGGCCGACACCGCCGGTCGCGCCCGTCACAAGTACGTGGCGGCCGAGTACCGCGCCGCCTACCCGCAACGCACGCAACGCGGTCATGCCCGCGATGGGCAGGCTCGCGGCCTGTTCGAAGCCGACGGCGTCAGGCAGTGGGGCCATCCGGTGTACCGGAACCGGCACCCGCTCGGCCCAACCCTCCCAGTCCAGGTAGCACACCACCCGCGTACGCACCGCGGGTCCGGTGCCGTTGGCGGCGGCGCGGACGACGACCCCGGCCACATCCTGTCCAGGGCGCCAGCCGTCGGGCCTGCGCGCTATGAGGTTGCGCTCATCGTGGTTGATCGCGAAGGCCCGGACCGCGACGACTGCTTCGTCGGCGGCAGGATTCGGCTCAGGTAGTTCGTCGGTCAGCCGCAATCCGGCCCGCCCGGCCGGGTCGGTGATAAATCCACGCATGCCGACAGCCAACCTCAGCACGCCACTCGGGATTCCCGGGACCACGTATTCCGGCTGCTGGGGTACGGCAGGATTCTCCGCTTCACAGGATGGGCGGTCGCTCTTCCCATGCGCGGCCGTCGCAGCGAAGATCGGCATATGAAGCATGCGTCCGGCAAGCCGCCGTTCACCTACCCGGAAGTCGGCGCGACCAGGGGTGTGCTGCCGGAGGGGTATCACCGGTTTCGACTGCGCCGCCCGATCGGCCGTGGCCGAGCCCTGTTCGACCGGGCGGGCGCGGAGATCCTTGCCTACCGAATGCAGAAGGGCACCAGGTTCTTTCAATACGCCGACACCCCGACCGCCGAACCCGGCAGCACCGTGATCGTAAGGCTGGGTGTCGGCCCGCTCGGGATCACCGCCCCCTGCCGGGTGGTATACCTGCTCGACGAACCGAACCGGCGTGGGTTCGCGTACGGAACATTGCCCGGGCATCCCGAGACCGGCGAGGAACTGTTCGCCGTCGAATACGACCCCCTCGACGATACGGTGTACGGGCTGGTCACCGCGTTTTCACGCAACGCGACCTGGTACGCGCGTCTAGATGAATGATTCCAAGCGGTGGGTCTCACCGCTGGTCAGTGATCGTAGGCGGTCAGTGACCGGTGGATCGGTGCGTTGGTGGTGTCGTTGTGCCAGATCGCGGCGGTGAGCGCAAGCAGGCGTTGCAGGATGCGGACGCAGACAC